>JAYVFP010000218.1:0-3639 GCA_043773025.1 Archangium sp.
GAGGTGGAGGTGCGGCGTGAGTTGAAGGGCTGAGCCGAACCACTGCCAGAAGCAAACCCCACCTCCCGTCAGCGCGCCGAAAGCGCCGTGACGCCGGGCCAAAGCCCCGCTGCCACCTCCACACTGCCTTCACCAACCGCACCTCGAGCCGCTTGAGCAACTGCGGCTGGCACCTGAAGGCCTCGCCCCGTTCGTCACCGCCATCAGTGAAGCGGTGCTGGGGCCGAAGTACGAAATCGTCGAACTCGGCTTCGACGTGCCGTTTGAGGGCACGCGGTTTCAGCCGACATCGCGAGCACTCCAGTGTGCTGAGGTAGGACCCATGAGACTGCCGCTGCTGCTCGCCGTGGTGTCGATGTCTGCATTTGCCGAGAACACCGACGCACCGGTGTCGTTGACCGCCTCTGACGGCACCGGCCTCAAGCTCATGAGACTGCGGGCCCGCGCGGTGGTGATGGATCCCCTCGCGTTCACCGAGCTGACGCTCTCCTTCGAGAACCCGCTCGACCGCGTCATCGAAGGCCAGTTCAAGGTGACCCTGCCGCCGGGCGCGACGGTCAGCCGCTTCGCGATGAAGCTCGATGGCCGCTGGCAAGAAGGCGAGGTGGTCGAACGCCAGGCCGCGCGCCGCGCCTACGAAGACTTCCTCCATCGCCGGCAGGACCCCGCGCTGCTCGAGCAGAGCGGCGGCAACGAGTTCACCGCGAAGGTCTTCCCCATTCCCGCGAAGGGCGTGAAGGAAGTCGTGCTCTCGTACTCGCACGAGCTGGTGGCCGGCACCGCGCTCTACTCGCTGCCACTCAAGGGCCTGCCCGAGGTGGGCGAGCTCGACGTGAAGGTCGACGGCGTGATGGGCGAGGGCGTGCTCACCAAGAAGCGCTTCGTGCCCAGCGCCGACTTCGTGGCGCCGCCCAAACGCAACCAGCTCGGTGTTCGCTCGGGTGACCTGGTCGCGGCCCGCATCATCCCCGTGGGCAACGTGGGCGTCGATCCGCTCGTCCCCTTCACCGTGCTGGTGGATTCCAGCGGCTCACGCGCGCTCGGGTGGCGTGAGCAGGTGGGCCTGGTGCAGCAGCTTCTTGCGGCGATGGCGAAGCAGACGGACACGCTCAAGGTCGACGTGGTGGCGTTCGACCAAGAGGTCGCGCCTCTCTACTCGGGGCTCGCTTCGGGTTTCGGCGACGCGCAGGTCAAGACGCTGCGTTCCCGCCGTGCGCTGGGCGCCTCCAACGTCGACCTCGCGCTCAAATACGTGCAGGCCAACCCGACGCCGCGGGTGCTGCTCATCTCGGATGGCGTGATGACCGCTGGGTTCGTCGAAGGGCCGAACCTGGTCGCGCAGTTGCTCAAGCTCAAGACGGCCGGCGTGCAACGCCTCGATGCCATCACCGTGGGTGGCCTGCGTGATGAAGCTGCGCTCGCGCGGCTCACCACCGGAGCTCTGCCGCGCGACGGCGCGGTGCTCGACGGAGGGCTCGCCCCAGTCGAGCTCGCCCGCCGCTTGAGCCTCGCCACGAAATCGAAGCTCGTGGTGAAGGTGGAAGGCGCGACGGCGGTGTGGCCCACCACGCTCTCGGGCGTGCAGACCGGCGACGCGGTGCTGGTGTACGCGCAGCTCGCGGCGAACGCGCCGTTCAAGGTCTCCATCAACGGCGCCGCGCTGCCGCTCAACGACGGCCAGCTCGCCTCGATCGAACGCCCGCTGCTGGAACGTGCCTGGGCGAAGGCGCGCATCGACTCGTTGCAGGCACAGCTCGATCAAGCCGACGGCGCTCCGCAGCGCACCAGGCTCAAGAATGAGATTATCGACGTCTCGACGAAGAACCGGGTGCTCTCGTCGCTCACCGCGTTGCTCGTGCTGGAGACCGAAGCCGACTACGCGCGCTTCAACATCGATCGCCGCGCGCTCAGCGACATCCTCACGGTGGAAGGTGGCCAGGTCACCCGGCAGAAGCGTGGGCCCGAGTCAGTCGCGGTGGTCAAGCAGCCCCCTGCGCCGAAGGCCGACCTCGTCAAGGCCAAGTCCAAAGCCAGCCCGGAAAAGAAGAGGGCGCGGTCTGGTGATGACGACGTCGCCTCGCAGGGGGCGATGGAAGACTCGAAGGTGAAGGAGGTCGAGGACGTGCAGGCCGCGCCGCAAGCCGAGCTCTCCGCCGCACCGCCACCGCCGTCGCCGTCGGCGATACGGATGGAACAAAGGCCCGAGCCGAGGCCGAACAACTCCGCCTCGCCCGAGAAGGGGTCAGACCCGTACACCGGCAAGTTCAAAGAGGTGATGGACGGCCTCAAGACCAACCCCGCCAGGGCGCTGGCGCTCGCGCACGGTTGGCACGAAGAGCAGCCGGGCGATCTGCTCGCGCTCGTGGCGCTGGGTGAAGCGCTCGAGAAGACCGGAGATCTCGCCACCGCCGCGCGCGCGTACGGCAGCATCATCGATTTGTTCCCCGCGCGGGCTGACCTGCGGCGCTTCGCAGGCGTCAGGCTGGAGCGGCTCACCACCGGCCTCGAGCTCGCTGCTGACTCCTTCGCCAAGGCGGCGGAGCAGCGCGCCGATCATCCGGCCAGTCACCGCATGCTCGCCTTCGCCCTGCTGCGCGCGGGGAAACACGAGCAGGCGTTCGAGGCGATCTCCGTGGGCCTCAAGCAGCGGTACCCCGACGGGCGTTTCCTGGGTGTCGAACGCATTCTGCGCGAAGACGCGGGCCTCATCGCCGCCGCGTGGAGCAAGGCCGAGCCGAAACGCCGCGCGGAGATTGCGCAGAAGCTGAACGCCATCGGCGGCATCGCGGAGACCGGGCCTTCCTTGCGCTTCGTGCTCAACTGGGAGACCGACGCCAACGACGTCGACTTCCACATCTACGATGGCAAAGGCGGCCACGCCTTCTACTCGTCGAAGGTACTGCCCTCGGGCGGCGAGCTCTACGCCGACGTCACCACCGGCTACGGCCCGGAGTGCTTCACCATTCGCCTGCCGAAGGGCAAACGCGCGTTCCCCTACACGCTGCAGGCGCACTACTACTCCATCGGGCCGATGGGCGCGGGCATGGGCAAGCTGGAGATCATCGAACACGACGGCGAAGGCACCCTGCGCTTCGAGCAGCGCCCGTACGTGGTGATGGTCAATCAGGCGTATGTCGACCTCGGCGTCGTCAAGCAGTGACGGCCTGAGGGAATGTGCTACTTGCTCAGTCGCCATGGAGCTGCCCGATGAGCCGACGTTGCTGCAGACGGTGTTGGTCAACGCCCCGCTGAAAGAGGACATCGAGCGTGCCTGGGCCTTTGCGCTCTTCTGCGGCCTGTTCGAGTCGAACGCGCACGCCGACTTCGTTCGCCTGGCGACTGAAAAGTCGGGCGACGTGGTGGCGCTGTCTGATTCGTTGCTCGACTTCGCCACGGCCCGCGCTGAGCTGGTCGACATGAAGCAGGCCCTGGCCACGCGGCTGTGGACGTACTTTCAAGTGGGGCAGTCGCTCGAGCCTGAGCTCGATGAAGGCACCCAGCCCGGCCTGAGCGTTCCCCTCGAGACGACCTGACCCGAGTCACACCGGTCCTCCCGAGCAGGGGACCGGCTTCACCTTTGATTTCTTTCCGAAGAACAACCGGTCCTCCTGAGCGAAGTCGAAGGAGCACTTCCGCCTC
>JAYVFP010000219.1:0-10713 GCA_043773025.1 Archangium sp.
GGTCGAGATGGGCCGCCGTCAGACTGACGATGCGCGGCCGGGTTGCCATACCGGACAAGGCTTTGAGCGCCCCGCGCGCGACCGCATGCTCGAGTTCTCGCACATTGCCGGGCCAGTCATGCGCCAATATCGCGGCCTTCGCGCTGGCGTCCAGCCGAAGGCTTCTGAGCCCGAGGCGCGAGCGGTTCTGCTCCAGAAAGTTGCCGGCCAGCAGCAACACGTCATGGCCCCGTTCGCGCAGCGGCGGCACCACCAGCGGGAAGACACTGACACGGTGATAAAAATCGGCCCGGTAATGCCCGCTACGCACCGCCTCGGCAAGGTCGCGGTTGGTGGCGGCGATCACACGCACATCGACCTTGTGTTCGCGGTCCGACCCAAGGCGCTGCAACTGCCCGCCCTGCAACACGCGCAGCAGCTTGGCCTGCACCGCCAGCGACAACTCGCCGACTTCGTCGAGAAACAGCGTGCCGCCATCGGCCAGCTCGAACTTGCCGCGCCGCGCGCTGACCGCGCCGGTGAACGAACCCTTCTCGTGACCAAACAGCTCCGACTCGATGAGCTCGTGCGGCACGGCTGCGCAGTTGAGCTTCACGAACGGGCCCGTCTTCCGCTTGCTGTGTTGATGAATGGCGCGCGCGATGAGTTCTTTGCCGCTGCCGTTCTCGCCGGTGATGAGCACCCGGCCCTCAGACGGCGCGGCCCGCTGAATGAGCGCGTAGATGCGCTGCATCGCGGCGCCCTGGCCCACCATGTCGAAGCGGCCGACCTCGGCGCGGAGCGTCTGCAGCTCCTCCACCACCTTCTGGTGCTCCAGCGCGTTCTTGAGCGCGAGCAGCATGCGGTCACGCGAAATCGGTTTCTCCAGGAAGTCGCGCGCGCCCAGCTGCGTCGCCTTGACCGCGGTCTCGATGGTGCCGTGGCCAGACATCATGATCACCGGCAGCTCTTTCTTGAGCTCCCGCATCTTCGTCAAGGCGGTCAGCCCATCCATGTCGGGCATCTTCACGTCCATCAACACCGCGTCGACCGGCCGCGCGCCGAGCACGTCGAGCGCCACCTTCGCGCCCGAGGCGAGCTCCACGTGGTAGCCCTCGAGCTGCAGCGCCTGACTCAGCGTCAGCAAAATGTTCCGTTCATCATCGACGACGAGGACAGTGGCCGGCATGGGGTGCTCCAGACTCGTTTCAGGGTGGTGTGGCTATTCTGCCGCGCTTCCGACGCGGGTGCTGGGGTGCCTTGGAAGAGGTGTGCCAGCACCCTCGCACGCGGATTCGTCATGGGGATCAAGGCTTTCGCCTTGAGGCACCACGGAATGGCAGGTAAGGGGGACCGGTTGACGCACACCGCCACGGAGGCCGGAATCATGGTCAAGACCCTTAGAATCCTCGGAATGTCAGCGGCGTTGCTCGCCCTGGCCGGTTGTCCCCCCACGTACCCGAAGTGCGAGAGCGACGACCACTGCAAGGACAAAGGCGAGGTCTGCGTTCAGGGCCAGTGCCAGGAGTGCGCGACCAACGCGAACTGCAAAGAAGGCTTCGTGTGCGACGCCAACAAGTGCGTGCCCAAGCCGGAGTGCACCAACGACACGGGCTGTGGCGAAGGCAAGAAGTGCAAGCAGGGCAAGTGCGCGGTCGCCACCGAGAGCAAGCCCGAGTGCAGCGCCAACGATGACTGCCCCTCAGGTCAGGGCTGCACCAACGGCAAGTGCGTCACCAGCAACGTGAGCACCGCGTGCACGTTCGAGCCGGTTCGTTTCGACTTCAACGAGTACAACTTGAACAGCACCGTGCAGTCGGCGCTCGCGTCGTACGCGGACTGCATCAAGAAGGGCAGCCTGCGCTTCACTCTCGAGGGCCACGCCGACGAGCGCGGCACCGACGAGTTCAACATGGTGCTCTCGCAGAAGCGTGCGGCCTCGGTGCGTAAGTACCTGGTCGACCTCGGCGTCTCGGGCGGCGCGCTGGACACTGTCGGCTACGGTGAGAACAAGCCGGCGTCGAACGGCAGCGGTGAAGCCGCGTGGGCGACCAACCGTCGCGTCGAGTTCAAGAAGCGCTGATTGGCGGCGTGGGGCACGAAGCTCGCGAAGGCCCCCGCGCTCGGGGGGGATGGACCGTCGTGACTGCACGCCCCCACCGTTCGCATCGAGCGCAGTCGAGATGCCACTTTCCGCTCGAAGCCGAGGTAATCCCTCGACTTCGCTCGGGATGAACGGTGAGCGCTCCTTATTTCGATCAACCCTGCGAGCGCAGTCGAGTTGCCACTTGCCGCGCGAGGCAGAAGTAATCCCTCGACTGCTCTCGGGATGACCGGTCTGCGCTGCTTTTCGTGATTAGCGGCGGGCTCGTCTTCGCGGAATGAACGCGGCCACCTGCGGCTCATCACCCGACGCGCGCGCCATCAAGCAAATCTGCGAGATGCGCGGACCGAACCGTTCCCAGCGCGACTCGCCCGTCCCCTTCACCGCGAGGAACTCTTCCTTCGTGGTCGGCAACGCCGCAGCCAGCGCGAACAGCGTCGCGTCGTTGAAGATGATGAACGACGGCACGCCGAGATCCGCAGACAGCTCCCTCCGCCACCGTTTCAGCTCCTCCGCCGCGAGCATCGAATACTTCTCCGGCAGCGCTCGCACGTTGCTCACCGCGCTGGCCGTCTTTGCAGGCCGCGCGATCAACTTCGGCCCCACGCACACGTCACACGAGCCGCACGACTGGCTGAACGGCACCTCTTCACCGAAGTACCGCAGCACGAACGCGCGGCGGCACCGCTTGGTGTACGCGTAGTCCGTCATGCGCTTGAGCAGCAGCAGCGCGTTGCGCTCCTGTTCACGCAGCCGGCTCAGGTCGACCCCGAGCTGACTCCACGAGTCGTGTTTGAGCACGCTGATCGCACGCCCAGAGAACGGCCGCTGCACCGTCACGATCGCGCTGCGCTCGAGCAACGTGAGCGCATGCCGCACCCGCTCCTCATCGAGGCCACACTTGCGCGAGAGCAGGTACAGCTCCATCGTCTGCTTCACGCCCGGAGAGGCGCCTGAGTTGAGCGCGTCGAGCAGCGCCTTCGCTTCAGCGCTTCGGGGCTGGTGCAACATGCCCGACGGCTGCACGGTGATTCCGTAGCGGCCTTCACCGCGGCCTGCGCGAGACACGGCGCCTTGCCGCTCGAGGATCTTCAGCGCCGCCGAGACCTCGAACTCCGACCCGCCGACTTGACCCGCCAGCAGGTGCACGCCGCGATCGAAGGTGTCCATGTTGCGCAGCACGTTCCACAGATCGACGAACAGCGTCTCGGGCGGGTGGTTGCCCTGAATCAACCGCTCCTGCGTGAACACGTCGGCGTGGTTGAACAGCAGCACCGCGCGGCTGGGCTGCCCATCGCGGCCGGCGCGGCCGATCTCCTGGTAGTAGGCCTCGACCGCCTTCGGAATGCCGGCGTGCGCCACGAAGCGGATGTCGGGCTTGTCGATGCCCATGCCGAACGCGTTGGTGGCCACCGCCACCGAGTTCGGCTTCGCCATGAAGGCTTCCTGGGCCTTGCGCCGCGCGTCGTCTTCCATGCCTGCGTGGTAGAGCACCGCGGGCACGTCTTCCTTCACCAGGTGTTCGTGGATGACCTCGGCCTGCTTGCGCGTCGAGCAGTAGATGACGCCGCTGCCTTCTTCAGCCAGCGACGTACACAGCGCGCGTTTGTCGGCATCGCCCGTGACCGTGGCCACCTCGAGAAAGAGGTTCGGGCGATCGAACCCCGCCACCGACACCTGCGGGTCCTTCATCAGCAACACGCGCACGATGTCGTCGCGCACTTCAGGCGTGGCGGTGGCAGTGAGCGCGACCGTACGCGGCGGCCGCAGGCGTTTTCGCACCTGGCCCAACATCGCGTAGTCGGGCCGAAAGTCGTGACCCCACTGAGAGATGCAGTGCGCCTCGTCGATGGCGTAGAGCGCGAGCCGGGCTTCGAGCAGCGCGTTGATGAACCCCTCGCTGCGGAAGCGCTCGGGCGCCACGTAGACGAGCTTGTATTCACCCTGCCGCATGCGCTGCTGGCGATTGGCCCGCTCGGAGTCACCGAGCGTCGAGTTGATGTACGTCGCCGCGATGCCACGCGCCTGGAGCGAGTCGACCTGATCCTGCATCAGCGCGATCAACGGCGAGACCACCACCGTCACGCCATCGAGCAACATCGCGGGCAGCTGGTAGCACAGCGACTTGCCGGCGCCGGTGGGCATCACCACCACCGCGTTGCGCCCCGAGATGACGTTGGAAATCACCTCGGCCTGGCCGTGACGAAACGAATCGAGCCCGAAGTGCTTCTTGAGCCCTGCCTGCATCTCACTGAAGTACGGCAGGTCTGCTGACACGGCGCGCATATGGTCTGTCCTCCGCTCGGGCGTCAACCCTCATGGTGATTGCAGGCGAGCAGAGAACCCCGGCTCGTCGCCTTTGATGAGGCCGCGGGCGAGCATCGAGACGAAGCCTGTCTCGCCCACCACGATGTGATCGAGCAGGCGCAGGCACAACAAGCGCGCGCCTTCTCTGAGTTGGCGGGTCAACGCCACGTCCTGCACCGACGGCTCCGGGTCGCCAGACGGGTGGTTGTGGATCAGCACGATCCCCGTCGCCCGCGAGGTGATCGCCGGGGCCAGCACTTCCCTGGGGTCGACGTGACACTGATCGATGCTCCCCACCGCCACGCAGGCATGCCGCAGCAGCACGTTTCGGCTGTTGAGGCACAGCACGTGGAACTCTTCTCGCCGCGCGCCCACCAGTTGCTTGCGTGCCCACTCGTAAATGCCTTGCGGCGTCTGCAGCCGGGGCCGCTCTTCCACCGCGGCGTGCAGCCGGCGAGCGAGCTCACCTGCGGCCAGTACGCGCGACGCTTCTTCGGGCGTGAGCTTTCGGAAATCGATCAACGCTTCAGGCGACTCGGTCAGCAGGGCCTTCAACCCCTGGTCGACCAGGCTCGCCGCCCGGGTGAGTTCTTCGCCCCCCAGCAGCACGCCGATGAGCTCGGCATTGCTCAGCGCCCGTGCGCCCAATCGCAGCAGCCGTCGTTTCGCTTCTTCAGCGGCGCTCGGGCCGCTGCCTTCCAGATTCGTCAACCAGTCACCATCCATCGCCCACCTCCGAAACGGCATCCAGAGCAACGGGTATGCCGCAGTCCACCCGAGGGGGGCCCCCGAGAGCTCAGCCCACCAGAGAGAGGGAGCGCGGATGCTCCGTTTCCGTTCTCATTTATGGTGAGGTGAGGCGTGGTCTCCACTGCACGCATCCCCTCGAAATGTGCGACCTGCCAGAAAGCCGGCTTCCTGGAGGTCGGGCAGTCGCTCGCCGAAGGTCAGCTCAAATGGTTCGAGCGCTTCAGTTGCGCTTGCGGTCATGGCTTCGAGACGGGCGGGGCGGGGCTGCCTGCACAGGGTCTGCGCAAGTCGATCATCACGCAGTCGGGCCGCGCCGAGGTCTGGGTCGACGATCCGAAGAAGGTGCCGCAGGTGCTCACGCTGTTGGTGAAGGGGCTCGGCGTTCCTGAAGCCGAGGCGAAGAAACGAATGGCGAAGCTGCCGGCCATCGCCTTCGAAGGCAGTCACGCAGAAGCGACGTTCATCTCACTGGCGCTCGAGAAGGGCGGCGTCGTCGGCCGCGTGGTCAATCACCTGCCGAAATGAACGCGTCGGCTTCGGCCCACTGCAGCTCGCTGAAGACGCGCACGCCGTTTTCCTGCAGCACGCGCGTGGTCTCCCCGACCTCGCCCGGCAGCTTCGTCTTGCTGAACGAGCCGTCGTAGATGAACCCGGTCCCGCATGAAGGGCTGCCTTCTTTGAGCACCGCCACTTCGAGCTGATGTTCGCGCACCAGCCGCAGCGCTTCGGCCGCCCCGCGGGTGAAGGCCACGCTCACGTCGAGCCCGGTGTCGGTGAGCACGCGGCCATCGGGTTGTCGTTCGGCAGGAGGCCTCGGCACCGCCAGCCCACCCGCGACCTCGGGGCACACCTTCACCACGCGGCCTTCAGATGACCAGCGCGCCAGGACTTCGTTCTTCGAGCCCTTGTCCTGACCGTCGAAGCGCACCCGCTCACCCAGCAGACAGGCGCTGATGAGCACGCGCTTCATCCTCGCGGTGCCTTCTCGACCAGGTCCCACAGCGGAGCGCCCTCGAGGGCCACACCGAGGGGTGCACGTTCGGTGGCCGCGAACAGGATCGCCGACGCGAGCTCGGCCAACTTGATCGGCTGATACTTCTTGAGGCCCAGCAGCTTCGTGAGCGCGCCCATGCCGGGAATGAACACGCCTTCACGATCGGCGAACGCCGAGGGCCGGAAGATCGTGTACGGAATTCCGCTCGAGGTCACGATGCGCTCGGCCTCGGCTTTGGCTTTCAAGTACGCACCCCGCGGGCTGCCAGCGCCCACGCTCGAGAGCAGCACCAGGTGATCGACCGTGCCGCTCGCCTTCGCTGCGTCGACCAGCTGCCGCGTCGTGCCGATGTCACTCGACTCGTACGTGTCACCCGACGCGAACCGTTTTCGCATGGTGCCGATCAACTGCACCACGGTGGTGCAGCCGCGCAGCGTGTCGGCCAGCCTGGGGTCGGAAAGTTCGATGGCCGCGACGGGGCGAGCACCCAACCGGCCCGCGCTTTTCGGCCGTGCATGAGCGAGCACGTCGACTTGACGTTTCGTCGCCAACTCGAGCAGCGATTGGCCCACCGCACCTGTGGCTCCCGCTACGAAGACGTGACGTCTCGACATTTTTTTCCGCTCCTTCAGGTGCTGTTCCGTATTGTGCCATCGCAGTTTTCCAATGGAGGCTTCATGCGACGTTCCGCGAAAATCATCTTGATGGCTGTAGCTCTGCTTGCGACGCCCGTGCTGGCCGACGACGCGCCTGCCGGGGGCTCCGACACGCCGACCGAGAGCACCTGGCGCCGCTCGGGCGCGTTGCTCGATCGTTCACCGCAACTCCGCTCGCAGATGCTCTCGATCTTCCTCGGGTTGCCGTACGGCTATTTCTATTACGGCTTCCCCTTCGGCGTGAGCGGCCGCTACCTCATTCCGATTCTTCACGACGGGTTCCTCCCCTCGGTCAACGACTCGTTCAGCATCGAGTTCGGTTTGGATCTGAGCGGCGCGGTGGGCACTCGTTTCTACCCAATCCTCGGCATCCCGGTGGAGGTGATGTGGCAGTTCCATTTCACCCAGAAGTTCTCTGCCTACGCGAAGGTCGGCGTGGTGCTCGAGATCAACTTCGTGCCGTACCTCTGCAACGTGGGCAGCATCTATTGCCGCGGCGCAGTCACTGCCTCGCCCATCGGCAACGTGGGCCTCATGTACAAGTTCAGCGACAAGGTCTCCTTCCGCGCTGAAGTCGGCTACCCGTGGGTCAAGGTGGGGCTCGGCTTCGACATGTGAAGCGGTCGATGGGCCGCTTTCTGCCCCTCCGCGCTGAAAAGGGCAGGCCTTTCGTGGGTTTGAAAGGACTTCGCCCGCAACGAATCAATGCGCTCGGGGGCGCTGCCCGCTATACGCCGCCGACGTTCATGAGTTCGTTCATCGTCGGAATGAAGGTGAAGTACCTGCCCCAGCCGGAATGGGGCGTCGGCCACCTCGTGTCGATCGAGGAAGGTGGCGCGCGCGCGGTGGTGATGTTCCCCGGCCGCGAGAATGGCGAACCCCTCACGGTCTCCACTCGTGGCGGCGCGTTGCAGCCGTCGGTGCTCGAGCCCGGTCAGCTCATCAAGACGTTCAAGGGCAAGACCGGCGTCATCCTTCGCGAAGAAGAGGGTGGCCGCGGGCTGCGCCGCTACACCATCAAGTTCGAAGACGGCAAAGAAGCCGAGTACCCCGAGACTGAGTTCAGGGCGCTGCCGCCCAAGCCCGATCTCCTGACGATGCTCAAAGAAGGCCGCGCGGCTGACGCGAAGAACTTCCTGCTGCGTCGCTCGGCGTTGCAGCTCGATGACGAACGCCGCAACGACGCCCTGGGTGCGCTGCTCGCCTCGCGCGTGATGGTCAAGCCGCACCAGGTGGGCGTGGTGCAGCGCGTGTTGTCGTCGCACCGGCCGCGCTTCGTGCTCGCCGATGAAGTGGGCCTGGGCAAGACCATCGAAGCGGGCATGATCTTCTCGGCGCTGCGCCTCGCGGGTCTGGGCCGCCGCGTGCTGGTCGTCGCGCCCAGTCATCTCACCGTGCAGTGGCTGGTCGAGCTCTTCCACAAGTTCAATCACCTGTTCACCTTGATGGACACGGACCGCTACGAGCAGTCGCTCGACGAGCAGCCGACCGTCTCTCCGTGGTCGCGCTTCAACTTCATCGTGACCAGCCTCGAGCTGCTCCAGCGCAGCGAGCAGTACCGCAAGGAAGCGGGCGACCCGTCGGCGCACTGGGATCTGGTGATCATCGACGAGGCGCACCACCTCAAGGGCGAGAAGGCCTACGAAGCGGCGCAGGCGCTGGCGCGCAACTCGTGGGGCCTGCTGCTGCTCACGGCGACGCCGATGCAGCTCGACCCGGCGGAGTACCAGGCGCTGCTCTCGCTCATCGATCCGCTCACCGCGCCGACGGCCAGCGAATTCGAAGCGCGGCTGGCGCGGCAGGAAGAATTGTCGAACGCGCTGCGCGCGCTGATGGCCGGCAAGTCGACCAGGGCCTCGGTCAAGGAGCTCGCGAAGAAGTTCCCTGAAGACGAGGCGCTGCAGGAAATCGAAGACGGCGACGAGATGTTGCTGCACCTCGCCGAGACGTACTCGTTGTCGGATCGCCTCATTCGCAACCGGCGCGCGACGGTGGGTGGTTTCTCTGCCCGCAAGCTGCACGTGCATCAGGTGGCGATCGCGAAGGACGAGCTCGACGCGCGTGACGCGGCGCTCACCCAGTTGGCCAAAGACGGCACGGTGCGTGGTGCGGCGCTGGCCAACCTGGTGCGCCGCCTCGAGTCTTCACCCGCGGCCTTCCTCTCTGCCTTGCGTGACAACCGCGCGCTGGCCGGCATGAAGCTGACCTTGCCGGACAAGGACTCCAAGTTCGGCGCGTTCGTGAAAGTGCTGCGTGGCATCTGGGCAAAGGAGCCCCTCGCCAAGGTGCTCGTCTTCACCGAAGCGCGTGACACGCTCGAGAGCCTGCAGTCGAAGCTTCGGCTCGAGCAGGTCGAGGCGCTCGCGTACCACGGTGAACTCGCGCTGGCCGAACGTGACCGGCAGGTGGCGCGCTTCCGAGATCCCGACGGTCCGCGCGTGTTGCTCTCGACCGAAGTCGGCGGCGAAGGCCGCAACTTCCAGTTCTCGCACCACCTGGTGAATTACGACTTGCCCTGGTCGCCCTCCACGATGGAGCAGCGCATCGGCCGTCTCGATCGCATCGGCCAGACGCAGTCGGTCGACATTCACGTGTTCGAAGCGCCGGGTACCTTCAGCGCCGACGTGCTCGCCGTGTTGCGTGACGCGGTGGGCGTCTTCGGCGAAACGGTCGGTGGTCTCGACGCGGTGCTGGAAGAGGTCGAGCCCCGGTTGACCGAGCTCGCGTTGGCCGACACGAAGGGCCGCGCGGCCTACGTGAAGGATCTGGCGGACAAGGTGAAGCTCGCGCGTGAGCAGGTCAAGCGCGCGTACGATCCGCTCCTCGACCTGCGCAGCTTCGACAAGATCGAAGTGAAGGAGCTGGTTCAGCGTTCGCACGAGCGCACCGGTATGGACGCCGACGAAGACGAGTCGCTCGAAGACGGGCTCTGGTCGATCGCGCGCGATCTCGATGAGCGGCTCGAAGAGACCATCACCGAGCTCGCCGACCGCATCGGCATCAAGGTCGATCAGGATCAAGAGGTCGACGCCTTTCAGTGCGGCTTCCACTTCGGCCAGACGCTCAACGTCGAGGCGCTGCCCGGCTACGACATCACTGAAGAGCGCACGGTGCTCGGCACGTTCTGGCGCGACACCGCGGTCGAGCAGGAAGAGATCGAATACTTCGCCACGGGTCACCCGCTGGTCGAGGCGCTCTTCGGCTTCCTGCGCGATGGCCCGTACGGCCGCAACGGCGCCCGCTTCCTCGAAGTGAAGCAGCCCATCAAGAGCAAGGGCATCGAGTTCCTCTTCCACGTGACGCCCGCCGAGCCCAGTGACACCGCGCCCGGCGCCCGCGTGCCGTCGCGTCAGCTCTCGCGTTTCCTGAACACCACGTTGATTCAGGTCGCGGTCTCGCTGCAGCCGTTGGGCAAGGCGAAGGTCGAGCCGTCGCTGCTCCCGATTCTGCGAGAGGTCGACGGGCGTTCACTCAAGCCCAACGAAGTGGGGCCTGCGTTCCCTGAGCTGCAGACCTTCGTCGACGAGGCCGCGAAAGCGGCGCTGGACTCAGCCCGGAAGCAGCTCGAGGCGATGAAGGACACCGCGCGCGAAGCGATCGAAGACGAGCGCGACCTGTCGATGCTGCGCATCAAGCTCTCCCTGCAGCACCAGGGCGTGCCCACGCAGAAGATCGATCAGGTGATGCGCGAAGAGCTCTCGTTCTCAGACGCGCTGCTCGACGCGCTCGACGGCACCACCGTGCAGCTCGATTCAGCGTGCGCGTTCGTGATCAACCGGTGATCTCTCCCTTCGGGAGACTGTTGAAATAGGTGCCGCGACTCCTCTCACAGGGTTGGCCGAAATAGAAATGACTCCAATCACCGGTCTCCCCGAGCGCAGTCGAGGGGGCACTTACCGCCCGAAGGCGAGGTAATCCCTCGA
>JAYVFP010000220.1:0-34486 GCA_043773025.1 Archangium sp.
AGCGAAGTCGAGGGATTACCTTTGCTCGCGCGGCAGGTGGCATCTCGACTGCGCTCGCAGGGTTGATCGAAATAAGGAGCGCTCACCGTTCATCCCGAGCGGAGTCGAGGGATTACCTCGGCTTCGAGCGGTAAGTGACCCCTCGACTGCGCTCGGGGAGACCGGTGATTGGAGTCATTTCCTATTTCCGCCAACCCGCTCGATGCGAACGGTCTGCTTCAGGGCAGCTCAGCGAACTTCGTGTCGATGACCCGGCCCCTGGCCACCGTCACCACGCAGCCCGCCCGGTAGCTCCACCACAGCTCCACCTGGCACAACCACTCTTCGGTGGGTCTGCCCTGCGGGCTTTGCCGCACGAAGCCCCACCCGTGCGTGGCGGCGCGCTCCTGCACGTGCTCCCACGTCTCGCCGACGTGGGTGGCGCTGCAGAAGGCCGCGAAGGCCTTCGAATCGTCGATCACTTCACCGCGCAGCCAGGCACCGAAACCGAGCACCGCGAGCAGCGCGACGAGGGCCATCCACGGCCCCCGCCGGCGCTGGTACTCATCGCTCATTCGGTCGGTGAAGACCGGTTCTGCGGATCGCGCGTGCTGGTGGTGCGCAGGTAGAAGTCCGTCGCGTTGTTGGCGCTGTCGTGACCATTGCCCAGCAACGCGTCAGCGCCCGTGCCCGTCATGCTCGCTTCGGTCGACCCGGGCAGCGCCTTGCGCTCGAACGAGCGTGTTCCTGCCATCGAGCCCGGGTGCGCCGGGAGCGGCGTGCCTTCACCCTGAACCGCCGTCGGCCCGAAGCCCACGGCATCGGCCACCGAGCCATCAGGCCGCACGAGGCGAATGGCGCCCGTGTCACCCAGGCCGTTGGTAGGGAGAAGCCACGCGAAGTCAGCCGCAGGCCCGCTG
Organism: Archangium sp.; assembly: GCA_043773025.1. GTDB lineage: Bacteria > Myxococcota > Myxococcia > Myxococcales > Myxococcaceae > Archangium_A. Next base: position 900 of record JAYVFP010000220.1, read on the forward strand.
GCCGGGCTGACGTAGCCCGAGTTGGCCGCCAGCACGTAGCCCTTGCTATCCAGCACCGCACCCGCGCCGAACAGCACCCGATCCACCCAGGTGGTGGCGGTCGCCGACTTGGTCTGCAAGCGCCACTGGTTCAGGTCGATGTCGGCGAAGGTGGGGTTGTAGATCTCGATGAACTCGTCGAACGCGCTGGTGGCGCCACGCGAAGAGAACTCCGAGATGACCGGGTACGCCGTGGTGGGAACCTGCTGCACGGTGATCACCGACGAGAACATGTCGCCATTGAGCGAGGCGGTGACCGTGCCCGTGCCCATGGCCATCGGGGCGATCTGCGCATCGAAGGAGGCGCTCGTCGCATCGGGAAGAATGGTGACCGTGATGGGGGCGGTACCGAAGGTGTTGGGTACCAGTGACACGGTGACCGTCGTCGAGCCCGCTGCCGGTAGGTCGAGGCGCACCGTGAAGGTCTGCAACCCGCCCGCGATGACCGAGGCGGTGAGCGGATCGATCGAGACCAGGCGGGGCACGTCGTTGGGCCCAAGCACGCGCACCTGCGCGGTTCGCGAGTCGGCGCCCATCGTGGCGGTGAGGGTGACGGTGCCACCATCGGTCGAGGCCACGCCGAACAGCGGCACTTCAGCGAACAGCCCACCGTTGGGCACGATGACGAGGCCCCCATCACCCACCACCACTTGAGCGCCCGAAGAGGTGACCGTGATGGCGGTGTCGCCGAAGGCACCGTTCGACAAACGGGCGAGCAGCGGGGTCGGCAGGGTCACGCCCGCATCTTCGCGCACGTAGACCAACGCGGGGCTCAGAGCACTGAGCGCAGGCGGGCCCGAGACGATGTCCTGGGCGAAGCGCGGCTCGAGCTTGGTGTTCCCGTTGCGGAAGTCGAGCACGCCGCTCAGCGAGAGGTAGCTCTGGTTCATCGTGGGAAACGGCACGACCAGGTAGAGGTAGTCGTTGACCCGCAGCGTGCCGTCGATGACGAACTCGTTGGTGGGTGCGGTGTCGACCGGGCCCGGAGCGGGTGCGAGATCGGTCACCACGGCGTTGTTGATGCGAACCAGCACACCCTCGAGCGCGGTCGCGCGCCCACCATCGGTGGCCACGTCAGCGGCGAGCACCACTTCAGCGGGCGGGAGCGGGTTGGCCATCGAGGCGACGATCACGCCGCCATCGAGCGCGCCAAGCGAACCGGTGAGCTGAATCTGGCCGAAGAAAGTGGAGGGCCTGGCCGAGGCGATGTTGATTCGATCGCCCACGTTCAGGCCGGAAGCCGGCGCGTAGGCGAAGATGCCGGAGTAATCACCGCCGTCGTACCCGGCCTCACTGGGCGCCACCTGGAGGAAGTAGCCCGTGCTGCCCACCGCGGTGACGAGCGCGTTGGTGAGCGAGACGGCTTCACCCGCGGGCGTCAGGCCTCGCTTGATGGCGTAGATGGTGGAGGGACACGCGGCCGTGCCCGGGTTGCTGTTCGCGGGGCAGGCATCGCAGACGTCACCCTTCAGGTCGCCGTCACCATCGAGCTGGTTCAGGTTGGCGACGTTCGGGCAGTTGTCGACCGCGTTCGCGATGGTGTCACCGTCACGGTCGCTGGGGTCGAAGGCGGTGCAGGTGGTGGTGTTCGCGTTGAGCGGGCACGGGTCGCAGACGTCGCCCACCAGGTCTGCATCTGCGTCGGCCTGAACCATCGAATCCATCGGGCGCACGGGGTTGAAGACCATGGGGCAGTTGTCGGTCGCGTTGGCGATGCCGTCCTTGTCGAGGTCTGCGCTGGCCACCGTGTAGGTGGTCGAGCCGAGCTTGCTGTTGGTGCCCCGGGGGCCAGTCGAGTCGCGCTCGGGCAGGCAGGTGGGCTCGTTCTGCGGCGTCGCGCCGTTGCAATAGAAGAGCGGGTAGGTGTTCGTGTTCGCCATCTGGAGCAGCGAGTACGTGTTGGCGGCGTTGGTGCCCATGGTGAGCGCGGGGAACTCGGCCCTGATGCAGGCAGCCTTGGGCGTGCCACACACGTCGAAGGTGTCGCACATGCTCGTGGGGTCGAAGGCCGCGACGATCGAACGATCGCCGTAGAGCACCTTGCCCGCGCGAATGGTGGCGACCACGTCTTGCGGTTGGGCGTCGATGACGGAGCGGTAGAACGAACCGGGCCGGCGCTTGTAGATCGCGAGGTCACCCAGCTTGCCGGTCGCGATGCGGCCGATGCTGGGAGCGGTCAGGGTGGCCTCGGCGCCACCGGCGGTCACGAGGCGCCAGAGCGCTTCATCGGACAGAGCGTTGTTGAAGTAGTCGCGGTTCAGGGTGTCGGCGCATTGCAGCTCGCGCAGCAGGTTCATCGAGCCTGAGATCGTCCAGTCGGTGCCCAGCGCGATGTTCACGCCCAGCCGCTGGTAGAGCGGAATGGCCGCCGTGTCGCCGTACAACGAGATGTTCGAGCGGGGCGACCACACCAGCGACGAGCCGTTCTGCGCCACCAGCGCGATGTCGCGCGCGTTCAGACCGACGCCGTGCACCAGGGCCGTACGGTTCGACAGAATGCCGTTGTTGGTCTGGGTCAGACACACGAACTCGTTTCGCGCGCTCGGCTCGATGCCTTCGGCGACGTGCGGCAGATACGCGGTGGTGCCCGGGGCGCTGGTCGGCACCGAGGGGTAGCCACAGCCCGTGGTGAGCTCGACGCCTGCGGTGTCGCCCAGCGGGAACGTGTCGGAGTCGACGCCGGTGCTGCCAGCGATGGCGCCCAGCTGGCCCGCGGCGCTCGCGTCGAGGTTGCGCAGCATGCCGGGGTTACCGGTGCTGCTGTAGGTGGCGCCCACGATGGTGGTGGTGCCCGACATCACCTGGCGCAGCTCAGCCCAGCGAATCTGCGTGGCGATGTTGCTCATGCCCGACGCGATGCGGGTGTGGCCGCCGTTGCCGGTACGCCAGTCGTGACGGTGCTCGTAACGCTCAGCGGTGCGCATCTGGGGGCTCGCCTGGAAGCTGATGTGGTCGTGCGCGTTGATGAGGCCGGGCGAGACGATCGCCTGGGGGCACAGCAATTGGGTGGCCGACGCTGCGCCCGTCACGGTCGAGCAATCGCACGCAGCGCAGGTGATGGCGCCGGCAGAGTCGATCATCACCTGGCCGCCGACGAAGGTGACGCCGTCGGTGAGGATGACGCCGGTGATCAAGCGGCCGGTGTCTCCGGCGGTGACCGAGCAGCTCTGGCCGATCAACGGCACGCGCTGGTTGATGCCCACGCAGCCCTTGACGGTGGCGGTGTTGGTGAACGACATGCAGTCGGCCTCGCAGCCGTCGCCGCCGACGAGGTTGCCGTCGTCGCAGCTCTCGGTGCCTTCTCGTTTACCGTTGCCGCAGCGGGGCGTGAGCGTGCAGTCGTTCTCGCAGCCGTCGCCCGGCGTCATGTTCATGTCGTCGCACTCTTCGGTGCCCTCGGGGATGCCGTTGTTGCACATCTGCACCACCATGCCGCCGCCACCGCCCGAGCCGCCGCCCGTCACGCCGCCGCCCGCGCCGCCGCCCGTCACGCCGCCGCCCGTACCGCCGCCGGTCACGCCGCCGCCGGTTCCGCCGCCCATCGCGCCGCCGTCACCACCGGTGGCCGTCTCATTCAGACAGTCAGCCTCGCAGCCGTCGCCCGAGGCGGTGTTGCCGTCGTCGCAGGCCTCGCCGGTCTCGACGAGCGCGTTGCCGCACACCGCGCGAGGATTGGGACATGCCGTGAACGCCGCGCAACACGCGACGCCGAGGAAGAGAACACGCAGCTGATTGGTCATTGAAGGGTGCTTCCAGGTCGAACGAGGCCGGCCGAACAGGGCCCTTCTACCGGGATCGCGGACAAAAAAACACGAGCGAAGCCGGTGCAGCGACAGCTGCACCAGACAGGCTCGAAGCGAAGCGGAGAACTGGCCAAGGCGAAGCGACCAGAAAGACACGAGCGAAGCTGGTGCAGCGACGGCTGCACCAGACAGGCTCGAAGCGAAGCGGAGACCGAGAGTCGGAGCGCTGCCTCACAACCTCGTGGCGAACGTGCTCAGCGAGGCAGGAAGTTGAACTCCACGCGGCGGTTCGCTTCTTTGCCCTTCGCGGTGGCGTTGTCTTCTGCCGGGCGATCGGCGCCGAAGCCCGTGGGCTTGAGCCGGTTGGCCGCCACGCCCTTCTTCACCAGGTAATCGACCACCGACTTCGCGCGATCGCCCGACTGGGTGCGGTTGAACACGGGGTCACCGGTGTTGTCGGTGTGCCCCTCGACCTGCACGCTTTCGATCTCAGGGTGAGAAATGAGAATCGAGGCGACCTGATCCAGCAGCGTGTTGGAGCGCGCCTGGATGGTGGCCTTGCCCGTGTCGAAAGAGACCTTGTCCTTGAGCACCAGCTTGTCGGCGGCGATCACCACGAGCTGCTTCTTGGCGGCAGGGCAGCCCTGGTTGTCCACCGGGCCCGCTTCGTTGATGCAGTTGTCGACGTTGTCGGCGGTGCCGTCCTTGTCGGTGTCGGGGTACGGGCAGCCCTTGTTGCTGGCAGCGCCCTTCTCGGTCTTGCAGGCATCGAGGCGATCGACGGTGCCGTCTCCATCGGCGTCGGCGTCGGGGCAGCCCTTGTTCTCGACCACACCCTTCACGTCGATGCAGGCATCGAGGCGGTCGAGCACGGTGTCACCGTCTTTGTCGCCATCGGGGCAGCCGTTGTTGTCGGCCGAGCCCTTCACCAGCGGGCACTTGTCCTTCTCGTCGGTCACGGTGTCGCCATCGGAGTCGCCCTCAGGGCACCCGTCTTCATCGGCCACGCCGTCTTTGTCTTCGGCCTGATCGCGGCACTGGTCCTTGTCGTCGTCGACGCCGTCCTTGTCGTTGTCCTTCTCGGGGCAGCCGTCGGTGTCTTCGAACTTGTCGAGATCTTCCGCTTCGTCGACGCACTTGTCGTCGTCGCCCTTGATGCGGTCTCCGTCGTAGTCGGCCTCAGCGGGGGTGGTCTGTGGCGCGCCGATGGTGATGGAGAGACCGAACAGCAGCATCGCGTGCGCCCCCGTGTCTGCCGGGCGCTGACCCAGGAGCATGAACTTCGCCAAGGGGCCGATGGAGAGGCCTTCGATGATCGAGAACTCAGCGCCCGCGCCAACGTCGAAGCCGACGCCGAAGCCTCCGGAATTGAGGGTCAGGTGCGCGTCGACCCAACCATTGCCCCACAGATTGCCGGTGCGCTTGGTGCCGGGGTTGATGAGGAAGCCCTGTTCGTCATTGAACAGGCGCACGCGAGCGCCGATACCGCCGCCGAACACCGCGCCCCGATCGAGGTAGGTGTTGTTCACGGCCGAGGCGCCGAAGAACTCGACCTGGGGAGCGACCGGCCCGAGGAACTTCAGCAGCGTGACGTCGAACTTGAGCGACGCGCCGGTGACCAGGATGGACTGGTCGAGCCCGGTGCCCACCATCGGGTCGAGGTGAAAGTTCACCGCGGCCTTTTCAGCAAAAGAGGTGGTCGCGACGAGGGCAGTCGAGACGATCAAGAGACGCAAGCGCATGGATGACTCCGAAGGGGAAAAGCGCGCGGAACCTAGGCGCGAACCCGCGAGCGCTCCAAGCTGTATTTCCAGTGTCTTCAGCGATCTCGGCGACGCCGGAAGAGCACGAGGCTGATCAGCGCCATCAGGCCGGGGGCGCTGTCGCAGCCACAACCCGCGCGCGGGCCGATGGTCTCCTCCGCCCGCTGCAGCGTCACCGGCGCCGGTTCCATTCCCGCGTCGCGCACTCCGGCGTCAGTCGAGCCAGCGTCGGTCGAGCCCGCATCGGGCCTCGTCGAACCGCCGCCGCCGCCCGTTCCTCCGCCTCCGCCTCCGCCTCCGCCGCCGCCGCCGCCGCCTCCGCCTCCGCCTCCGCCTCCGGTGCCCGCATCCACGTTCATCTGGAAACAACCCGACACGTGAAGGGCCCGGGTCGAGGCGCAGCTGGCCGGCGAAGCGCAGGAGGGGTCGGGCAAGGTGTTGGGGCTGCCAGTGGTGCCGATGTCGCTGAGCTTCGGGTACGCGAGCGCGACCGAGGTCCACTGGCCCGCCGACGGCGGGTACTCCATCCAGCCGAAGACCTTTTCCTGGTACGGCGCGGCGCCACCCATTGAGGGCCGGTACACGCCGCGGCTCGAGTCGAAGTTCGGGTTGTTCGGGTTGTTGCTGTACGCGAGCCCGTTGTAGGCCCACACGGCGCTGTACCAGTGCTCGATGATCGAGGGCTGGTTGTCGCCCACGCAGCGGGTCGCGCGCCACTTCTCACCGAGAATGCGGGTGCCGGTGGCGAGGTTGTAGGTGGGGTCTGAGGCCACGCGCGCGCGATCGAAGTTCGGCGCTTCTCCGATGTGCATGCCGCTGGTGACCTGGCCGATGCCGTAGCCGCAGTCGAACGAGATGATGGTGCGCGAGGCGCCGCCGACTTGATCGCTGGGCGTGGTGGGCACGCAGAACTGCCGCCACCCTGACTCCACCATGGCGATCGCCTTGAGCACCTCGCAGGGAAACTTCGCCGAGACCTGCATCGTGGGCATCGGCTTGCCGCAGCCCTGGCCGAGATCGGGCACCGACGGCCCCGCGCCGCCCCACACCGAGGGCCCCTGCGAGACCAGTTGAAAGATGCCCTGCCACTGGGCGGTGGTGGGGTTGGTGCCGTTGGCCGCCGAGACGCCGCAGTTGTTGTTGTTGTTGGTGCTGTTGAGCGTGAAGCTCGGGCAGAACTGGCCGAGGCTCAACGCGCTGATCAACGAGATCGCGCCGATCACGGGATCACCCCCGCCACGTCGAGCCGGCTGTCGGGCGGCGCGATCAGCACCTGCGTCACACCGTCTTTGAGCGCGAAGATCAGGGGAAACTCGCTGGGACGCAGGTGCAACCCGACGATCAGGTTCTTTTGCTGAAAGACGAGCCGTGAGAACCCGGGAATGGCTGGAGCGCCCTCGAGAAAGAGGCCTGCTCCTCCGTTGATCAGGACCCGCCCATCAGCGAGCACCGCGGGCATCAGGGTGACCTCGGCCCCTTCCGCCAGGCGCGAAGAAGCGAGGGTGAGCAGATCGACCTGCTCGACGAACCAGCGAGCTTCAGCACCTTGCGTGAAGAGCACCCGGTGGCGCGGCGCGTCGACCACGAAGTCACGCGCGAGCGGCGCCATGGTGTGGAGCAACTCACGCACCGCGAAGGTGTCGACGTGCACGCTGATCAGCCGCGCTCCCACGGGCGCCACTTCGTAGATGATCAGCTCGCGACCCCAGGCGCCGGCGAGAAACAGGAGGTAGCCCGCGCTGGAATGGACGACCCGGCGCGTGGCGTTGACGGGGTCGATCTCTTCGATGGTCAACGCGTCGACCCGCAGCGCGTCACGGCCATCCATGGGCTCGAGGCCCGCCACGCCGCGCGAGACGAACACCCTGCCCTCTGCGGTCATCAGCGGGCGCGAGCCGTAGACGAGCTGATCTGCGAGCACGCGCGGGCCCTTGCCGGCCTCGAGCCTGATCAACGAATTGGCGAACGAAAGATCGCCGCCCGAGCGCAGGGTGGCCGACGCGACCACCACCCGGCTGCGCGGCAGCAACGAGCCCTTCACGGCGCTCCCCTCGGCATGGGTGAAGCGGGCGACGGGCGCGCTCAACTCGGGGGTGCCCACGGGTTGAAAACGCAGCTCGGCGAGGTCGCCCCGGGAGCTGAGCACGGCGACCTCTGGCGAGGCGGCCAGCGAAAACACGAGCGCAGTGGTGAGCATGGCTTGTCTTACCCCAGTGACTGAAGTGGTCGACAGCGGCGCATCGAACTGAGCGATACTCCAGGCCCACATGAGCGATACGACCGAGCAGGAAAACCTCGACGCGCCCCCGCCGATCTCAGCCGAGCAGCGGGCGAAGATTCTTTCCGACCCGAACGTGGCCAGGATGGCCGCCGAGCTCGAGATGACGCTCGACGAGTTCGTGAACACGGTGGGCTACTACTTGAACAACCCCGGCGTTGAGCCTGCGTTCCTCGTGGTCAGCGACGAAAACCTGAAGAAGATGGGCGTGCACGCGCCGACCAACGCCGAGCTGGAAGCGAACGTGAAGGCCAGCGTCGAGGCGATCAAAGCAGGCCAGGGCCCCAGCGGCTTCGACGCGTCGAAGAAGAACGCGGTCGAGCTGAGTAATGCGGGTGGAAAAGCGCTCAGCGCCGCCTCGAATCCCGACCTCGAGGCGGTGGTGAAGAAGTCGCGCCCTCGCGGAAAGAGCTGAAACGCTTCATGTTTTGAAGTTCCCGCCGGGCGCAACTCGCGCTGGCTGGCGGGCGATAACCACCTAACGTTCCACTTTTTCCCGGAGTTACAAAATGGGTCTCCTCAAAGGCATCGGCAAGGCGTTCAAGAAGATTGGCAGCTTCGCGAAGAAGGCTGTCGGGTTCGCCAACAAGATCCTCAACGGGCCGCTGGGCAAGCTGGCTTCGTTCATCCCGGGCGTGGGTCCCTTCATCGCGGGCGCTGCGAAGATCGTCGGCATCGCGAACAGCGTGATCAACGGTGGCGGCCTCAAGGGAATCATCGGCGGGCTCGTGGGTAACCTGGGTGGCGGTCTGCTCGGCAAGGCCGGCACGCTGCTGAGCAAGACCGGCCTCGGCTCGGTCATCGGGCTCGGCTCGAAGGCCAGCAACAGCAGCCAGCTCTTCGATGTCGTCAAAGGCCTGATGAGCTCACGCAAGAGCGACCCGACGCCTGCCGCGCAGGGTGACCGCTACAACCTGAGCCAGTTCGCCGCCTTCAAGCTGGCAGAGCTCATCCGCAACTAATTTCACTGCACTCCCTCTCCCCGCCGGGGAGAGGGTCGGGGTGAGGGGCCACCATCAAACCCAATCAGGAGCCAACAACCGGCGCCGATCGGGGGCCCGCATCACGGTCGCATCATCCGCAAGACCCTTCACGCGATCCCACAACTGGCACGTCACCGCCTGGTGGGACTGATCGAGCCCCTCGCAGTAGTTCGTAAACAGACATCGCCTGATCTCCTCACCGCGCCCAAGCCGAAGCTTGAGCATCCAGTCGGGATCCGCGAGCGATTGCCGAGCGCTGGCAACGACATCCGCCTGCCCCAGCGCCAGAATCGCCTCTGCCTGATCCAACGTCGCGATCCCGCCGCAAGCGACGACGGGAGTCGCGAACCCGGCCTCCATCAACGCTCGCTTCACCTCGGCAACCGCATCCACATTCCGCCCCCACGGAGCCGCGAGCTTGGTGGTCGGCATGCACTCATGCCCTGAAGGGCCGGTGTACGGATACGCCGACGCCCCGACCTTCGGCTGCCTGGCGTCTTCGAACTTTCCGCCGCGCGAGAGCGACAGAAAATCCATCCCGGCCCGGGCGAACTCGACCGCGAAGAACGCCGCGTCATCGGGCCGGTTGCCGCCCTCGACGATCTCATCCGCGAGAAACCGGCACCCGACCGCGAACGAAGCCGGCACTGCGGCACGAGTGGCCGCGAAGACCTCGAGCGGCAACCGCACCCGCGCCTCACGCGCCCCACCGTAACCATCCACGCGAGTGTTCAACGCAGAGAGAAACGAAGCCATCGTGTACGCGTGCGCGTAGTGCAGCTCGACGCCATCGAAGCCCGCGAGAGCGCACCGTGAAGCAGCCTGCGCGAACAACCCCGGCAGCACCTTCGGCAGCGCAGCGATGTGCGGCAACTGCGTGTCGGTCACGCGCTCGCGCAACCCGAACCGCAGCGCCTCGAGTTCCCGCTTCGGGAGCAGCCGCGCCAGCGTGTCGTCGTCGAGCGAGTCGAGGTACGCGCGCAGCCCCGCTTCATCCAACTCAGGCCGAAGAGCCCGCAGCTCGGGCGTCACGTTGAGAAAACGAGCGAGATACGCACTGCGCTGAGGCCTCCGCTTGATCGCCAGGAAGTCGATCAGCTGAATGAAGACCTTCGTCTCACCACCACTGGCGCGCTTGACCGCCTCGACCAGGCGAGACAGCCCGTCGACGAAACGATCATCACCCGCGCGCAGCAGCGGTCCTGAAGGCACCTCGCGAATGCCGGTGGCCTCGACCACCAACACACCCGGGCGGCCGCGCGCGAACCGTTCGTACCAGGCGATCACCTCGGCCGTGGCTTCGCCCGCTTCGTTCGACCGCCACGGCACCATCGCGGGCACCCACGTGCGCGTCGCAGCGTTCACGGGGCCCAACTGCACGGGCTGAAACCACCGCGCCTGCGCCGCCTCTTCACGGGTGGGCCAGCGCGGCACCGGCAACAGCTTCTCGCGGCGCTTGTCAGTCACGGGGCGCATCACACCGTTCCTCACCAGAGCAGTCGAGGGAGTACTTTCATCGCCCGCAACCAAATGCACCGAGCCGTGTTGGAGAGTTCATGACCGTGATTCCAAGGCGCTGGGGCGTGGCGATCATCGCAGGGCTGGTGTGCTCGAGCTGCGGCAGGCCTGAGCCGGTGACTGAGCCGAAGGTGGTGGTGAGCGATGCGGGCGTCGCGCCCGGCGATGGCGGCGTCAGGTGCACCGCTGAGCTCGAGGCGAAGATGAGCGCGACGCTGGCTGCTGCTCCCGCCACCGAGAGCTTCTACCTCGAGCTGCGGCGCGAGTCCGACGGGCGCGTGTTCCGTGCCTACCGCGCCGTCGCCGGGAAGGCGCCCGTCACCGAGACGACGCTGCTCCAGTCGGCGTCGACCGCGAAGTTGATTTCCGCCGCGGTGGTGCTCGACGTCATCACCAACCCAGGCAACTACCCTGGCGGGGGCAAGGTCGCCGGGCGGTCCCTCACGCTCGACAGCCCCATCCAGGATTTCTTGCCCGCTGGCTCTGGGACTTCGTGGAAGCCGACGCTCGGTTCGCTCAGCGCGTCGAACCGGCTGGCGAGCGTGACTCTGCGCCAGTTGCTCAGCTTCACCTCAGGTCTCGAGCGCGAGCACGCCTGCATCAGCTCGACGACCGATGCCGACGTCTGCATCAGCAACCTCGTCGACGTGAACCTCGCCCAGAACGCGAACGGCAGCGCGCCTCGCACCTTCTTCTACAGCGGCGCGCACCTCTTCGTCGCAGCACGCGCCGCGGTGAACGCCTCAGGTCTGGGCGATTGGGGCGCGCTCTTCAAACGCTTCAAGGAAGTGCATGGAGTCTTCCAGACGCCGCTCGCGAGCCCGGGCCCCACGCCGTTCGGCCCCGGCGGTTTCTTCCCTGCCTCGGGCGCAGGCAACTCGCCGTCACCTGCAGGGGCGATGCGTTACACCGCCGGCGACTACACCCCTTTCCTCGTGAAGTTGATCCACGGTGAGATCCTCCCGCTCGCGACGGTGGCGGAGCTGTTTGGTGACGAGGTCGCGCGTCAGGGCGTGACCATCGAGTACTCGCCGCTGCTCGATGACGGCGAAGCGTGGCACTACAACCTCGGCAACTGGACTGAGTGCCCCGGAGCGAATTTCACCCCTCAGTGCGCGAGCGCCCGGCGGTATTCGAGCCCCGGCAGCTTCGGCACCTACCCCTTCGTCGACTTCAATCCTTCCCAGGAGGGCGACGCTCCGTTCGTGGGGCTGCTGGGCTACGGCGGTACGAACCAGGGTGTGGCTTCGACCTCGATCGCCCTGTACCGCACGCTGGGCTCCGACTCGTCGGCCACCCGGGATCTGGCGCAGCAGTGGGCTGCCTCGAGCTGTCCGTGACGACTCTTGATTTCGAACGCGGCTAGGGTTCGCCGCCATGCGAACACTGGGAATGTTGGCCGCGCCGGGAACCTGGACCACGCCGGGTCAACCACTGGTCGGCCGGACGGTGGCCAACGCGCAGTTCCTCAAGGGCCTGCTGCGTTACTCGAGCTTCGAAGAGATTTCGCTCTTCATCGGCGAGACCGCCGACCTGCCCGCGCTCGAGCAGCTCACGCAAACCTGGAACGTGCCGGAAGAGCGGCTGGCGGCGTACACGGTGTGGCAACTGCCCGAGCTGCTCTCGCGGGGGCGGGTCGACGTGCTGCACCACGCCTCGCATGTCGATCGCCTCTACGACCTGCTCGCGGCGCGCGATCGGTTCGCCTCGAAGACGGTGCCGGTGACGGGGCAGATCCATTCCCTGTCATACCCGCGCTTTCACCAGGAGCTCGCGCGCCACCTGTTCGTGCGCCCCACCGCCGCTGACGCGTTGTTCTGTTCTTCCACCGCGGGCCGAGGCGTCATCGAGCGCAGCTTCGACCGGCTCGAGAACGAAGCGCAGCTCGTCGGACTGCAAGGCACCCTGCCCCGCTGGGATCTGCCGCACGTGCCGCTCGGGGTCGAGCTGAGCTCCGTGACGGGTGGCGATCGCGCGGCCACACGCACGGCGCTCAACCTGCCGACGAACGCGGTGCTGATCACCTGCCTCGCGCGCTTCACCGAGTACGACAAGCTCGACCTCTTCCCCGTGCTGCGCGTGCTCGAGAAGCTGGTGAGCGAGCCGAGCGTGGGGGCGCCGCCGGTCTATCTCCTGCTCGCCGGTGCACGGCAGGGAACCAAGACGCCCGAGATGCTCGAGCTGTGGGCACGTCACCTGGGCGTGCACGATCGCCTGCGCCTCAAGGTCGACTTCGCCGACGGAGAGAAACGCGACCTGCTCGCGGCCAGCGACATCTTCGTCTCGCCGGTGGACAACGTGCAGGAGACGTTCGGTCAGTCGGTGATCGAAGCGCTCGCCGCGGGACTGCCGGTGGTGGCCTCTGACTTCGACGGCTACCGCGACACGGTGGATGAGACCGTGGGCGTGCGCGTGCCGACGAGACTCAACGTCGACTGGTCTGAACTTTCCGAGCTGGCGCCGCTGCTCTACGAACGACCGCTTCACCTGGTGTTGGCGCAGTCGATCGAGGTCGAGCTGGGCCCGCTCGAGGCTGCGTTGCGCGAGCTGGTGCTCGATCCCGCGCGGCGTGAGCGACTCGGCAGGGCGGCCGCGGCGCGTGCCCGCGAACGCTACGACTGGAGCGTGGTGATTCCGAAGTACGAGTACGAGTGGCATCGGCTCGCTGCGACGGGCGTGAAGCCGAGCGGCAAGTCGCACCCACTGCGCCTCGACTACGGCGACTTCTTCGGCCACTTTCCCACGGCCCTGTTCGATCCTTCACGTCGCGTACAGCGCAGCTCGCGCGCGAACGACTTCGTCATCTACCCCGAGCTCAAGCACCTGTTCGTCGAGGAAGACGTGCGCGCGTTGTTGATCAACACCACCGAGCCTCGGACGCTGGGCGAGCTCGAGGCCGAGATGATCACCCGCCTCGTCGATCGCAGGCCGTGGGTGGCGCGCTTCATCGTGGGGTGGCTCGTGAAGCAGGGCCTGGTGCACTGACTCTGCCCTGGGAAAGGCGTTGGGTTCGGGATCTGCAGCGTGCCCGCGTCGCACAGGCTCTCTGCGTCGGGCGAGGATCCGCACGTGTTACGAATTCAGCATCGAGATGAGAATTCGCGGCGGCGCCCTACGGAAGGCCGAAAATCAGGGCGCTCGATGAAGTATCCGTAACATGAACACGCGCGCATCCATCAGTTCGACACCGCGGCCCTGAGAAGAGAAGCTGGCTCTCCTCCCTCGGGCGAAGATCCGCACGTGTTGCGGATTCAGCATCGAGATGCGAATTCGCGGCGGCGCCCAACGAAAGGTCGGCAATCTGGGCACTCGATGCAGTATCCGTAACACGAACACTCGCGCATCCATGTCCGCGCAGAGGGGCCTGCTCGGAAGGGCACCGATGCGAACCCTGACATGACCGCCTTCCCCGAGGCCTTCGTCAGTTGGGAAGTCGTGCAGCACGGCCCGAAGAAACGACCTGCGTTCGAGATCCGCATCGTGCTCCGTCAGGCAGGCTCTTTGCGTCGGGCGAGGATCCGCACGTGTGCGGATCCTGCATCGAGAGGCGAATTCGCGGGTTGGCCGTACGGAAAGTCGGCGATCAGCGTGCTCGATGCAGTACCCGCGACATGAACACTCGCGCATCCATGCCGGCCAGTGGGCTTTCCGTCAGGTTGATCGAAGAGCCGGAAGTTCTGCAGCGCGGCCGGGGGGAACGAACTGCATTCAGGATCTGCATCGTGCTCGCGTCGCACAGACTTTGTGCGTCAGGCGAGGATCCGCGCGTGTTGCGGATTTTGCATCGAGAGTCGAATTCGCAGCGGCGCCGTACGAAAGGTCGGAAATCCGGGCGCTCGATGCAAAATCCGCAACATGAACACTCGACCATCCAGGTCCGAACTCAACGAGGCCTGCTGACTTGACCGCCCCCCGCCTCATCGAGGTGACGGAACTATCAATCGATGAAGGAAACGTCGCTCGAGGCGACACCTGTCGCATCGCCATTTGCGAGTTGTGCAACGCGCGGCGAGGACCGAGCTGATCGTGGCGCGTCGGACACCCGCGCGCGTAAGGATTCGCGAACGGGAACACTCGAGCATCCACTGCTCGAGACAGAGCGGCCTGCTGGGCACGAGCACCGAAGCAGACCCTGACGTTGACCGCCCGCCCCAAGGCCTGCGTCAGTTCATCGTGCCCGACGTACCCGTCGAACCCGACGCGCCAGGCGAAAAGCCGCCGTTGCCCGCGTTACCAGGCGAGATGAAGCCACCGATGAGCGTCGGCGCCGTGTTGACGCGGTAGATGCCGTACGACAAGCCACCCTCGCCACCACCACCGTGGCCACCGCCGCCACCATCGCCGCCAAGCCCGCCGTTGCCGCCACCACCGACTTCACCGGTGCACGTGTTGGCGCCAAACCCACGCCCACCACCCGAACCACCACCCGCGCCTGGCGCGCCCACACCACCCGAGCCGCCGTTGCCGCTGCTGATCTCAGCGTTCTCGAAGCGAATGCCGTTGGAGTTCACCAGGAAGACGCCGAACGAGCCGCCACCCGCGCCCCCGCCCAGGCCACCACCGCCGCCGCAACCGCCCGCGCCGCCACCGCCGCCGCCGTTGCCGCCGCCGTCATTGACGCAGCCGCCACCCTGGCCACCACCACCCCCGCCACCACCACCGCCGTTGCCGTGCAGGCCATTCGCCCCGTTGCCACCCGACGAGCCGACCCAGAAGCTGGCGAGGACCACGCCGCCGTTACCACCGCCGCCGTTGCTCCCGCTGGCCCCGGACGTGCCGTTGAAGCCGTCGCCGCCGCGGCGACCAGCGTTGCAACTGCCACACGCCAGGTTGCAGCCATCACCGCCGCCACCACCACCACCACCGCCCGGGGTACCGACCACGCCCGTGCCGCCGTTGGTGCCGGTGTTGCGGCCTTCCTGGCCGCCGAACCCACCCGCGCCACCGTTACGGCCACAGCTCGACGTACCTGCAGTGCCGCCCGAACCTGCCGAGCTGTCACAAGAGCCGCCGTTACCGTTGAAGCCGCCCGAGCCGCTCGCGCCCGCAACCGTGCTGGAGCCGTTTCCGCCCGCACCCGCAGAGCCCGCGATGATGAGCGACGAACGCACGGTGAGCGCCGGGCAGTCCTCACAGTGCAGGCCGTAGGTGCTCACCCCCGCGGCCGTGGTGTCGAGCGCGCGAATGGTGACGTACGCGACGGTGCTCGGCGCGGTGATGCCCACACCCGAGACCGCCACGATGCGGCCCGAGTTGATGAGCCCGTTGCGAAGGGTGACCACGGAAGCCGGGCCGCGCACCCACGTGGTCGGCGCGTAGCCGCCGTAGATCGACACGCCGCTGCGCAGCGCCACCGGCTCGTCGTAGAAGCCCGCTGAGATGTACACGTGCGGCTGCGTGGTGGAGGCGGCCGAGATGCCGGCCTGAATGGTGCGCTTGGGCTGCTGGCGCGTACCGGGGTTGAGATCGTTGCCGGTGAGCGACACGAAGATCGCCCGCGAGACGTCACCGTCGATGCCGTCACAGTTCTGATCGGTCGAGCTGTCGTCGGGGTCATCCACGCCCATCGCCACACAGGTGTACTCGCAGCCGTTGGCGGCGTTGCCATCGAGGTTCACGAAGCCCGGGTTGCAGGTGAAGCCGCAGCCGCCGGCCACGCAGGTGCGCGCCGCGTTGTCTCGACGCGGGCACGCGTTGGTGCAGGTGCCGCACTTGTCGACGTTGGTCGAGGTCTGCACCTCGCAGCCGGTGGCCACCGCGGTGTCGCAGTCGGAGTAGCCCGCGTTGCACGAGCCGATGCCGCACGCGCTCGAGGCACAGACCGGCGTCGCGTTGGGCGTGGTGCACACCTCGTTGCAGTTGCCGCAGTTGTTGATGTCGGAGCTCACGTTGCGCTCGCAGCCCGAGCCGTACGACTGGTCACAATCCGCGAAGCCCGCGCGGCAGGTCATGATGCCGCACTGCGTGGCCACGCACGCATAGGTCTGAATGTTGCCGTTGTTCACGTTGCACACCCGGCCGCAGACACCGCAGTTGGTGGGATCGGAGGCGAGCGTGAACCCTTCGTCGACGAAGCCATCGCAGTCGTTGTCGGTGCCGTCGCAGATCTCTGCGCCAGTGGGCGTGCACATCAGCTCGCAGCCGTTGGCGTCGATGCCATCGGCGTTGATGAAGCCGGGGTTACACGCGCCGATGCTGCACATGCCGCCCATGCACACCGGCATGGCGTTGGGCCGCGCGCAGACCGTGCCGCAGCTGCCGCAGTTGTTGAGCGAGGTCAGCTTGTCGAAGCCTTCGTCGATGACCGAGTCGCAGTCGTTGTCCTTCTCATCGCAGATCTCGATGCCGGGCAGACCGGGCTCGCATTGCTGCGGCGCGCCGTTGATGCAGTTGGTGACGTTGCGACGGCACTCCCCGGTGCCGCAGGTGGTGTCGCCCAGGTTCTCGTCGGTCATGCCGTTGCAGTCGTCATCGCGGCCATTGCACGACTCGGTGGTGGGCACGGGCGCCGTGCAAGCCTCGTAGCCGTTGGGCGGCCGGCAGGTGCGCACGCCGTTGCAGGCACCAAAGCTGTTGGTCTCGGAGCACGGCTGCGTCTGCCCCGCGCTCGCCGCCACGCACTCGCAGGTGCCGGAGGTGGGCTGGCACTGCTTGGTCACGTACGCGCCGTTGGTGTCGGTGCCGTCGGCGCAGCGGTAGCTGGTGGGGCACTGGCCATCGAAGCTGCAGTCACGCGCGCAGACCTTGGTGCCGCCGATCTCCAGGCAGCGATCGCCGGGGTACGGGCAGTCGACGTTGAGCGCGCACGGCTGGCAGAGGCCCGGCACTTCAGGCACGCAGGCGAACCGGTCGTTCACCGCGAGCGCGCTGCAGAGGTCGCCCGCCTTGCAGCCGGCCGCGCACTTCTTGAAGCAGACCTTTTCCTTGCCGGGCAGTTTGTCGCAGAGCGACGACTCGCACTCTTCGTCTTCCGCACACGCCTTGCCGTCGGGCTTGAGCGTGTTCTGCACCGGCGCGCGCCCACACGTACACGACGCAAGACCGAGGGACAGAAGGACGACGGAGAGTCGGAAGAAGAACGGCATGGGTGCTCCTGGGGAGAGGGCGTGGGGAGCCCAACCGCGAAGACCCATCGTAGCCCGGGTTTCCCCCTCAACCCGAATCGGTGTCCTGCCGCATCGCGTTACCCACCGCAATCAGTCCGCAGAAGCCGTCGCGGCTGGCTTGGTTTACCGCGGGCCGACCATGTCTTCGGGCTTCACCCACGCGTCGAACTGCGCCCCCGAAAGGAAGCCACTGGAGATCGCGGCAGCCCGGAGCGTGGTGCCTTCTTGGTGCGCGCGCGCGGCGATCTTCGCGGCCTTTTCGTAGCCGAGGTGCGGGGCGAGCGCGGTGACCAGCATGAGCGACTCCTGCACGTGCAAGGCGATGCGCGCGGTGTTCGGCTCGAGCCCGGCCACGCAGTGTTCGCAGAACGAGTCCATACCGTCGGCGAGCAACCTGCATGACTGCAAGAACGCGTTGATCACCAGCGGCCGAAACACGTTGAGTTCGAGGTGGCCACTGGCGCCGCCGAGTGAAACGGCCGTGTCGTTGGCCATCACCTGCACGCAGACCATGGTGAGCATCTCGGCCTGGGTGGGGTTCACCTTGCCCGGCATGATGCTCGAGCCCGGTTCATTTTCAGGCAACAGCAATTCACCCAGGCCCGCGCGCGGTCCACTGCCGAGCAGCCGCACGTCGGAAGCGAACTTGAAGAGACTGACCGCGAGCCCCTTGAGCGCGGCGTGCGCGTGCACGAGCGCGTCGCAGGTGGCGAGCGCTTCGAACTTGTTCTCGGCGGTGCGCACCGGCAGCAAGGAGAGCTCGCCCAGTTTCTGTGCGACCGCCTCTGCGTAACCCGCTGGCGTGTTGAGCCCGGTCCCCACCGCGGTGCCGCCCAACGCGAGCTCACCCAGATGCGGGAGCGCCGCCTCGAGGTGCTGCCTCGCGTGCCGCAGCTGCGAGACGTAGCCAGAGAACTCCTGGCCCAGCGTCAGCGGCGTGGCGTCTTGCAGGTGCGTGCGCCCGAGCTTCACGATGTCTTTGAAGGCGGTGGACTTCGCGGCTGTGGCGGCGGCCAGGGTGTCGAGTGCGGGCAGCACGCGCTTGAGGATCGCCTCGAGTGCAGCGAGGTGCATCGCGGTGGGGAAGACGTCGTTGCTCGACTGGCTGCGGTTGACGTCGTCGTTGGGGTGCACGAGGCGCGCTTCACCGCGGGTGCCGCCGAGCAGCTCTGAGGCGCGGTTGGCGATCACCTCGTTCACGTTCATGTTCGTCTGGGTTCCGCTGCCGGTCTGCCACACGGAGAGCGGGAACTCGGTTGCGTGCTCGCCCTCGAGCACCTCATCGACCGCGCGGCGAATCGCCTCTTCCTTCTTCGGGTCGAGACCCGCGAGCGTCACGTTGACTGAGGCGGCCGCCTTCTTGATCAACACCAGCGCGGCGATGAGCTCGGTGGGCATCTTTTCTTCCGAGACTTGAAAGAAGTGCAGCGAGCGTTGCGTCTGCGCGCCCCAGAGCTGCTCCGCCGGAACCTCGATGAGCCCGAACGAGTCCTTCTCCGTGCGTGTGGTCATGCGTCAAAACTAACACCATCGCCTTGCAGGGTCGGGGAGAGGACTTACGCCAACTCCGAAAGCCGTTCGATCCGCCGATCGCCATCAATCCCCAGCCCCACAAAGAACACGCCCGCGCTTTGAGCTGCGGCGCGATCAAACCGAGAGTCCCCCACCATCCAGGCCTCGGTCGGCTGCACGCCGAGTTCGCGCAAAGCCAACTGCACCAACTCCGGTGACGGCTTGGCATGAACCACGCGGTCCGCCGTCGCGAGCGACCCGAACAATCCGCTCAACTTCGCGCGAGCCAGAATCTCACTCGCCAACGGCCCCACCGTGTTCGTCACCAGCGCGACCTTCACGCCCCTGGCCGTGAGCGAGTCCAGCAACGGCCGCGCCTCCGGATTGACCCACATCGCCTCGAGGTGTTTCACGAACTCGCTGACATAGAACGCATCCAACTCAGCGACCGTGCACTTGAACCCGAAGACCGGAACATCCGCCGCGGTGCCCTGACCGAAGGTGGGAAAGAACTCCTCGCGGCTGAGCGCGCGACCGCGAAACTTCACGCCGGCGGCTTCGCAGACCTTGAACCAGACCTCCTCGCTCTTCACGAGGACACCATCCATGTCGAACAGCACGGCGCGTGGAAACATCAGAGCGCGTTATGTCACGCGCATGGCCGACGAATTCAAGTTCTGTCCCCGCTGTGGCAGCCCGTTGGTGGCCCGCGCGCACCACGGCAAAGAGCGCAAGCTGTGTGAGGCCGCCAGTTGCGGCTACGTCTCCTGGGGCAACCCCACGCCGGTGGTGGCAGCGATCATCGAGCACGACGGGCAGATGCTGCTGGCGCGCGGCAAGAACTGGCCAGAGAAGATGTTCGCGCTGGTGACCGGCTTCCTCGAGGCCGCCGAGAGCCCGCAGCAAGGCGTGCTGCGCGAAGTGAAAGAAGAAGTGGGCCTCGACGGCGAAGTGGTCTCGCTGGTCGGGGTGTACCCGTTCGAGATGCGCAACGAGTTGATCATCGCCTTCCACGTGCGCACGTCGGGCCCCATCACGCTCAACGAGCAGGAGCTCGCCGCGTACAAGCTGATCCCCAGGGAAAAACTGCGCGCCTGGCCGATGGGCACCGGGCTCGCCGTGCAGGATTGGATCGATACTCACGTGAAATCGGGCGTGGCATAAGCAGGGGTCATGAACTCTCGACCCCTGCTGTTGGCGACCGCGGTTGCCCTGCTGAGCACCGGCTGCATCCGTTCCCCCGTGGCGATGATGGCGTCGACCAAGCCGCTCGAGCAGGGCGGCTACACCGAGATCGGCCCCGTCGAAGAGACCGACTGCCTCTGGTACCTGCTCAGCTTCTTGCCCATCACCACGGGCAACAACATGCAGGGCGCGATGACCGATGCCATCAAGCGAATGGGCGGAGACGCACTCATCCAGGTGACGGCCGAGACGTACTACCAGAACTTCATCGTGGTCAGCCGCTTCTGCACCATCATCCAGGGCATCGCGGTGCGCTCCAACAACATGCCGGCGAAGGTCACCGCGCCTCCCGTGCGTTGAGATGAACTTCGAACCCAGCGCGCGCAGCCGCGAATACCTCGAGCGCGTTCAGCGCTTCATGGCGGCTCACATCGAGCCGGTCGAAGCGAAGTACTGGCACGAGGTGCACGAGACCAACCCCGACGGCGACTGGACTCGTTGGCGCGTTCATCCACTCATGGAGACGCTCAAGGTCAAAGCGCGCGCGGCGGGTCTGTGGAACCTGTTTCTTCCCGACGAGAAGCAGGGCGCGGGGTTGAGCACGCTGGAGTACGCGCCGATCGCCGAAGCCACCGGCCGCAGCCTGCTCGCGCCCGAGGTCTTCAACTGCAACGCGCCCGACACCGGCAACATGGAGGTGCTCTACCGCTACGGCTCCGACGCGCAGAAGAAGCGCTGGCTCGAGCCGCTGCTCGCGGGCGAAATCCGCTCGGTGTTCTGCATGACCGAGCCTGAGGTCGCCTCGTCAGACGCGACGAACATGCAGGCGACGGCCGTCGTCGACGGAAATGAAGTCGTGCTCGACGGCACCAAGTGGTGGACGTCGGGGCTCGGCGATCCCCGCGCGAAGGTGGCCATCTTCATGGCGCGCACGCCTGACGCGAGCGGCAATCGCCACACGCAACACTCGATGGTGTTGGTGCCGCTCGACACCCCGGGCGTGAAGATCACCCGCATGCTCAAGGTGTTCGGTGACTACGACGCGCCGCATGGCCACGGCGAGGTGCAGTTCACCTGTGTGCGGCTGCCCCTCGACAGCGTCATCGCGGGGCCCGGTCGTGGCTTCGAGATCGCCCAGGGGCGGCTGGGGCCTGGCCGCATTCATCACTGCATGCGGTGCATCGGCGCTGCCGAGAAGTCGCTCGAGCTGATGATCGACCGCGGCGCGCAACGCACTGCGTTCGGCAAGCCGCTGGTGAACTTAGGGGGCAACCGCGAGCGCATCGCGGAGGCCCGGGTGGCGATCGATCAAGCGCGGCTGCTCACGCTGCACGCGGCGTGGAAGCTCGATGAACTGGGTGCGCTCGGCGCGATGACTGAGATCGCGGCCATCAAGGTGGTCGCGCCTTCGATGCTGCAGAAGGTGGTCGACGACGCCATTCAGATTCACGGCGGCGCGGGCGTGTCGCAAGACACCATGCTCACCGGCTTCTTTGCGCAGGCCCGCGCGTTGCGGCTGGCCGACGGCCCCGATGAAGTGCACAAGGGGCTGATCGCGAAGCTGGAGCTTCAGAAACGCGGCCACGGTCGCTGAGGTTTTTTCGTTCATGGCACTCACCGCAAGGCTCTCCGACTTTCAGATCGCCCTCTCGAACGTCGAGCGCGGCCTCATGGCACGGTGACCGCGCAGGTGTCGTTGAGGTTGCCCCGTGCTGCGGTGATGACGGCGTCGCCGCTCGTGAACGCGGTGACCACGCCGCTCAGGCTGACCTGCGCCACGAACTGACGCGACGAACTCCAGGTCACCTGGGCAGTGATGTCCAGCGTCGTGCCATTCGAAAACAGGCCCATCGCGGCGAGCTGCCTGGTCATCAACCGCGCGAGGCTCAACGAGCTTGGGGTGACCTCGATGGCGGTCAGTGTGGCGTTGTTCACCGTCAAGACCGTCGAGCCTGAGACCACCCCGAGCGTCGCCGATAGGCTGCTGGTGCCCACCCTCACTCCAGACGCCACGCCTTTGCTGCCGGCTGCGTTGGAGATCGTCGCCACGGCCGTCGTCACCGACGCCCAGGTGACGTTGTTGGTGATGTCCTGCGTGGAGCCGTCGCTGTAGGTGCCGGTGGCTTTGAATGGAAGCTTGAAGCCGACTGGCAGCCCAGGGGTCGCGGGCGTGACCGCAATTGAACTCAAGGTCGCGTTGCTCACGGTCAGCGGCGTGCTGCCCACAATCGCCATCAAGGTGGCAGTAACGCTGGTCGTCCCGGCGGCCACGCCTGAAACAATTCCCTTCGAGGTGAACGCGTTGGAGACGGTCGCGATCGCGTTGTTGGTGGAGGCCCAGTTGACCTGGTTGGTGAGGTTTTGGGTCGAGCCGTCGGAGTAGTTGCCGGTCGCCGTGTACTGGCGGGTGCTGCCGACCGAAATGGTCGCGTTTGCCGGAGCGACGACGATCGACTGCAGCGTCACCAGTCCCATGGCTGTGACCGTCAGGCTCGCAGTGCCGGTGCGGCCCAAGAGCGATGCGCTGATGCTGGTCATCCCTGCCGATACCGCAGTGGCGAGCCCTTCGCTGCCCGCGGCGTTGGAAACAGTGGCGGCAGCGGTGTTTGACGAGGCCCAGGTGACCGTGGCCGTGATGTCCCGCGTGGTTCCGTCGGAGTACCCGCCGGTGGCCGCGTACTGCCTGGTATTGCCCGCCGTGCTGCTCGCGTTGGGCGGGCTCACCGTAATGGTTTGAAGGGTGGCCGCGGTGACGGTGAGCACGACCGCGTCGGTCAAGCCGCCCGAGGTTGCCGAGATGGTCGTGCTGCCCCCCGCCGCGCCGGTGGCCAGCCCTTCGCTACCCGCCGCATTGGAAATGCTGGCCGTGGCCGTGTCAGAGGAGCTCCAGGCAGCCTGGGCGGTGAGATCCTGGGTGGTGTTGTCGCTGAAGATGCCAGTGGCCACGAACTGCTGAGTGGTGGCGACCGGAATCGAGGGGGTGCTGGGGGTCACCGAGAGGGCCGTCAGCACCGCTGGGCTGACGGTGAGCACCGTTCCTCCGCTCACTGAGAGGTAGGTCGCGGTGATGGTGGTGGTGCCCGCGCCCACGCCACGGGCCAGCCCCTCGCTGCCCGCCGCAGAGGACAACGTCGCCACCGACGTGCTGGAAGACGACCAGGTGGCCGCCGAAGTCAGATCCTGAGTGGTGCCGTCAGAGAAGGTGCCTGTTGCGACGAACTGCTGCGAGGTTCCTTTGGCGATGGTCGCGCCAGCGGGCGTGATCGCGATCGAGCTCAAGGTCGCGCTGGTGACGACCAGCCCAGCAGAGCCGGTCACCGGGCCGAGAGTCGCGCTCACGCTGGTGGTGCCTGCGGCGACCGCGCTGGCCAGACCAGAAGTCGAAATGGTGGCGAAAACGGGGTTGCTCGAGGCCCAGCGAACCTGCGCGCTCAAGTCTTGAGTGGTCGAGTCGGAAAACAACCCAGTCGCCACGAATTGCTGCGTGGTTCCCGCCGCGATGGTGGCCGAGGCCGGCGTGACGGCGATCGTCGTGAGGGTCGCCGCGGTGACGGTGAGGTCGACCGAGCCCGTGATACCCAAAAGAGTCGCGCTGATCGCCGCGATCCCAGCCGTTCGTCCGCTGACGTCACCCATCCCTGTGACCGTCGCCACCGCAGGGGAAGAAGAAGCCCAGGTCACCTGAGTGCTGAGGTCCTGCGTCGTGCCATCGGAGTAGGCGCCGGTGGCCTCGAGGTGCTGCTGAGTGCCGGCCGCGATCTGGGGGCGTGCTGGGGTGATGCCAATAGAGAGCAGGGTGACGCTTCCGCCATCTGGCAGGACTCCTCCACCGTCTGTGCCGCCGTCTGTGCCTCCGTCTACCGACCCGCCGCCTGCCCCTCCACCCACCTCACCGCCGCCTCCAGCTCCGCCTGCTCCGCCGTCGACCTCCGTGCCCCCACCCGTTCCGCCGACCACTGGCGGTTGATTGCCGCAGTTGCATCCCGCGATGAGCAAGGTGCCCACGATCAACGCCGCAAGCCTGTTTTGAGAGGTGGGTCGGTTCATGTGCGTCCTTTGCGAGAAATGCTCACCCCTGGGTGAAGCGGCGAACGTTACTTCGGGCGATGGCCGCGTTGTGGATCCACACATCGTCAAAACACTCGAGATGAGCCGCGATCCACACGGAGCGAGCGGGCTGAAGGTACGTGCCTTGACAAGCGAAGGCGTATTTCGCTCAAAGTGCGGCGGCAGGTCGCGCGTGCGTGGGGCTCTCGAACGCGCAGCGAGCACGATTCTGCGGCTGAAGCCGCGCCGTTGTGTTGATTGCAGCCACAGGTTTTTCCGATTCCATTGAAGAGGGGTTGATTCAAGGCGGTGTCGGTGTCTCGCAAGTCACCCTTCTCACCGGCTCTTTTTCCCAAGCGCGCGCGTTGCGACTGGCCGACAGCCCCGATGAAGTGCACAAGGGCTGATCGCGAAGCTGGAGCTTCATAAGCGCGGCGGTGGCCGCTGAGGTTTTTTCGTCATGGCACTCACCGCAATGCTCTACGACTTTCAGATCGCCCTCTCGAACGTCGATCGTAAGGTCGAGCAGCAGCTCTCCTTCAAGCTCGCCCGTCATCCCTCCGAGCTGATGGAGCGCACGTGGCTCAAGGTGATGGCCTACTGCTGGTTGTGGGAAGAGCGGCTCACGTTCGGCCCCGGCCTGAGCGATCCCGACGCGCCTGATCTCGAGACGCGCGACTACACCAACGTGGTGACGCGCTGGGTGCGGGTGGGCAAAGGCGATCCGGCGAAGATTCAGAAGGCGGTGGATCAGAACGCGAACGGCAAGGTGAACGTGCTGTTCGAGAGTGAAGAGCGGCAGGCGGCGTTCCTGGCTGAAGGCGCTGCGGCGAAGTTGAACCGGCTGGTGAAGGCCGAGTTCGCGGCGCTCGACACCCTGTTCTTGCGCGAGCTGGCGGAGCTGGATGAGCGGCGGCACAAGCTGACGGTCACGCTGTCGGGCGATCACTTCTACGTCGACACCGGCACGAAGACGCTCGACGGTCCGCTCGTACGAGGAACCTTCAATCCCTGACTCAGGGGATGACGACTTTGACGCCTTGTGACTCTGCGCCGCCGCGACCGATCGCGCTGACGGCCCAGGTCCCCGAGGAAATGGGGAAGCTGACCTGCGCGCCGCCCAGCACGCGCCGCAGCTCCCACTGGCCGGCGGCGATCTCGCGATACAGCGTGAAGAACCGCACCGTCGCCGGCATCGGGTTCGTCACCGACAACGAACCACCCACCACGTTCACGAACGGCACTGCCGGGGCCACGCTCGCACCCGCGCGCGGCAACACCGGAGGCAACGCAGGCTTCGCGTACGCCTCGGTCTTGAACATCGTGTGCACGCCCTTGGTGTTGTTCTGAATGAACGCCGAGCGGAAGTGCACGTCACCCTGCGCACCCTGCGACTTGAGTGAACGGGTGATCGCGATCTGATCGCGGATCTCCGAGAGCGGCCAGTTCTGCGCTGTCCCCACGTTCGACAACTGATGCACCGCGTGCCCCGGGAACAGGTGCCGCCCGCCCATGTTCCGCACCGCCCACCAGCTCGCCAGCGTCGAGTAATCCTGCGCGCTGCCCTCGCGCCAGTAGAGCTGCGGCGTGAGGTAGTCGACCCAACCGTTGGCCATCCACGTCGGCGCGTCGCAGGAGATCACGCTGTACGCGTCGAGCCCCGGCACCGGCATGTTGCTCCTCCAGATGCCGAACGGCGAGACACCAAACCGCACCGTGGGGTGATCGTTCGTCACGATGCCCATCACCTCGCGCACCAGCGTGTTCACGTTGTCGCGGCGCCAATCGCCCAGGCCCATCGTGCCGCCGTCGGCGGTGTAGCCCGCGTAGGTGGCCGAGTCGGGGAACGGCGTGTTCATGGAATCAGGGTACGGGTAGAAGTAGTCGTCGAAGTGCACTCCGTCGACGTCGTAGCGCTCGAGCAGATCGCTCACGACCGCCTCGACGTGCCGGCGCACTGCGAGCTCACCCGGGTTCATCACCACCGCGCCGTTGTAGGTGATGGCGGCGCTCGCGAGCGTGCGCGTGACGTGGTTGCTCGCCGCGGTCACCGTCGAGCTCTGCAGCCCGCGGTACGGGTTGAGCCAGGCGTGCACTTCGAGGCCCCGCGCGTGCGCGAGCGTGAGGAGCTCGTCGAGCGGATCCCAGCCGGGGTTCTGACCCTGCGTGCCCGTGAGAAATCGGCTCCAGGGCTCGAGCGTCGAGGGGTAGAGCGCGTCGGATTCTGGGCGCACCTGAAAGAAGAGCGCGTTGAGGCCGGCGTCGGCCATCGAGTCGACGAGGAGCGTGAGCGAGGCCCGGCCCGCATCGACGCCCAGGTTGTTGGAGGCCGGCCAGTCGAGGTTCACCACCGAGGCCACCCAGACGCCGCGCAGCTCTCGCTCGTGCGCGACGGTCACCAGGGTCATCGGGTTGCCGCCGTCTCCGGGCATTCCGGAATCAGGCCGGCCGGCGTCGGTCGTGCCTGCGTCGGGCGTTCCGGCGTCTGAACGGCCGGCGTCGGTGCCTGCGTCGACTTCACCTGCATCGACTTCGAGGCCAGCGTCTTCATCGTTCACCGCGCCGTCAGGGGTCACTACGACGGGGCCACAGGCCAGCAGAAGGAGCAGCGGGATCAGGCTGAGGTGTTTGGTTGCCACCTGGCGGCGCTTAGTCGGAAGTGTGCGGTGGCGTCGACTCCGACCCACGACGCTTGTCACGCGGCGCCCTCACCCTGCCCCTCTCCCAGGGAGACCGGTGATGGAACCCGATTCCTATTTCGGCCAACCCGCTCGGGGGGAACGGTGGTGCAAGTGACCTCTGGACTGCTCTCAGGGGGGACGGTGGTTACTCGCCGCGCAGCCAGCCGAGGAACTTGCCGAACGTCGAGCGCGACTCTTCTTGCTCTGGCGACGGCACGTGGTGCTGCTCCTCCATGCAGTCGGCGCACTCCAGCCCGGTGAGCGTGGCCTGACCTTCGCTGAACGGCTTTCGTGCACCGCACCCATCGCAGATGAAGCCGGTGCCGTTGGGCGGCCGCTTCGATGACGGAGACTTCTTCGCCAGCGCGTCCAGATCTCGCGCTTCGAGGAACGTGCCACGGCAACTGGGGCAGTTCTCGACGTCGGGCCCATCGGCGAGTTTCGCCTGCATCATCGAAGCGCCACACGCAGGGCAGCTGCGATCGGTCTTTTCCCTGCTCGCGATGACCGCTTTCCCGCTCGCGTCAGACAGCTCACCCGCATCGAACCAGACGCCGCCGCAGTCGCTGCAGCGGTCGAGCTCCACCTCGTCTCCCAGCCGCCGCGCGGGAACCCAGAAGGGCTGGAGCCGCGTTCGGCAATCAGGGCAGTCGCGCTTCTTGAGCTTCATCATCACGCGCGAGTGTACCGATTCGGCGAAGCGGCCGCCGTCTCACGCATGCGAAGACTCCAGGCTCAAAGAGGACACGCGCTCACCGACGCAATCCACGCGTCGATCAACCCTGCGCCCGCTTCATCCACCCACGAGGCTGCCCACCGGAGGCATCCGCGCAGCGTCCAGCGCATGAATGCGCCGTGACATCAGGCTCTGCAGCGGCGCGCCCGGAATGATCAACCGCGCACCACTGATGCCGACATCGCCATTGTCGGGCATCACGTTGCAGGTGTTGGTCTCACTGACCGTGCGCGTGAATTGGAAGTCAGCTGGGCCCTGACCTGCACCTGCGCGCGCGGCTGGCATAGCCCCGCGTCAGCTCACCCGTCGCTTCGGCTCTGCGAGAGCGAGACGGGCGAGCTCGACTCGAGCGCCTCACGCCGCCACGCGCCGCGCAGGAACGCGACCCCGGGCGTGCGCGACTTCTCGCGGGCGGCCATGGCGAGCGCCGTCATGCCCAGGAAGTGGCCGAGGAGGATCAACGCGCCCGCGATGCTCACCAAGCCGAACACGGGCGGCCACAACGCCACCACGGTTCCCAGGCAGACCCACGCGAGGTCGAGCACGATGACGCCCGCGATGGCCAGCAAGCGCCGCTTCGCCCACGTTCGCGGATCGAAGGTGGCCACCAGGTCGATGATCAGGTTCGAGCCCTGCTTCTTGCCCGAGAGCCACACGTTCGCCCCGGCTCGCACCACGCTGCGCACCGTACGCACCGTGCCGCCTGCACCCCGGGCCGCGGTGGCGAGGCTCTCGAAGGCCGACGTCGACGTGCACGCCGCAGCGGCCTGCCGCCCGTCTTCGTCGATCCACACCTCGGCACCCGGGGCACCGCTCACCTCGAGCGTGGCGTCGGCAAACTTCACCGCGCCGCCCAGCACCGTGCTCACGTGTTTGCGATCGAAGAACACCAGCCCCGGCTCATCACCATCGAGGGGCTTCACGCGCTGCTCGACTTCGTGCACGGCCAGCTCGGGCGCCACCACCTGGCCCTGCAGCAGGTTCCATTTCCAATCACTGAGCCGCTTCCACATCGCGCGCGCGTCGAGGAACGCGTCGAGCGCCACCATCAGCGCGGTCACCCAGGCCAGCCCCAGCAGCAGCAGGCCCATCACTTCGGGGGTCAACATGGCTACGCGGCCTCCTGCTGCCGCTCGAGCGACTGCATCGGCTTCGGCATCGCAGCGGGGCGGGAGAACCGCAACACGTAGGTGCGCGCCAGATACACCAGCAGGCTCTTCTGCAGCAGCTTCGGGTTCATGGAGGGCGCGACGTCTTTGACGTGGTTTTCGGGCAGCTCAGTCCAGTGCAGGCCCGGCTTGTTGTGATGCGCCGTGTGGTACCCCGCGTTCACCGAGAACCAGTTGAGGAGCTTCCCGCCGAAGTTGCGCGAGTGATCGAGCTCCGAGTCGATGTCGCAGACGTCGTGTTGGATCAGGTTCACGCGAAGGAACCAGCGCGCGCCCCACAGCTGCGGCACGAGCACGAAGAAGAGCACCGTCCAGAAGTCCCAGGCGAGCAGCACCGCGGTGAGGCCGAAGGCGAAGGCCGATTCCTGCATCGACTGGCGGCGGTAGTCGGCGCGGCCCTTCACCGAGGCCCACCGGCTGATGCCCGCGAAGGTGATGGGCCCGATGATGTTGGGGAAGTGCAACAGGTTGAGCAGGTTCCAGGAGAACCGCGCGTGCGCAGGCGACGCCCAGTCAGGCTGCCCGTCGTCGTCGAAGTGATGGTGCACGATGTTGTGCGAGGGGATCACCGAGGACACCGGGAAGAGGCCGCAGAAACTCAAGATGAAGCGGAAGGCCCGGTTGAGCGCCTTGCTCTCGAACAGCACGCCGTGCAGAACGTTGTGCGTCACCGTCTGCACATAGAAGCTGAACATGCAGGCAGTGATCAGGAAGGCCACGTTGCGGCACCCGGGCACGAGCACCATCGAAGCCAGGAGCGACAGGTACACGAATACGATGAACAGCTGTCGCCAGTCGCTGTGGTGCTTGAGTTTCACGCGGCGCACTTCCTACACCACGGGGCTTTGCGGCCACCAGAGACCCCCGGTGGGACACGTCACGCGGGGGGCTCGCGCACCGGGAGCTCAATGGACTCAAGTACGGGTTTACGCGTAGAAGGCATCGCCGCTTCGTTCTGGGCCAGCCAAATCACTCAGGGGCTTCACCTTGTTGACCACACATCCCATCAGTCAGTTCAGGAAGAACCCACGTTTTTATCTGATGTACGACGGGTTCTGGTTCCTGGTGTGTGCGGCCGTGCTCGGCACGTTCGCGCTGACGGGTTTCACGCCGTTGCTCAGCGGGCCCGCGTGGTGGTTTGCGCCGGTGTTCCCGGTGCTGCTGTTCTGCCTCATCTGGGCGCACCTGCTCATTCACAACGCGACGCACGGTAACCTGCCCAAGCCGATCAACCGCATCGCCGGTGAGCTGCTGGGCCTGTGCGTGGTCGTGCGGTTTGCCTCGTGGGACATCATCCACATGCGGCACCACAAGCACACGGATGACCGCGAGAACGACCCGCACCCGAACTTCCCCTCGTTCTGGAAGACCGTGTTCCACACGGTCGTGAACGTCGAGAAGCAGCTCTTTCAGCAGTACTACGAGATCTGGGGTGACACCGCCGAGAACCAGGCGCGTGAGCGCCGCCGCGCGTGGATGAGCTACGGCACCAACATCGTGCTGCTCGCCTCGTGGTTCTGGCTGCTGGGCCCCGCGTTCTTCCTGCTGGTGTTCGCGCCCTGCAACCTGCTGGCGGGTCTGTTCGTCATTCACTTCAACTGGTCGACGCACAACGGCGAGGCGGCGAAGTCGCTCGAAGACATGCGCCCGACCAACCTGAGCGGCCCGTGGTACCGGCTGGGCAACAAGCTCTTCGCTGGCATCTACGCGCACCAGATGCACCACGATCGCCCCACGATGTTCAACCCGGCCAGGGGCCTGGCGGCAGCGGCCATCGAAGAAGCCGCCGAGCAACAAGCGGCCTGATCAGGGCGTGAGAATGGCCGTCACTGCTCGGCCTTCCACCACGTAGGCGCCCGCGGCCGCGAGCTTCTCGAAGCCCTTGACCTGCTCGCAATCGAAGGACCACTTGAGCGGGCCTGCGGTGAACTTCGTCACCAGCGCGTCGTAGTCGGCCTTCTTCAGGTCGCCCACCCGGGTCACCTTGAGCGCGCCGCCGGTGATGGAGGTGGTCTCTTTGCCGCCAGGCGTCGCGTAGGGATCGGTGCTGCTCTCGGTGCGGTGGCTGCGGCCGAACAGCTCGACCGTCTTGCCGTCTTTGAGGATCCAGGTGCCGTCGAGCACTTCTTTGACCGCGCCGTTCGCTTCATCGGCCGAGCGGTACACCACGAAGCTGTGGTTGCTGCGGAACTTGGCCTCGAGCTCGTAGCCGGGCACCTGGCAGGCCGAGCGCAGCGTCTTGTCGACGAAGTTCTTCAGCGGCCCTGAGCCCACTTCGTTCTTCAACGCAGAGGCACGCTGAGCGAGATCGCCCGTGGTGATGGCGCGCGGCCCTTCGGCGTCCCACACGCGCAGCTCGGAGAGCACCAGGTCTTCGTACTTCGTGCCCGGGTACGCTTCCTTGATGGTGAGCGTGAGTGACTTCGTGCTCACGGGCTTGGGCAACATCAGCTTCTGGCTGCCCTGGGCATCTTTGAGCGCGAGCTCGAGGGGCTCAGCGCCATCGACGGTGAGGGTCACCTTCTTCGCGCGGGCGTTCTTCTTGAAGTGATCATCTGAGCGCTGGTACCCGTTCCACACTTTGATCGCGGTGATGGTGAGCGGGGCGGCGAAGCTGAGCGCCATCGACTCGCCGAGGCCCGGGCCCTTCACGCCTTCCACCCAGCCGAAGTCGAGGCGGCCATCGAAGAGGTTGCCCGGGTGATACGCGGCTCGTTGACGAAGGTGCGTACGGTGGCGTGCGGGCCCGCGGAGCGATGAGGTGAAGCTTCACCGGCCCCAGCTGAGATAGGCGCCGCTGCGAGCCAGCGAAGTCATCTCGGTCACCTCGGAGTTCACGGCAGCGGGCCCACACGAGGCCAGCGCGAGCAGGGGTACGAGCAGTCGCATGGCCTTGCTACGAGCGAGGTCAGGTCGCGGTTACACCAGAAAGCCGTTCGACATCGCCGAGCGAGAACGGTCAGGAACAGCCCACCACCGTTCGCATCGAGCGCAGTCGAGATGCCACCTTACGCACGAGCAAAGGGAATTCTTCGACTTCGCTCGCAGGGTTGATCGAAATAACGAACGGACACCGCCCGGCCTGAGCGGAGCCGGGGGATTGCCTCTCCTTCACACTGCAATTGCCCCCTCGACTGGGCTCGGGGAGAACGGTGATGGAACCCGATTTCTATTTCCGCCAACCCTCTCGGGATGACCGGTTGGTTGTTCCTTCGGGTGGAGTCGCCGCGAAGCCGGTTCGCTGCCCGGGAGGACCGGTGTGAACGCGGCCAACCGATCATCTTCACCGTTGCGAAGACCTAGAGTGACTCGAGCACACGTTGATAGACCTCGTCGCTGTCCTGCAGGCCTTTGGGCCCATCGTGACCGAGGCCTTCGAGCTGAATGTTGTGCGCGCCCTTGAGGCGTGAACTCTGCGCCGAGACGATCTCATCGCCGGTGCTGAAGATCGACACCCACCGCGTGGAGCCGGGCGTGGTCGGCAGCGTGTTGAGGTCTTTGATGAAGTCGCCCGCGAGGCAGAGCTCTTGCCAGACGCAGACCTTCACGGGCGAGAGGCACGAGGCAAACAGGCCGTGGTGCATGGTGCCCAGCGTGATGAAGGTGGCGACCTTCTGGGTGCCGCCGAGGCGCTGCAGGTAATAGCGCGAGCTCAGGCCACCCATGCTGTGCGCGACGATGGCGATGCGTTGAGCGCCGCTGGCCGCGAGCTCGTCGACCCACTGCGCGAGCTCTTCGGCGTTGCGGGTGTTGCAGCCCCATTTTCCATCCGAGTACGCGCGGGCGATCAAGCGCTCGGCGGGCCAGCCATCGGCCTTGAAGCGCTCGACCATGGTGTCCCAATCGGAGCCCGACCCGTTGATGCCGTGCACGAAGACGATGCCGTCGATGGCCTCACCGCGTTCTTCGAGCGCGAGCCCACTCTCGTCGACGGTGGTGACGCCACACCCCGCCGCGAAGAGAAGCATGAGGGTGAGGGCCAAGCGCATGGCCCAACTCTAACCCAACGACGACGGGAGGCTCACCTCATGGCTCCCTGCTTGGTGCGGCGACGGTGTAGGCAACGCGGGCATCGTGATCAGCGAGCCACTCTTCCCGGGTGCTCCCATCCTCAAAGTTCCAGCGGCGGAACAGCCGGTTGTGGCGGAAGACAGCGCCGTCGCGGTGCTCGAAGCGGTGGTCGCGCTCGATGAACTCGCAGCGGAACGGAAGACGTTAGGTGGAGTGCAGCGCGCCGTGCAGTGCGCCGTCGGCGATCGACGGCCGCAAAGTGAGCGGCGAGCCGCCGGTATTGAGGAGCCGGAGATCTTTCTTCGGGAAGAACACCGTCGCGCCGCAGCCGAAGGGCACGGTGCGCGAGTCATCGGGGAAGAGATCGAGCGCGTGACGATGCCGCTCCACCACTTCGAGCCCGGCGTTCACGGCCTGAAAGAAGAGCAGGTTGGCGACCTGGCGCAACCCACCGCCATCGCCTGACTCGAGCTCTTCACCATGAAGCTCAGGGCCTTCGGCAAAACCGCGCACGGCACAGACAAACACAGTCGCGAGGAGTCGTCGCACGAGCGGCACGGGACCGCAGCCAGTGGATGGAGAAGAAAGGCCTTGAAGAAGGCGGTGAGTCAGGCTGCGATTCGTTGCGCACCCCGAGCAGGCCTCTCTCTTCGAGCTCGGATGCGAGGGTGAAGAGGTGAGGCCCGGGGCGACTTTCCCGGCCGTGGTACCGGTGATGACACGCGTGAGTTTGCCCGGTTCGGTGGACACCAAGTGTTGTTGTCACGCAGTCCGGACCATCCGAGCTGCTTCTTCCGTCGTCGTGCTGCCGTTTGT
>JAYVFP010000221.1:0-34436 GCA_043773025.1 Archangium sp.
GAACCCGATCGCCGGGCGAGGTACGACCGGTTCGGTCACCAGGGCGTCGAAGGTTTCGGCGGCGGTGCTGGCTTCAACACCAACATCAACGACATCTTCGGAGAAATCTTCGGGGACATCTTCGGTGGCCGTGGTGGTGGGCGGGGCCGGGCGCGCAATCGCGGCGCTGACCTTCGCTACAACCTCGAGCTGACGTTCGAAGAGGCGGCCTTCGGTTCTGAAGTGACCGTGAAGATCCCCCGCCCCAAGCGGTGCGAGTCGTGTGAGGGCACGGGCAGCAAGAGCAAGCAGCAGCGCCAGTGCCCCACCTGTGGAGGCGCCGGTGAAGTGCGCTTCACCCAGGGCTTCTTCGCGGTCGCGCGCACCTGCAGCCAATGCGGTGGTTCAGGCCAGGTGGTCGCAGACCCCTGCAAGGACTGCAAAGGCGCCGGCAAGACCGAGTCGGTCTCTGAGTTGTCCGTGAAGATTCCTGCGGGCGTCGACACCGGCACCCGCGTGCGGCTGGCGGGCGAAGGTGAA
This sequence comes from Archangium sp., assembly GCA_043773025.1. Classification (GTDB taxonomy): domain Bacteria; phylum Myxococcota; class Myxococcia; order Myxococcales; family Myxococcaceae; genus Archangium_A. Next base: position 520 of record JAYVFP010000221.1, read on the forward strand.
CCCGGTGAGCAGGGCGGACCTTCGGGCGATCTCTACGTCGTGGTGCACGTGAAGGAACACGCGCTGTTCCACCGCGAAGAATACGAAGTGTTCTGCGAAGTGCCGGTCAGCTTCGTGCAGGCGACGCTGGGCGCGCAGCTCGAGGTGCCCACGCTCGACGGCATGGTGAAGATGAAGGTGCCCGAGGGTACGCAGAGCGGGAAGATCTTCCGCCTCAAGGGCAAGGGCATCCCGCATCTGCAGTCCACCGATCGCGGCGATCAGCACGTGCGCGTGGTGGTCGAGACGCCGCAGAACCTGAACAGCAAGCAGCGCGAGCTGCTGGAAAAGTTCGCCGAAGTTTCGGGTGAGAACGTGAACCCCCAGAGCAAGAGCTTCTTCGACAAGGTGAAGGATCTGCTCAACAAGTAGCACCACCAAACACCGGTCTCTGCTCGGGATGACCGGTCTCTCGGGAAGAACGGTCGCCATGGCGTGGAAAGACGGCTTCAGAAAATTCCTCGAGGCTGATCCCGAGCGCCTCCACTTCGCGGCGCACAGCCATCACTTCTGGCCTGACGTGACGTTCGAGGCGCAGCAGCAGGCGTGGCTCGATGCCGCGCGGTTCGCCGATGAGAAGTGGAACACCGTGTTCTCCGAGGTGTGGTCGGAGGCGCAGCGTCACATCGCCGCTGAGCTCTCGCTGCCAGAACCCGCGAGCATCGTCTTCGCGCCCAACACGCACGAGTTCGTGCTGCGGTTGCTCTCGTGCCTGCCTGACAAGGCGCGCGTGGTGACCACCGACTCCGAGTTCCACTCGTTCGAGCGGCAGACGCGGCGGCTCGAGGAAGAAGGGCTGCTCGAGGTCACGCGCGTTCCTGCCGAGCCGTTCGCCACGTTCAACGAGCGCTTCAGTGCGGCCTCGCAGGCCGCAGACCTCGTCTTCTTCAGCCACGTCTTCTTCAACTCGGGCGCTGAAGTGCAGCAGCTCGATGCGCTGGTTGATTCGATGCCCCGTCGCGCGCTGGTGGTGATCGACGGGTACCACGGCTTCGGAGCTGTCCCGGCCAGCCTGCAGCACGTGAGCGCGCGCGCGTTCTATCTGTCGGGTGGCTACAAGTACGCGATGAGCGGGGAGGGCGTGTGTTTCCTCCACGTGCCTCCGACCGCGGCGCAGCTTCGCCCTCGCAACACCGGGTGGTTTGCGGCGTTCGACGCGCTCGGTGACAAGGTGGCAGGGCAGGTGCCGTACTCGACGGGCGCGATGCGCTTCATGGGCGCGACGTTCGATCCGTCAGGGCTCTATCGCTTCAACGCGGCCATGCGCTGGCGCGAACGTGTCGGTCTGAGCACGGTGACGAATCGCGCTCACGCACACGCGCTGCAGCGGCTCTTCATCGCTGGACTGCAGAAGGGCCCCCTGTCCGAGGAGCAGCTGGTGGTGCCGCTGAGCACCTCTGCGCGCGGTCAGTTCCTCACCTTCCGCACTCCTGACGCGAACGCGTTGTCTGCGACCCTCAAACTTCACCGGGTGATCACCGACGCGCGAGATAATCGCCTTCGTTTCGGTTTCGGCCCCTATCAAGACGAGGCAGACGTGGCGCAGCTGCTCGCACGAATGAAGCAGGCCTTTCAGTAGCCGTTCCCCCCGAGAGCAGTCGAGGGGTCACTTGCCGCACGAAGCAGAGGTGGCATCTCGACTGCGCTCGATGCGAACGGTGGGTGTGGCACGGGGGTTGATGAGTCTCCCCTGATGAGCCCCTCACCCGCGGCCGCGTCGACTCATTTCACGCGTCTCTTCGGCCGCACTGCGTGCGTTTTCCCGCACGGAAAGCCTGCTATGTGCCTCGGCATGCGTCACCTGTTGCTGATCAGCTGTTTGGGCTTCCTGTGCGCCTGCCCGAAGAACACGGGCACCGGCACGGGAAATGGCCCGAAGGTCGAAGTGAAGAAAGACCCGACCGCCGATGACGCGCTCGCCAAGGCCATCACGGTGGCCGACTCCAAGTCGCGTAAGGAGGGCATCGAAGCGCTGCTCCTCGTACGCAAGACGTACCCGGAGACCACCGCGGGGCAAGAGGCGCTCTACCGCGTGGGGGTGCTGGCGTTCGAAGAGGGCGACTACGCGCTGGCTCGTAAGTCACTGGGCGAGCTGCTCTTCGAGAACCCGCTGCACCCCAACGCGAACCAGGCGCGCCTCAAGTCGGGTCTCGCCGCTGTCGAACAGAAGGCCTATCGCGACGCGTACCAGACGCTCTCCACGCTGGTCGATCGCCTCGAGGGTGATGACAAGAGGCTCGCTGAAGCTGCACTGCTTCGCGCTGCGGCCGGGAGCCAGCAATTCGGGGAAGCCCTGAAGGCCGCGCTCAAGACCGTCGACGCGGCGAACACGCCTGAAGAGAAGAAGGCTGCGCTGGCGAACCTGGAAGACGTGGTGGAGACCAAGACCACGTTCCTCGCCATCGCCGAAGCGTGGAACGACCTGCCGCGGTCGCACCCGGGCTGGCCGCTGATCACCTTCAAGATGGCGCGCGTGTATTACCACCTGCGCGATTGGACCCGGCTCGACGAGGCGCTCAAGTCGCTCCTCTCCACCGCGCCCGATTCGCCGTACGCGCCCGAGGCGAAGGCGCTGATCGATCGGCTCAGCAAACGCACCCAGGTCAGAGCGAAGGCCATCGGCGCGGTGCTGCCCATGACGGGCAAGTACAAGGCGTTCGGTGAGACCACCATGCGCGGGCTGCAGCTGGCGCTCAAGGGCAGCGACATCGAGCTCATCGTGAAGGACTCTCAGGGAGACCCGGGGCTCACCTCGAAGCTGGTGGAGCAGCTCGCCTTCGACGACGGCGTCATCGCGATCATCGGGCCGCTGCTGGCGGAAGATGCGAAGCGTGGCGCGTTGGTGGCTGAAGAGCTCCAGGTGCCGTTGATTACGCTCTCTCGTGCCGACGGCCTCACCGAGATCGGCCCCCACATCTTCCGCACCATGGTGACCAACGCGCAGCAGGCCGAGGCGCTGGCCGACTACGCGATGAACACGCTGGGCTACAAGACGTTCGCCATCCTCCACCCGAACACGCCGTTCGGCGTCGAGCTGTCGAACGAGTTCTGGGATGCGATCGAGAAACGGGGCGGGCAGATCCGCGGCATCGAGAACTACGACCACGATCAGAAGACGTTCACCGAAGAGGCCAAGCGCCTGGCCGGCCGGTACTACATCGAAGATCGCGCCGACTATTACGAGAAGATGCGCGAGATCCGCGAGGCGACCACCGACGAGTTCCGCCGCCGCAAGGCGATGGAAAAGATGAGGGCCTCGCTCGAGCCGGTGATCGACTTCGAGGCGATGCTCATCCCCGACTCGTGGCAGCAGGTCTCGCTCGTCGCGCCGGCGCTGGCGGTCGAAGACATCATCACCAACGCCTGCGACAAGAAGGACCTCGAGCGCATTCAGAAGACCACCGGCAAGGACAAGCTCAAGACCGTCACGCTGCTCGGCCCCTCGACGTGGAGCTCGCCCAGGGGCACCTCGGGCGATCCGCAGCTGATGGAGCGCGGCGGCAAGTACGTGCTGTGCAGCGTCTACGTCGAAGCGTTCTACGAGACGAGCGATCGGCCCTCGACCAAGGCCTTCGTCGCTGCGTTCCGCGAGGCGTACAAAGACGCGTCGATCACCTTGCTCGATGCGGTGGGCTTCGATTCAGGCGCGATGGTTCGCAGCATCATCGAGAAGAACGCGCCCACCACGCGCGCGGCGTTCCGCGAAGTGCTCCAGCACCTGAAGGACTTCCAGGGCGCGACCGGCTCGCTCACCATGGATGATTCGCGGGAAGCGCGGCGGCAACTGTACCTGCTCAACATCACCACCAAGGGCGTGAAGGAAGTCACCCCCAAGCGTCCGGAGGGGTGAGCCGTTGATTCTTCAAGTGACCCCTCGACTTTGCTCGGGGGGAACGGTGGTGCTCCTGGGGCTGAGTCTGCTCGCGGGCTGCAAGACGTTCCCGAAGACGCCGGCTGCCACGCTGACCGCGCTCGCCGCTGCGAACGATGGGTACCTCAGCGGAACGCCCGTCGCGCTCGGAGAGAAGCTCGTGCTCAACCGCGAAGACTTCGTCTACGACGCGAAGCTCTCGCCTGATTCGAAGGTGGCTGCGTTCTCGCGGCTGGGGCCCAGGTCGTTCCATCTCTCCCTTCACGAGCTGGCCGCTCAGCCCACGCTGCGCGCGGACACGGTGATCAACGCGCTCGAGTTCGACATCGACTCGCTCGAGTTCTCGCCCGACGGCACCCGCGTGGCCACCGTCTCTCGCGATGGCGCGCTGCGCATCTACGCGGCGAAGACCGGTGCCCTCGAAGCGGCCTGGCTGACGGAAGAGCCGCTGGTGAGCGTGGCCTGGAATTCTGCTGGTGACTTGATCGCGCTCGGCAGTGCGCGCGGGCTGGTGACGTTGGTCTCGGTGCCTCAGCTGCAACACGTGGCTGAGCTTCGGCCGCACACCGATGAGGTGCGCGCGGTGGCCTTCACCCCCGGTGGTGAGTTGATCACCGGCAGTTGGGACAAACGGCTGCTCGCCTTTACCGTTGGCGCGTCGATCGCTCCGGCCCGCGAGGTCCGCACGCATGTGACGAAGAAGAACGGCCTCGTGCTCTTTCGCGCGGTGCTCGATCGCGCTGCCTCGGCCACGGTGGCGCTCGATGAGCGGGTTCCGATGATCATCGTGAAGAACGCGCTGGCGCAGGCCGCGGGCATCGACGTGAGCTCGTTGACTCAGACGGTGGCGGTCCCCACGGCCTTTGGTAATCAGCTCGCGAAGGTGGCGAAGGGCAGGGTGCTCTCGATCAAGAACCTCACCTTTGATCAAGTCGACGTCGCGGTGTGTGATGCGTGCGTTCCTCCAGATGCGCAGGCGGTGCTCGGTGGGCCTTTGTTGCAGCAGCTCGCCATCGCCTTCGATGAGTCCACTTCAGAGATCGTCTTCACCCTCGACGAACGCGCCTCAGGCGTCAGCGTGAGCTCGTCGAAGACGTTGACCCTCGCCCGCTCGTTCAGTTTTCCTGCCGCGGTCAACGACGTGGCGCTCGACGCGAAGGGGCTCATCGCGGGTGTCGCGTTTTCGCAGACCAGGTCGGAGCGCACCAAGGCGGTGTACGACCGTGAGAAGAAGAATGAGGTCGAGCCGGAGCGTGAGTGGGACTGCGGCGCTCGCGTCGACCTCGCGTCAGGCCTGGTGCTGGAAAAGAAGAGCGGCCACCGCGGCACGGTGCCGACGGCGGCCATCAGCCCCGATGGGAAGACGCTCGCGACGGGTGGCTGGGACAAGAGGGTCATTCTCCACGGTGAGCCGCGCAGCATCGACACGGACTACGGCTGGGCCATTCGGCGCGTGCGGTTCTCTCGTGATGGGCGCCGGCTGATCGTCGCCGCGTGGACACCGCAGAACCCGCTGAGCAGCCACCAAAGCGATCCCGCCGCGGTGGTGTACGAGGTCGTCTACTCAGAAGCCGAAGCGCTCGCGCGTTGAGGCGGTGCTGCTTCGAACCGATTACCGATTACCGACTGAAGACGGCGAGCTTGTCCCACAGCTCGTCGCTCTTCTGACGCTTGATGAAGCGCAGCACGTTCTGGGGCGTGTCGGAGACGATCAGACTGCCAGGTGAGCCGGTGATGAGGCCCTCGAGCGCGCCGGTCGCCACCGCCTGACGAAACGTCGAATCGCGCATGAGCCAGAAGGTCGACAGGCCCTCCTTGCTCAGCTCATACCGAGCGTAGAGATAGCGGCCGCTCTCGAGCTCGCCGCCGACTGCGCGCAGGTTGAGCACCTTCAAACGCGCTGCGAACCCCCCGAAGGCCTCAGCGCGACCCGATGAATCTTCTTTGCCCCTGGCCTGCTTCCGCTCTACGCACAATCCATGGCAGCAGGTGGAAGCGGGATGCTGGTGGGTGGAGGGACCGTCGTGGCCGTCGCCATGCTGGCGCACCGTGTGCTGGGGCACGACGCCATCCCCGAGTGGCTCCACGGGGGCGCGCTCGGCCTCGGCGGCCTGGCTGTCGTGTTCGGTAGCTGCGATGCGATGATCAAGAGCGTCCAGGGGGTGGGCCGTCGCGTCGGGTGGAACCCTTTCGTGTCGGGCACCATGGCGGGCCTGGCCTCGAACATTCCTGAGCTGGTGATGCTCGGGTTCGTGCTCGCGGCCGCGCCCCGCGTCGGCTTCATCGTCACGTGCCTGACGCTTCATGTTGGTGCGCTGGCGTTCGGCCTCTACTCGGGCTTCTTGCCGCGCGACAAGACGGGGCACGCCCGGTTGCCCGAGCCGCTGGTCAAGATCAGCACCGACCTCTTCGCCGCGGCAGCCGGCGTCTTCCTCGGGACGGGCCTCGTGATGCTCATGCTCCGGGCGTTCCGCAGCGGGGAGCACCAGGGCGAAGGGCTGGGCGTGCTCGACCTCTGGGTGCTCGGCCTCTCGCTGCTCTTCGTTCAGGTCGTCGCCACCGTCGAGTTGGTGCGCCGCTTCAGCGGCAATGACGCGCGCGAAGGCTCGCCAGGCGCAGAAGCGCCGCCCTCGTGGGGGGCCATCGCTCGCAACGGGGGTGTCGGGCTGATCGCCTCGGTGATCGGCGGTCACGCGGTGGGCGACTTCGCGGATCTCCTGGTCGAGGGCCTTTCGGCGCGGGGCTACCCCGAGATGGTCGGCGCGCTGCTGCTCAGCGTGTTCGCGTCAGCGGGCGCGTTCGCCATGATCGTCACTTCGCACACCAAGGGCATGTACGACGTCGCGCTCGCGTCGGCTGCCGGGCAGGTGAGCCAGGTGCCCTTCGTGGTGCTCCCGGTCGCCATGCTCCTGCTCGCGATCCTCGCGTCGACGGGCGTCATCCCGACCGCGCCGAGCGGCGCCGTGCTCCCCATCGACCTCGAGACCACCAGCGTGATGGTGCTCGCCTTCCCGCCGATGCTGCTGCTCTGGAAGGCCGTCCAGGACGACGGTCAAGTCAGTTGGGTCGAGACCGCGGCGATGGTGTGCGTCTTCGGCATCGTGCTGTTCCTGCTCGCCGTCCACGGGTGATGCTCAAGCCGTGAGCTGCCGCGCGCGGGGCGAAACCGCGGCCAGCGCGATCGGCGTCACCCCGCCTGCCGAACGTCGCGCCGTGGTCGCTTCGTGTTCCAGCAGCCATTGCTTGAGCTCGAGCCCACCTGCGTACCCGGTGAGCAAACCACCCGCGCCGATCACCCGATGACACGGCACGATGAGCGCGATGGGGTTCTTGCCGTTGGCCGCGCCGACCGCGCGTGACGAAGAGGGGCTGCCCAGGTGCGTCGCCAGCCCGCTGTAGCTGGTGGTGGTGCCCAGGGGGATTTCCCTCAAGGCCTCCCAGACGCGCTTCTGAAACGGGGTGCCCCTGGGCGCCAGCTTCACCGTGAAGTCCATCAGCCGACCCGCGAAGTACTCGCTGAGCTGGTCGCGCACCCCGGCAAAGTACGCGTCATCACGCCGCCAGTTGTCTGTGACGTCAGGCACCGCCCGGTGGCTTTCGGGGAAGACGCCGGTCAAGGCCTCGCCTTCGCTCACCAGGAGCCAGGTGCCGATGGGGGAGAGGTACCGCGTGTAGGAGGTCACGAACGACATACGAGCAGCTCGGAAGGTATCGGCCGCGATCGAGAAGGGGAAGGGGGCTCTCCTGCCCTCCAATGAGTTCAGAAGTTTACGAATACCCGATCGGCGGGCACGCCCCGCTGTTCGAGCAGGCGGGTGACCTGCTGAACCATCTCGCTCTGCCCGCAGAGAAAGGCGATCGCGTTCTGTGTGGGCAACCGGGCGAGCAGCGCCTGCACCTGACCCACCGCGCCCTTCCAGTGCAGCGAGGGCCCCGTGACGGTGGGCGTGATGTGAATGCGGGCGCTTTCCCACTCGGGCATTTCGGGGGCGAAGGCGAGATGGGCGGGGGTCAGCACGCCGTACGCGCCATGCACCTCGCCGTACACCGTGCGGTGCTTCAGCAGCGCGCGAATCACCGAACGCAGCGGGGCAAAGCCGGTGCCGGTGCCGATGAGCAGCAGCGGGTGCGACCGCGCGCGTTCGATGGGGAAGCCCGGGCCATCGGGCATGCCCACCCTGATTTCTTCACCCGGCGCCAACGCCGCCAGCTCTCCGGCCACGCCCTCGTTCTCTCGAATGAGGTACTCGAAACGATTCGAGCCAGGGGCCGAGGCGATGGCGAAGGTCGCCTCCTCTCCGCTCGGAGCGCGCACGCGGTGGTACTGTCCCGGCGCGTGAAACCCCGAAGCCACCGCAGCCGGCACCTCGAGTGTCAACCGGTTCAGGCCGGGCCCCACGACGTCATTCTGTGTGAGCGTCGCCTTGCTCCAGCCCGACATGGAGCCTCTCTCGTAACACCCCGTTCTCCCCAGTTCAGGAATTTCCAGTGCGCGCGCTGAAGACGTTGGTGAAGCTGACCTTGTGGCTGTCGTTGATGACCCTCATCACGTTGGGTGTGCTGGTGCCTGGCACGTGGCTGTACACCGCCTCGAATCTCCAGAATCAGCTCGAGAGCGAGAACGACGTCGAGATTCACCTGCGGCAGTCGATCGAGTCAGAGCGCCAGAGCCTCATGATCGGCCGCCCGGCCAGCGCGCGCGAGAGCGTGAAGTGGGAGAAGCCCGACTTCTCGCGCCTGCCCAAACATTTGATCGCGTTCTACATCACGGCCACCGGCTGCCCTGACTACTTCCGCAGCCCGCGCGAAGAGGGCTGGCCGTGGATGAAGCGCCTCGCGGCCAGCCTGCAGAACCGCATCCTCGATGGGGATGGTGCGTGTGAGCTCATCTTCGCGCGCAACCTCGCGCGGCGGCTCAACATGAAGAGCGACCTGCAGGTGGCGGTGGCGGCCGATCGTGTTCACCGGTTCCTCGCGAAGGATCAGCTCGTCGCGTTCGATCTGCACTCGATGTGGTTCGACCACGGGGTGATTGGCGTGGAGACCGCGTCGTTGGTGGTGATGCAGAAGCCGCTGACCCAGCTCAACCTCGCCGAGCTCGCCGAGCTGCAGCTGGCGATTCCACCGTGGGGTTTCTGGGACGACATCAAGAACTGCCGGAACGCGGCGAAGCTGAAGGAGGCTCGCGATTCGCTACTCAGTGAGCTGGCCACCATTGGTCACATCAGCGACGAGATGGCGCGCACGGCGAGCTCGCAGCAGGTTCGGTGTCTGGCCGTCAGGCGCTGAGCCTCAGCTCAAGGCGAAGAACGAACGGATTCTCGTGAGCAGCGCGTTCGCTTCACGCGCAGCCCGTTCCCGCGCAGCATCGGCGCTGAGGTTCTCCTTGGCCGACTGCAGGGCGACCCTTCGATCCGCCAGCAACTTCGCCAACTGCTCCGCGAGCTCAGGCCGCGCGTCGATGATCTGCTGCACCGCCGCCTTGTCGAGGCGGAAACACTCCACCTCACTGTCCGCGATCACCGTCGCGCTGCGCGGCTCACCGGTCAGCAAAGACATCTCGCCGAAGAAACACGGGCCCTGCAGCTGAGCGACTTCACGTTCGTTCGACCCGTCTGAGACCCGCACCAACGCCTGGCCGTCTTCCATCAGATACAGCCAGTGCGCCTCGGCCCCTTGCCGCGTCATCACCTCGCCCTTCGCGAACGGCGCGTACTTCATGGTGCGCGCAAGCTCGGTGCGCTCTGCATCTGAGAGCCCGTCGAACAGCTCGAGGCTCGAGAGCAGCTGGCGGCGCCGCATCACCTGCTTCTCGGTCTTGATCACCTTTCGATCGGTGGTCTCTTGCGTGACGAACACCGCGTGCGCGGGCATGGCCAGCGTCATGTCGGCGCGCTGCAAGGCGAAGTACACGCACGCGCTCACGGACGAATCGGTGGCGTGGTCGACCGCGATGTCGGTCAGCCAGTAGCGCACGGCGTACTTGCCGTAGCTCTCCCCCATCTCCAGCAGCACCACGTTGGGCTGAGGCTCGCGGGCGACGTTGGGCAGCTGCGCACCCCGCACCGCGTTCTGCACCACGGCCACCACGTCGCCGGGTTGAAAGCGCCAGTCGACGTTGAAGTAGATGAACCGCCGCAGCTGCGTGGGTTGCCCCCGCCGCCTCCCGAGGATGGTCACGTTCGACTTGGTCATCACCGTGTTGGGGATGAGCACGGTCTCCCAGTTGCGCGTCTCGACCGAGGTGTGCCGCCACCGAATCTCCACCACGCGGCCGGTGACATCGCCGACCTTGATCCAGTCACCGGTCTCGATCGAGTTGTCGACCTGCAGCGCGAGCCCTCCGGCGATGTTGCCGATCACGTCTTGCAAGGAGAAGCCGAGCATCGCGGTGAAGACGGCGCTGGTGGCGATGAGGCCCGAGAGGTTGACCCCTGCGCGGCTGAGCACGCCCAGCGTCGAACCCACCATCGCGATGGCCACCACCACGTCCTGCACGATGGGCGGCGTGTGCAACCGCATGCGCGGGAGGATCACCGCGAAGAGCAACGTCGCGCTGGCCCCCACCAGGCTGGCCGCCCCGAGGATCCACGTCGGGGTGCGGAGCAGCTCGCCCACGTCCGAGCCGACGCTCACGAAGCCCGCGGTCGCGACGAGCCCGATCAGGTGCGCCGCGATGAAGAAGAACATCGCCTTGAAGCGCGGCTTGTCGATGGCCACCCACTTCGCCGACAGGAAGGCGATGCAGGCCAGAAAGAGAACCAGCGGCGTGAACGAGCGGCTCGCTTCGGCCCACAGAATTTGCAAGAAATGCACGGCCGCCCAAGGTACGTGAGTTAGCCGCACTTCGCGACATCAGCGCGCGTCATCAAGGCCCGAACCACCAACACCGAGGCGGCGGCCAACGGCACCACCCGGCGCACCACCACGGAGAGCCGGGGCGAGAGCGTGAGCCGATGTGCCCCGGCCTGCACCGCTCCCAGCGCTGGCACCGCGCCCAGCGAGAACGCGCCCAGCACCGCCGCGCCGCCCCAGGCAGAGCCGGTGGCGATCGCCGCGAGGAACAACCCGTACAACAAGCCGCACGGCAAGAACGGAGTCGCCGCGCCCAACAGAAAACTCCGCGTCACCGGCGCGAAGTGTGAGCCCGCTCGCAGCAGCGCTCGGGAGATCCACGCCACTCCGGGAATCGGCCGCGCGTGTTTGGCCAGGTCGAGCGCGGTGATCACCAGCCCGGCCGCCATCACCCACGGCAGCACCGGCTGCACCGAGACCAGCAAGCCACGAGAGACCCCGGCTCCCAGGGCGCCGAGCAGCAGGCCGACGAAGGTGTACGCACTGACCCGCCCGAGGTGCCACGCAAACGCTGCGTTCCGGCGCGCGGCTCCTTGTCCAGGCAACGAGGCACACGCCAGGGGCCCGCACATCAACGCGCAGTGCAGGCTTCCTGTTGCTCCAGCCACCAGGGCGCTCAACGCTCCCGCGGTGGCCAACATCGGCTCCATGGGCGCCCACCTCTACAACGGGCATGCCGTTCGCAACGTGCGCTCTTGAAACGATGCAGTTGGCACGCGAAGCACCTGAAACCGCTCTCAGACCCTCCTGCGAGCACTGTGGAACGATCATTCCTGCCGACGCAGGAATTGCACGGTTCTGCTGTCGGGGGTGTGAAGCGGTGCACAATCTGCTGCATGAGCAGGGGCTCGATCGCTTTTACGCCCTCGCCGGAAATCAGGTCAGCGCGGTCAATGAGCCCTCGCCGCGCAGTCACTCCTGGCTCGAGCCGCTGATCGCCCAGGCCCTGGTCGGTGAAGGCGACGTCGCGACGCTGCAGCTCGACGTGCAGGGCATTCACTGCGCCGCGTGCGTGTGGCTGATGAACGAGACTTTCGGCCGGCACCGCGGGGCAGGGCAGATCACCGTCAACCCGACACTCGGCACCGTGCGCCTGCATTGGAAGAAGGGTGAGCTCGAGCTGGAGCGCTGGGTCGAGGAGGTCGAGGCCTTCGGGTATCAATTCGGCCCCGCGCGAAAAGAAGGTTCACGCAAGAGCGTCGATCTCCCGGTGCGCCTGGGCATCAGCGCGGCCATCGCCATCAACGTGATGCTCTTCTCGGTGAGCTTCTATTTCGGGCTCTCGCCGGATGATCCCGAGGTCTTCAAGCTCTTCACCGGGCTCTCCTTCATTCTTTCCACGGGCACTGTCTTCATCGGCGGCTGGCCGTTCTTTCAGGCGGCAGTCAGAGGCTTGCGCTCGGGCTTGCTGCACCTCGATCTGCCCATCGCGATGGGCATCGCGCTCGTCTACGGCATGTCGGTGGTGCAGCTCTTCACCAGCGAAGGCCGCGGCGACCTCGCCTACTTCGACACGCTCAACACCTTCATCACCTTGATGCTGCTCGGCCGCTTCCTCCAGGAGCGCATGCTGGAAAAGAACCGCCGTTACCTGCTCGAAGACGACGGCGCAGAGGGTCTGCTGGTGCGCCGGGTGATCGGCGCGCGGCTGGAATCGGTGAAGGCGCCGAAGGTGCGGGTCGACGACGTGCTGCTGGTCGCGCCGGGTGATCTCGTACCAATCGACGCGGTGTTGCTCGAGACCGCTGCGCAGATCAGCACGGACTGGATGACGGGCGAGGCTGCTCCCCGCCGGGTGGAGCCGGGAGCCACTGTCCCCGCCGGCAGCTTCAACGCAGGCCGCACCGCCTTTCACGTGCGCGCCAGCCAGGACTTTTCGCAGTCATCGCTGGTCGCATTGCTTCGTCAACCGGCGACCCGCGTGGGTGGCGAAGCGAAGCACCACCAGCTGTGGAATCGTTTGGCCAAACGATGGGTGGTGACCGTGCTGGGCGTCTCCACGCTCGGGTTCCTGCTCTGGCTACCGCGCGGCATGGACGCAGCGGTCAACGTGATGGTCTCGCTGCTGGTGATCACCTGCCCATGCGCCATCGGCATCGCCATTCCCCTCGCGTACGAGCTGGTGCAGTCGCGGCTGCGCAAGACGGGCTTCTTCGTGCGCTCGACGGACTTGCTCGACCGCCTCACCGAAGTGAAGCAGCTCGTCTTCGACAAGACGGGAACCCTCACCCTGGGGCGCCTCGAGTTGGTGGAGCCGCTCACCCTCGACCCCACCTCGCGTGACGTCGCGTACAACCTGGCGGTGCGCTCGAGTCATCCGGTCAGCTCGGCGCTGGCCCGCGCGCTGGAAAACGCAGGCGCTCAGTACGACGTGTCAGCGCAGGTCGAAGAAGTGCCCGGCCGCGGCATGGAATGGAAACGCGAAGACGGTGCCTGGCGGCTCGGTCGCTGCGACTGGGCCACCGGAGGCGAAGGCCGGCTCACCTCGCTTGGTCACGACGGCCGCAACGTGGCCACGCTCGAGACGCGCGAAGTGCTGCGCTCCGATGCCCGCGCTGAGCTCGGCAAGCTGGGCCAGCGGTACACCATCTGGCTGCTCTCAGGTGACGCGCCCTCCCGCGTGGAGAGTCTCGCAAAGTCGCTCGGTCTGCCGCCGGGTCGCGCCATGGGGGGGCTCTCTCCAGAAGCGAAAGCGGAGCAGGTCAAGAAGCTCAGCCACGCTGACGCGCTCTACTTAGGCGACGGGGTCAATGACGCGCTCGCCTTCGAAGCGGCGCTCGCTGCAGGCACGCCTTCGATCGATCGCCCGGTGATGCCGTCCAGGAGCGACTTCTTCCTGGTGGGTGAAGGCCTTGCGCCCATTCAAACCGCGCTCGACGAAGCGAACCGTTTGCGCCGCGTCATCCGCCGCGTGCTCACGATTTCATTTTCCTACAACGTGCTGGCGATCGGCTGCGCGTTGCTGGGCGTGATGTCGCCGGTCGCTGCCGCCATCAGCATGCCGGCCAGCACGCTGACCTTGTTGCTCATCACGGTCTCTTCCCTGCGCCCGGCCCAATCACCGTGACCCCACCTTCGCCGAGCGCCTTCATGCGCACCGCCATCCCGATGCACTCCACGGTAGAGATCGACGCGTCGGGCTTGCCCAGCGCCGCGGCGATGCCCTTGCTCTTGCTGTCCTTCGCGTCACCCAGCTTGCGCGCTTCGGCCTGCATCGCCTCGCACGGAGCCGTCGCGCCGAAGGCCACCACCCAGCCCACCACGCCGAGCAGCATCACCAGTCCGAACCCGAGCAGGCCCTGCTTCACGGAGCAGCGCCGGCATCGGGGGGCGCCTTGAGCGCGGCGGCGAACGCCAACACGCCTTCGACGTACGCAGCCTCGTGGTTGTAGTCGTACACCGCGTCGCGAGCGCTCTTCTTGAACCCCGCTGACGAGAGGTACTTGCCCACCGACGCGATGGCGTCGTCCATCTCGAAGAGATCGATCTTCCCATCTCCATTCCCATCTTCGGCCCAGCGCAGGCTCGCCGGCATGAACTGTGGAAAGCCGAGCGCACCAGCCCAGCTGCCCTTCACCGACAAGGGGTCGATGCCGCGCGTCTTGCACTGCCGCACCAGCGCCATCAGGTTCTTCCGCCCGCGGTTGCGAATCGACTCCACCCGGTTGGCTTGCTTGCGCTCAGCTTCTGCTTTCGCGGCGGCGATCTTCGCGAGCTCTTCTTCGGTCGGCTTCTTCGCCTTCTTCTTCGGGTCGACGCTCACACCCGAGAGCATGGCCTTCTCTTCTTCGCGCGAGAGGGCCACCGCGTTGGCTTCGTCGATGAAGAAGGCCTGACTGGCCAGCGCGTTGAACGCGAAGAAGTCACCGGTGATGGTGCCCAGCTTCGACTCCCACATGAGGATGCCGATGATCACCTGTCGATCGACGCCGGTCTTCTTCTCGGTGGCGCTGAGCACCGCGTCCTTCTCCTGCATGAACTTGCGCCCCGCCTCCACGCGCTCGGGGAGCAGGAACCGTTTCATCAGGTCGACGTGCTCCTGCCGGTGCCGGGTCACCATCGAAGGCGCGACGATGGACACGGTCTTGTCTGCGTAGATCATCGCCGCGCGCGGATCGTCGAGCAGCGCTTCGGCCTCTTCCCGGGTCAGCGCCGTCTCACCGGTGCCCACCGCCTTGCGCGTGAAGTCGGCGATCAACGCTTCGCGAATGCCGCCGTCCTTGAACTTCGCATCGAGTCTCCAGGTGGCCGGCACACGCGCGTCGAAGCCCGCGTCATTTCCGACCCCCGCATCAGGCAGACCCGCATCGGCAGCAGCAGAAAGCAGGCAGAGCACCATCACGTGAATCATGGAGGCAGCGTAGTGGTTGGCAGGAGGAATGCACTGCGCCGCTGCACGATGTGCACGTCGCTCTCCCCCCCGAGCAGACAATCCGCAGTTCTTGCGTCCCGCCTCTTCCAGGCGCAGCAAACGCGCGGGCGGGCGCGATGAGCGTCATCGTGCTTCAGGTCTTCGTGAGCCTCATGCTGGTGGTCGGGTCGCTGGTCCTCTTCGTGTGGACCGTGCGCGCAGGGACCCTCGATCACGCTGACCGTCTCTCCCTGGCGCCCCTCGACGAAACGACGAAGCCGGCCGCAGTTCCCCCGCAGCAACACCCGAAAGACTGAAGTCATGACCACCCGCATCGAACGCGTCGCGTACGACGACGCGACTGTCCGCAAGTTCATGTTTGCCTCGATCCTCTTCGGCGCGGTCGGCCTGCTGGTGGGGCTGTGGATCGCCCTTCAGTTGGCCTGGCCCGCGCTGAACTTCGGGCTGCCGTACACCACCTTCAGCCGCTTGCGCCCGCTGCACACCAACGCGGTCATCTTCGCGTTCGTCGGCAACATGATGTTCGCCGGCGTCTACTACTCGACCCAGCGCTTGCTGAAGGCGCGCATGGCGAACGACACGCTCTCGAAGATTCACTTCTGGGGCTGGCAGTTGATCATCGTGGCCGCGGCCATCACGTTGCCGCTCGGCATCACCACCTCGAAAGAATACGCCGAGCTCGAGTGGCCCATCGACATCGCCATCGCCGTCATCTGGGTGGTGTTCGCGGTGAACTTCTTCTGGACGCTCGCCAGGCGAAACGAGAAGCACCTCTACGTCGCCATCTGGTTCTACATCGCGACCATCGTGACGGTGGCGGTGCTGCACATCGTCAACTCGTTCGCGCTGCCGCTCTCGTTGACCAAGAGCTACTCGGTGTTTGCCGGCGTGCAAGATGCGCTGGTGCAGTGGTGGTACGGCCACAACGCCGTCGCCTTCTTCCTGACCACGCCCATCCTCGGCATCATGTACTACTTCCTCCCCAAGGCGGCGGGGCGGCCCGTGTACTCGTACCGGCTTTCCATCGTGCACTTCTGGGCGCTGGTGTTCATGTACATCTGGGCCGGCCCGCACCACCTGCTCTACACGGCGCTGCCTGACTGGGCGCAGTCGATCGGCATGTTGTTCTCGCTGATGCTCTGGGCTCCGTCGTGGGGCGGCATGCTCAACGGCCTGCTCACCTTGCGCGGCGCGTGGGACAAGGTTCGCGAAGACCCGGTGCTCAAGTTCTTCGTGGCCGCCGTCACCTTCTACGGCATGGCCACCTTCGAGGGCCCGCTGCTGTCGATCAAGTCGGTCTCTGCGCTCGCGCACTACACCGACTGGATCATCGGGCACGTGCACGGCGGCGCGCTGGGCTGGAACGGGCTGATGGCCGCGGGCCTCTTCTATTGGCTCGCGCCCCGCTTGTGGGACAAGCCGTTGCACTCGAAGAAGGCGGCCGACGCGCACTTCTGGCTCGCGACGGTGGGCATCGCCGTCTACATGATCTCCATGTGGGCCTCTGGAATCACCCAGGGCCTCATGTGGCGCGCGCTCAACCCCGACGGCACGCTGACCTACCCGAGCTTCACCGAGACCCTGGTGGCGATCCGCCCGATGTACATCGCCCGCGCGCTCGGCGGCACGATGTACCTGGTCGGTTTCGGGCTGATGATCTGGAACCTGCTCAAGACCGTCAGCGGCGCCAAGGCCGTCAACACCGTGGTCGAGGTGACCGTGGAAAGCGCGCCTGAGCCCGTCGTGGGTGGTGGTCTCATCGCGGTGATCTCGGGCCGCCCGCTGTGGTTCTCGCTCATCGCGATGATCCTCACCTTCGCCTTCTTCCTGGCCGAGTCTGCCGTGGTGGCCGTCGCGCTCGCGGTCGGTGTGCTGGTGGTCGGTGAGCTCGCCTTCGTGTTCACCCGGCGGGCGACCGCGGTCAACGGTTCGTGGTTCGCGCTCATCGAACGCAAGCCGCTCGCCTTCACCGTGCTCACGCTCGTCGCCGTGCTCATCGGCGGCGTGGCCGAGATTCTGCCCATGGTGCTGGTGAAGCAGGCCGTGCCCGTCACCGGCAATTCGCAGAAGCCGTACACCGCGCTCGAGCAGCAGGGCCGCGATCTCTACACCCGCGAGGGTTGTTACACCTGCCACTCGCAGATGATCCGACCCATGGTGGCGGAGTACCTGCGCTACGGAGAAGCGAGCCGCGCCGAAGAGTTCATCTACGATCATCCCTTCCAGTGGGGCTCCAAGCGCACCGGGCCTGACCTCGCGCGCATCGGCGGCAAGTACCCCAGCCTCTGGCACTACACGCACCTGATGGATCCGCGCTCGACCAGCCCGGGCTCCAACATGCCCACCTACCAGTGGCTCTCAGAGGGGCACATCGACGTGAAGGCGGCGCCCAGGAAGCTCGCCCTCATGCAGAAGCTCGGCGTTCCCTACACCAATCAAGAGATCGATGAGGCCGAGCTCCACCAGCGCCGCCAGGCCAACACCATCGTCGCCGACCTGAAGAAGAGCAACGTCACGGTCGACTGGGACAGCGAGATGGTCGCGCTCATCGCCTACGTGCAGCGCCTGGGCCGCGATCAAGGCGTGCAGCTCAGCGACGAGACCCCCAAGACCGCCGCGCTGGAAGGAGCGAGGTAGCCCATGTTCAAACAATTCTTCGCAGGCATGGAGTGGACCGCGCTGCCCATCTTCGCGCTGTGGCTCTTCATGTCGATGTTCACCCTGATGGTGTTGCGCACGTTCGTCTTCAAGACCCGGAGTGACTTCGCGCCCCACAGCCAGCTGCCCCTCTTCGATGGAAAGGAGATCTCGTGAGTTCCGAAGACCCGAAGGTCGTGCACCGCTACGACGACATCGAAGAAGAGGACAACCAGATGCCCAACTGGTGGTTGTTCATTCTCTTTGGCACCATCGTCTTCATGTTCGGCTACTGGTGGGTGTTCCACACCACCAAGCAGCTGCAAGATCCGAAGACCGAGTACGACGTGGCCATCGCCGAGATCAAAAAGGCCCGCCTCGCGCAAGCGCCGTTGAGTGACGACGCGATCCTCGCGGTGGTCAGCGACTCAGCGCAGCTCGAAGAAGGCAAGCAGGTCTTCGCCACCACCTGCGCTGCGTGCCACGCGCAAGAAGGCCAGGGCCTCGTGGGGCCCAACCTCACCGACCGGTTCTGGATTCACGGCAACAAGCCCAGCGAGATCGCGAAGGCCGTCGCCGAGGGCTTCGCAGACAAAGGCATGCCGCCGTGGGGCTCGATGCTGGGCCAGGACAAGGTGCGCAAGGTCTCAGCCTTCGTCGTCTCCATCAAAGACAAGGGCCTGACGGGCAAGGAGCCCCAGGGCGAGCCCCTCGACTGATGACGCCCGGGCCCAACATCCTCGGCTCGATGAACGAAGACGGCTCGCGGCGCGAGCTGCACCCGGCTGACGTCGACGGCAGGTGGATGAGGTGGCGCCGGGCCGTCTTCGTGGTGCTGATTGGTTTCTACGTGCTCGCCCCGTTCATCCCCGTGGGCGGGCACCCGATGATCCACCTCGACGTGGAGCACCGAAGGTTCTACCTGTTCGGCTCGACCTTCAACGCGCAAGACTTCTGGCTGGTGCTCTTGCTGATGCTGTCCTTCATCTTTGGCCTGCTCTTCCTCACCGCGTGGAAGGGCCGGGTGTGGTGCGGCTGGGGTTGCCCTCAGACCGTGTTCCTCGAGGGGCTCTACCGGCCGATCGAACGATTCTTCGATGGCCCAAGGGAAGCGCGCATTCGCCTGGTCGACGCCCCCTGGACGGTGAAGAAATTTTCGCGCCGGCTGGGCAAATACAGCGTGTTTCTCGTGCTCAGCGCGGTCATCGCCCACACCGCCACCGCCCTCTTCGTCTCACCCCGCGAGCTGTGGTTGATGATCGCCGAAGGCCCGGGCCGCCACCGCGAGGCGTTCGGGCTCACCTTGGGTTTCACCACCATCTTGATGTTCAACTTTGCCTGGTTCCGCGAGCAGTTCTGCACCGTGTTGTGCCCCTACGGCCGGCTGCAGTCGGTGCTGCACGATCGCGACTCGGTGACCGTGGCCTACCGGTTGGAGCGCGGCGAGCCCCGCGGAAAGTTGCAGCAGAGCGGGGTGGGCGACTGCATCGACTGCAAACGCTGCGTGGTGGTGTGCCCCACGGGCATCGACATCCGCAACGGGCTCCAGATGGAGTGCCTGGCCTGCACCCAATGCATCGACGCCTGCGACGAGATCATGGACAAGGTGAAGCGCCCGCGTGGGCTGATTAGCTTCGTCTCGCAGAACGAGCTGAACGGTCAGCCCCGCCGCACGCTGCGCCCCCGCCTGGTCGTCTACGCAGGGCTGCTGGCCGTCTCGGTGTGCACCCTGGGCGTCTCGTTGGCCACCCGCACACCCTTCGAGGCGAACGTCTTCCGCGCGCGCGGGGCCATGCCCTTCGTCATCGACGGTGAGCTGGTGCGCAACCCCTTTGAGGTGCACGTCACCAACAAGAACCCCGGGCCCGCCCGCTTCACCATCGAGGTGCGTTCACCCGTCGAGGCGCACGTCATCGTCGGCACGCCCGTCGTCGAGCTGGCCTCGTTGACCGATGCCCACGTGCCGGTGTCCGTCTCCATCGCGCGCTCGCTGCTGACGGCGCCCGTCGACGTGGTGCTGGTGGTGACCGATACGACCCACGGCACCAGCCGCGAGCAGACCGTTCGTTTCCTGGGCCGGTAGGCCGGTCGTCAGTGGGTCGCGCAGTCGACGCAGCGCCGCGTCTCCGGCAACGCCCTCAGCCGGTTGTGGCCCACCGCCCGGTGACAGTGTTCACACGACCCCCAGGTGCCCGCCTCCATCCGCTCCAGCGCGTGCAGCAGCTCCGTCAGCTCGTCACTCTGCCCGTCTCGGGCGCGCAGCTCTTCGCACCGGGCACTGAGCAGCCGTCGGGCACTGTGGAGCATGTTCTCGGTTCCTCCGGCAGCCTCGTGCGTCGCGCGCATGGCGGGAACTGCGGTGCAAAGGGCTGGCCCAGCCGCTGTTACCGGGCGACCGTGCGGGGGGGCGCGCAAAGACTGCGCAGAGGCCTCCCGAGAGCGCACCTTCTTCACGGCTCCGCCTGAACTGGCGGCTGCAGGTAGGTCGAATGGCAGTTGACGCACGTCTGGGTCAATTCACCCAGTCGCAGCGCCAACTGGGCGTTGTCGGGGCCCTGCGCGGCCGTCTGAAGGTCCAACGCGCGGGATCGCAGCTCGTCTTGCAGCACGAAGAACCGCTCGGGCAGCGCCGCGTTGACGTCGTCAGCTCCGCCCGCGATGGGCCGGGTCAGCCGGGGCTCCCTGGCCACCTCGCTGGCGAGGCGCTGGGTGCTCTGGCGATCGAGGAAAAGTACCGACTGCACCAGCGACAACATGTCTTGCCCGTGGCGCTTCATGCGCTGCTTGAGCAACTGCCGCGCGAGCGGGCTCAGGTATGACGGCGCCTCCAGGCTCTTTTTTGCAGTGACCTTCTTCGAAACCGGGTCAGCCGCCGACACTGAAACGCCAAGAAGAATCAGCCCAGAGAGGAACGCGCGCATGACCGGTAACCAAGCAATAGAACGGCCACCGACGGCCCAAAGCCTGCACGGCGTCTCGCCATGAAGAAGCTCCTTGCAGCCGTCGACGGGTCCGAGGCCTCCATGCACGCCCTCCGGAAAGCTCTGGAGATCGGCGACAAGATGAACGCCGAGGTCACCATCGCTCACGTCGTGCCCAACGTCTTCATTCCCGCAGAAGTCCCGTTCGATGCGGGCCGTCTGGCAGAAGAATCGATGCGCTCAGCCGAAGTTCTGCTGACTCAAGCCGCCGCCGAGGTCGCCCGCCCAGACCTGGCGCGCGTCTGTTTGCGAGGCAGCCCCGCTGAAGCCATCGCCGAACTCGCCGAGACGGGCCACTACGATCTGGTCGTGGTGGGCAGCAAAGGCCGCGGGGCCGTATCCCGCATGTTGGTAGGCAGCATCACCGACCGAATCGTGCACATCTGTAAGCGCCCGGTGCTGGTGGTTCGCTAAAATTCCCCGCAAGACTTTCACCACGACGTTTTATCGCGCAGTTCCTGCGCGAAGGAGCAGCACCCATGAAGCACCGCATTCTCGTCATCGACGATGAGCAAAACGCCCGCGACGCGCTCAAGACCATTCTCACCGAAGAGGGCTACGAGGTCGGCGAAGCAGGCGACGGTGAAGCAGGCCTCGCCGCGCTGAGCAGCTTCCGCCCCGACGCCGTGCTCTGCGACATCCGCATGCCCAAGATGGACGGGCTGACGTTGCTGGCGCGCGCTCGCTCTGAGGGGCACTCGTGCGTCTTCGTGATGGTCACCGCGTTCGCCTCGATCGAGACCGCCGTGCAGGCCATGAAGGCCGGCGCCGAGGACTACGTCACCAAGCCCGTCGACGTCAGCTCGGTGCTCGCCAAGCTCGAGAAGGTGCTCGAGAAGAAGGCCCTCAAGCAAGAGAACGAGCAACTGCGGGAGCGCCTTCGCGAGAAGCACAAGTTCTCCAACATCGTCGGCGAGTCGAACGAGCTGCAAAGCGTGTTCGACGTGGTCGCCCGCGCTGCGCCCACCCGCGCCACGATTCTGGTGCTCGGCGAATCAGGCACCGGCAAGGAACTCATCGCCCAGGCCATTCACGAAGCCTCGCCCCGCCGCGACAAGCCCTTCATCAAGGTGAACTGCGCCGCGCTCACCGAGACCTTGCTCGAGAGCGAGCTGTTCGGTCACGAGAAGGGCGCTTACACCGGCGCGGTGGGCCGCCGCGAAGGCCGCTTCGAGTTGGCCAACACCGGCACGCTCTTCCTCGACGAGCTGGGCGACGTCAGCCCGAATCTCCAGGTCAAGCTGCTGCGCGTGCTTCAGCAGCAGGAATTCGAGCGCGTCGGCGGCACCCAGACCGTGAAGGTCGACGTGCGCGTGGTCGCTGCCACGAACCGCGATCTCGAGGCCGAGGTGAAGGCGGGCCGCTTCCGCGAAGACCTCTACTACCGCCTCAACGTGGTCTCGGTGACCCTGCCGCCCCTGCGCCGCCGCAAGAGCGACATTCCGGCGCTGGTGAACCACTTCCTCGAGCGGTACGGCGAGGTGCACGGCAAGAGCCTCAAGGGCCTGGCCCCCGGCACCCTCAACGCGCTGCTCTCCTACGACTGGCCGGGCAACGTGCGCGAGCTGGGCAACGTCATCGAGCGCGCGGTGGTGCTCGCCCGCGGCGCCGACCTGACCGCAGACGATCTCCCCATCGCCCTGCGTGGCCCCCGGCCGACCAACCGCACGGGTGACTCACTCATCCCCGGCGCGACGCTCTACGACATCGAGCGCGAGGCCATCTTGCGCACGTTGGAGCTGGTCGATGGCTCCACCTCACGCGCGGCTGATCTGCTGGGCATCTCGGTGCGCAAGATTCAGTACCGGCTCAAGGAGTACGCCGACGCGCAGCACACCCCTGAGAAGCCGCACGTGAACTGACACGTCTTACCTGCGCGGGAGCACGACTTCGAAGCGTGCCCCGCCCAACGAGCTGCGCCCCAGCTCGATGCGCCCGCCGTGCTGCGAGACGATCGCGTGGCTGATGGGCAGACCCAGACCCGAACCCTGCGCCTTGGTCGTGAAGAAGGGCTCGAAGAGCCGGTCGCGCTGCTCTGGCGCGACGCCCGGCCCTGAGTCGTCCACGTAGATGTGACTTCCGTCTGCGTCGGAGAAGTTCTCCACCCGCACCTTGCCGCCGGGCCCTGCCGCGTCGAGCGCGTTCAGGGTCAGGTTCATGAACACCTGGCGCAGCTGATCAGCGTCGCCTGAAGCGCCCGCCGCGCTGCGGGGCAGGCACTCCAGCTCGATCTGCCGGCGCTCGGCGTCGCTGCGCAAGAGCGCCACCACGCGCGCCAGCAGCTCGTCGATCGCCACCGGCCGCATGTTCACGTGCGCGGGCCGGGCGAACTGGAGGAAGTCCTGGAGGATGTGCTCCAGCCGGCGAATCTCGTCGCGCACCAAAGTGAGCGGCTCGATCAACGGGGCCTGCATCGAGGGCTCGAGCTTGCGCAGGCGGCGCTCCAGCACGGTCAGCTGCAGCGCCGCTGCGTTGAGCGGGTTGCGGATCTCGTGTGAGAGGCCCGCGGTCAACGTGCCCACCGCCGCAAGTTTTTCCGCCCGCTGCGCCCGCCGCGCCAGGTCGCGCCGTTCCACCTGCGCGTCGACGTGGCGCAGCGCCTTGCTCAAGGTGGCCAGCAGATCCGGCGTCGCGCACGGCTTGATGAGGTAGTCCCACACCCCGGCGCGAACGGCGGCCGCGGCCGACTCCACCGAAGCATGGCCGGTGAGGAGAATGACCTCGCAGTCGGCGCTCTGATCCTTGAGCTCTTCCGCCAGCCTCGTTCCGTCGCCGTCGGGCAGGCGCAGATCGACCAGCGCCACCTGCACCCAGTCGCGGCCCAGCTCGAGCGCCTTCTTGCAACTGTCGGCCGAACGCACCTCGTGGCCCAGGTCGACCAGGATCTCCGTGAGGTTCGCCACGAAGTCTTTGTTGTCTTCGACGATCAGCAGCCTTGCAGTCACGCGGCTCCTGCCTTTTGTGCAAGCGCCTCGAGGCGCGCCACCAGCTTGGCCGTGTCGAAGGGTTTTCGGAAGATTTCAAGACCTTCCTTCTGGAACTCGCGTGCGGCGGTCACGACCAGCAGCGGGGTGCCGGGGAAGAGCTCGTTGACCCGCGAAAGCGCTGCGCCGTCGACCGCCCCGGGCAAACGCACGTCGACCAGGGCGGCGATCGGCTTGACGGTGATCTCATCGAGCTCCTTGACTGAAGAGGCCGAGCACACCGTGAAGCCCTGGCTGGCCAGCGCCTCGCTCAGGTTGTCCACCAGCGCGCGGTCGTCGTCGATGAGCACCACGCTGGCGTTGCGTCGGGCGTGCTCCATCAGCTCGATCAGATGCGCCGTGCCGCTGGCCTTGCTCAAGAACGCCAGCAGCCCCATGCGGCGCGCTTGTTCGACCTGATCGTCTTGCGCCCAGGCCGAGAGCAACACCACCGGCACGCCGGGGTCGATCGCCCGCAGCTGCCTGATCAACTCCGCGCCCGACAGGCCCGGCATGCGCATGTCGGTCACCACGCCCTCGAAGCGGGTGCGGCTCAGCTGTTGGAGCGCCCCTTCGGCATCTGACGCCGTGCACACCTCGGCGCCCGCGTCGGTGAGGATCTCTGCCACGTTCTCCGCGAACTCCACGTTGTCGTCGACCACGAGGTACTTGCGCCTCACGACGGTTCTCCTGCGCCCTGCAGCGGCAGTTGAACGGTGAACCGTGCCCCACCCAGAGGGCCTCGAGAGGCCCAGACCACGCCCCCATGCCGGTCCACCACCCGGCGCACCAGGGCGAGGCCCAGCCCGATGCCCCCCGGCCGGGTGGTGACCAGCGGCTCGAAGATGCGGTTGCGAATGGTGGGGTCGATGCCCGGCCCGCTGTCGTCGACCGTGAGGATCGCCTCGAACGGCGTGGCCTGCAGGGTGACCTCCACCCGGCCGCCTGCGCCCGCGAAGTGCGTCGCGTTTTGCGCGAGGTTGACCACCACCTGCCGCAGCTGCGTGGCGTCGCCCTGCACGTTGAAGGGGGGCGGCGGGGCGAAGACGATGCCTTCACCCACGCTGTTGAGCGCTTCGAGGACCAGCTGCCCCAGATCCACCGGGCCGGTCTTGAGCGGCTGATCACGGATCAGGTCGAGCAGCTGGGTGATGATGTCGTTGGCCAACGTGACCTGCAGCCCGATGCGATCGAGGTGCTTCATCGTGCGCTCGTCGGTCGAAGGCCGCCCCCTGAGCACGTAGAGCGAGGTCTCGATCACCCCCAGCGGGTTTCGCAGCTCGTGGCCGATGCTCCCCACCAGCTGGCCGAAGGTCGACAGCCGCTCGGAGCGAGCCTGGCTCGCTTCGAGATCTTCCCGGTAGGTGTGCAGCATCAACGCCAGATCGAGATCGCAGATGCGCTCCATCGCGTCGCGCCCCACCCGGCCTTCAGCCGACCGTTCATCCACCACCGCCGCGATGCGGTCGCGCAGCTGCACGCGCACCACGTTCATCGCGGAGACCATGTAGTGCTGGGGCAGGGCGATCTGCACGTGCACCCGGCCGATGCGCGCACGCCGCTCCACGTAGGCCGCATCCCACGGGCCCAGGAAGAGCTCGTTCATCCAGGTGACCAGCTTGACCTTGAGCTGACCCACGTGTTTTTCGCCTCGGGTCAACGCAGCGCGCGCGTTGGGGTGCTCCAGCACGCGCTCGTAGAACGCCTCGGAGATCGCCGGGAAGCTCGCCGTCAGCTTGGGGTGCAACGCCCTCAACGCGCGTTCGTCGGCCTCTCCAAACCCGACGTAGCGCTGCAGTTCTTGAAAGAGGGCGAACACCTCGAAGCACTTAAGCGTCACCCGCACCGGTGGCAACGACCCGCAATCGGGGGCTGACGGCGCCGTTCGCCTCTGGAAAACCTGAGTACAGTGGACCGCCGAAAGTGGGCCGGAGGAGCGCAGAACCCCGATGCACTTCGGCTCCTCTCGAGGGCCCCAGCCCCTGGGCCACCTGATCTGGTGCACCGGAAGCGCGCTTGTGACCGCGCCACAGCTCAGCGCCGCCTGGGCTCGCGCCGGGCTACCCGTGGTGACGGAAGAATTTCCTGCCGCGCTGGAAGAGACTTTGAACGCCTGGCTGGCGGTGCCCGTGCTGGAGCGCAGCGGCGTGTTCTGGCTGGCGCCTGAGTTCGACGGCTCGCTCTCGGTCTTGCGAGACGCCTTCACCCACTTGCGGGGCTGGGCGCTGCACACCGTGCCCGTGCGCGCTTCGACCGACACCCTCGCGGCGTTACGCGCTTCGGCCCTGAGCGCAGTTCACCTGCGGCTCGTCACGCTGACCTGCGAGCTGGAGGACCTCTTCTCGCAGCCTCGTCAGCGCGCTTCCCTCTTGGTTCGAAGGCTCGATGCGCTGGAGCGGCTGCGCGGTCAGGCCGAGCTGCACGCCCGGCACCTCGAGCTGATTCACGAAGGGCTGGCCGCGCGCCTCGACGACCTGGCCCAGCGGGTGGACGCCGCCTTGTGTTCGCGCATCGTGGCCTGAAGCTTCACCTTGGGGGCGGGGAAGAGGTGTGCTTCAAATACGCCCGTGGCCGACGTGCATGGACATCTGGTCTTCGCCTGCGGCTCCAGTCTGTACGCCGTGCCCGCAGACACGGCCTCTGAGGTCGTCAACGTACCGACGCTCACCCGCGTGCCCGGCGCGCCTGCGCACCTGCTCGGCGTCTTCGCGCACCGGGGTGAAGTGTTGCCGGTGGTCGATCTCACCCGGCTGACCGGCCACCCGCTCGACGAGACGTTCAAGCGTGCGGTGCTGGTGCGTACGCCGAAGGGCTCGGTCGCGCTGACCGCGACCAGGGTGCTCGGCGTGGCCACGCTCGAAGGTTCGTTCGAGCGGCTGGGCGACGTGGGCGTGCACCAACATTTGCGCGGTCCGGCGCGCGCCGCCGCCGGCGAGGTGGCGGTCATCGATACGCAGACGTTCATCGAGTTCCTTTCCACCGCCCGGTGAGCGCATCGTGACCACCTCCGAGGTGATCGACGGGCTCGTGCTCTGCCTCGTGGGCGTCGACCGTCCCTCCGTGCGGGCTCACGAGGTCACCTCGTTCGAGGTTCCTCACCCCGGCGTGGGCTTTTAGGCCGGCGTTGTCTTCCTGCTGTTGGGCCCCCTGGCGAGGACGAAGGCCGAAAGCCGTTCGCGCTCGTCCGCGAGTGGGCGGCGAACGGTGAAGATCACCCGGAGACCGAAGCGGAGGGGAGAAGCTTGCGCCCCCGCCGCGCATCCCCTACGCCGACGGCTGGATGCGCCTCCTGTACGTCATCGCCACCTGGCTCGTCTTTGGCGCGCTGTTCCCCGTGCTGGCGTTGATGAAGAAGACGCGCGACGGGTTCTGGCAACGGTTCGGCTTCTATCCACAGGGCCTGCTCCCCGGCCCCGGTTCGCCGCGCATCTGGCTGCACGGCGCGAGCGCGGGCGATCTGCTGGCGCTCTCTCCGATGATCGATCGCCTGCGGGCGCGATTTCCCGACTCGAAGGTGATCGTCTCCACCATGACGAACACCGGCCACCTGATGGCGACCGAGCGCCTCGAGCGCAACATCGACGCGGTGATCTACGCCCCGTGGGATTTGTTCGGCGCGACCCGGCGCGCAGTGGCGGCGATGAAGCCTGATCTGCTGGTGCTCGAGTACACGGAGATCTGGCCCAACCTCATTCGCGCTGCGCATGCCTCAGGCGGCCGCGTCGCCCTCACCAACGGCCGCTTCTCTCCGCGGCATTTGAAGCGCTACCGCACGCTGTTCAACCTGATCAGCAACCCGCTGCACGACATCGATCTCTTCTTGATGCGCGAAGACGACGAGGCCGAGCGGGTGCTCTGGCTGGGGGCGCCCAAAGACCGGGTGCGCGTGACGGGGAACACCAAGTTCGACGCGCTCGTGCCGCTCTCGCAAGCGGTCGAAGATCACGACCTGCGCGATGCGCTCGGAGTGCGCGCAGGTGATCGCGTGTGGATCGCCGGCAGCACGCACGAGGGCGAAGAAGAGCTGCTCTTCTCGGTCTACAAAAAGCTGATCATCGAGACGCCTGATCTCATCATGGTGATCGCGCCCAGATACCTCGAGCGTGCAGAGCGCGTCGTGCAGTTGGCGCGCGAAGCGGGGCTGCACGTGGGGCTGCGTTCGAATGGCAATCCCCAACGAGCGCCCGTGATCGTGCTCGACACCATCGGGGAACTCGCGCGCGCGTACCGGCTGGCCACCATCGTGTTCGTGGGCGGCAGCTTCACCACGCGTGGGGGCCAGAACATTCTCGAGCCCGCGGCGCAGGGGAAGCCGGTGCTGTTCGGGCCGCACATGGAGAACTTCCACGACTCCGTACAGGTGCTGGTGGGGCGCGGCGGCATTCAGGTGAAAGACGAAGAGCACCTGGTGCGAGTGATGAGCGATCTCTTCAGCCGCCCGGAAAGCATCGACTCACTGGGAGCACTCGCGCGCAACGCCGTTCGACAAATCTCCGGAGCCAGCGATCGCAACGTCGAAGCCCTGGCCGCCCTCGTCTCCCCCTTCGCCCTCGGGCGGGGTGAGGGGCAGCCTTGAAAATCCTCCACCTGTTGGCCTCACCCTATTTCACCGGCCCCGCCGAAGTCGTAACCCAACTGGCCCTGGCCCAGAGATCACTCGGCCACGAAGTCGAGATCGCCGTCGATCGCAAACGCGAGTCGCACACCAGCGAAGAGCTGATCGTGCCCCGCCTCGAGCCGCTCGGCCTTCTCACCACCGCCTCACTCGAGCTGTCCGTCAAATCCACCCCGTGGAAGATGCTGCAAGACGTCTTCGAGCTGCGCTCCCAACCCGTCGACGTGGTGCACGCGCACTTCAGCCACGATCACACCATCGCGCGCCTCGGAAGACCGAAAGGCGCGAAGCTGATCCGCTCTATTCACGCGCCGCGCTCCATTCGTTTCGGCATGCCATCAGCCGACGGCTTCACAGTTCCGATGGATTCACTCTCTCGGCGCCTGCTGGGGCGCCGGGTGCTGGTGCTTCCGTCCATCGTGGGACCTGAGTTCGTCCCCGCCGTCGATCGCGCTGCACTGCGCCGTGAGCTGAACCTGCCAGAAGGCAAGCTGGTGGGCATGGTCTCCACCTTCCAGGCGACGCGCCGCCACGAGCTGGGCCTCGCCGCCTTCGCGAAGCACGCCGAAGGTTCGCTGCTGCTGGTCGGTGATGGCCCGCTCTACGCGCAGCTCAAAGCCCAGGCGCCAGAACGCGTGCGTTTCGTGGGCTACCAATCGGGACCCGCTTTTGTGAAACACCTCCAGGCGCTCGACGAAGTCTGGATCCTCGGCCTGGGCAACGACTGGAGCGCCCGCTCAGCCGCCCAGGCGCGCGCTTGCGGAATCCGCGTCGTCGCCGTCGATGAAGGGGCACTCGCCCGCTACGCCGATGCGCTCGTCGCGCCCACGGTCGAATCACTGCTCGCCGCCTCGCGCAGCTCCGAGCGCCGCGACCTCACCTTCGAGTCT
Source organism: Archangium sp. (assembly GCA_043773025.1). Classification (GTDB taxonomy): domain Bacteria; phylum Myxococcota; class Myxococcia; order Myxococcales; family Myxococcaceae; genus Archangium_A. Next base: position 29,743 of record JAYVFP010000221.1, read on the forward strand.
GCCAAAGCCATCGCCACCCGCGTGGTCGCGTTCTACGCATGAACTGGTACGGCCCGCCCACGCTCCTCACGTGGTTGCTGGCGCCGCTCGCCTTGCTCTACGGCCTGGTGATCCGCGCGTGGCATCTGCTGTTCGAGCTCGGCCTCCGCAAGCCCGTCCGCATCGAAGGCGCCACCGTCGTCTCGGTCGGCAACCTGGTGGTCGGAGGCGCGGGCAAGACCCCGGTGGTGATGCACCTCGCCAACGAAGCCGTACGCCGCGGCTTTCGGGTCGCCGTGCTCTCCCGTGGCTATGGCCGCACGTCGAGCTCGCTGCGTTCCTTCACCAGCACCGAACTCCCCCCGGTGAACGACGTGGGAGACGAGCCGCGCCTCATCGCGCGCCGCTGCCCCGAGGTCACCGTCTGGGTGGGCGCCGACCGCGTTTCCCTCGCGCGAGCGGCCGTCGCGAAGGGCGCTGATCTGCTGATCCTCGACGACGGCTTCCAACACCGCCGTCTCGCGCGCGACTTCGACGTGCTGGTGGATGGCGGGGTGGGAAACGGGTGGCTGCTCCCCTCAGGTCCGCTCCGGGAGCCCGCTTCGGGTCGCACACGAGCCACCCACGTCTGGGGCCGCGACGGAACCCCAGGCGACGTGCAGGCCCGCCACCTGATCAGCCGCGTGCGCAGCCCCAAAGGCAATTCGGTCTCGCTGCAGGGAAGATCAGTGGTGCTTCTGCTGGGCGTCGCCCGCCCTGATCTGGTGGAAAAATCAGTGCTCGCGCTTGGTGCCGCCATCACGGGCCGGCACTTTCACGCTGATCACCACGTCTTCACCCCCGCCGAGCTCGCGGCCGCCCGCGAGGAGGCAGAAGGGCAGGGGGCTTTGCTGGTGACCACCGAGAAGGACGCAGAGCGGTTGCCCGAACATTCGGCGCACGTGCTGGTGCTCGAGGTCGAAGTCACGCGGGGTGAGCTGCCGCTGCCCCCGGGGCGAGACGGGTGACAGCGCCGCCGCGAGATGCCAAACGCGTCTCGTGCCGACCGCACTCTTGAAGCGATTCCCCCAGGTCCGCGTGCTCCTCGTCGGAGATCTGCTCGCCGATCACTACCTCTACGGCCAAACCGAGCGGGTCAGCCGCGAAGCCCCGGTGCTGATCGTCCGCCACGAGCGCGAAGAGGTGAAGCTGGGCGGGGGCGCCAACGCCGCGGCCAACGCCAGCGCCCTCGGCGCGAAGGTCACCGCCATTGGCGTCGTCGGCCGCGACGACCTCGGCCGCCAGCTCAGCGCCCTCTTCAAAAGCAACGGCATCACCTTGCGCGCCGTGACCTCCAGCGTGACCGAGAGCCGCACCCGGGTGCTCGCGGGCGGGCTGAGCACCACCCGACAGCAGATGCTGCGCATCGATAGAGGTGCGACCGGGCCGCTTCCTCCCAAGGTGCGCGCCTCGCTGGCCGTGCAGGTGCTCAAAGAAGGCCTCGCTGCCGACGTGGTGATGGTCTCCGACTACGGCGCCGGCGTGCTCTGTGAAGAGACCCGATCCGCCCTGCGTGAAGTCGCCAGCAAGGGCGTGCCGGTGTGTGTCGACTCCCGCTTCGGCCTGACTGATTTCGCAGGGCTGACGGTGTGCAAACCCAACGAGCCCGAGCTGGCGGCGTTCACCGGCATGCCGATTCGTGATGACGCTGAACTTCTGGCCGCGGGCCGGGTCGCCCAGCAGCGCCTCGCCTGCCAGGTCTTGCTCGTGACCCGGGGCCGCCACGGCATGACGCTCTTCGAGAAGGGCAAAAGGCCGCTCCACATCCCCGTCTACGGCTCGGAAGAAGCGGTCGACGTCACGGGAGCAGGAGACACGGTGTCGGCCACCTTCGCTCTGGCCCTCGGTGCCGGGGGCACGCCCGCGCAAGCCGCCCGTCTGGCGAACATCGCCGGCGCGCTGGTGGTGCAAAAGCAGGGCACTGCCACCGTGACCCGGCCAGAGCTCGAGCGAGAACTGGCCCGATGAGCCTCGAAGACGCCCGGCGAACGGTCGAAGGCTGGAGAGCGCGGGGCCTCAAGGTCGCGATGGCCAACGGCGTGTTCGATCTCCTGCACGTCGGTCATGTGCGCTACCTCGAAGCCGCAAAGTCGTTGGCTGATCGCCTGGTGGTGGCGGTGAACTCCGATGCCTCGACCCGCGCGTACAAAGGCCCCGGTCGCCCCGTCATCCCGGAAGGCGAGCGGGCCGAGCTGCTCCGGGCTCTGCGCTGCACCGATTTGGTGCTGATCTTCGAAGAACCGGACGTTCGAGTGGTGATCCGCGCGCTCAAGCCCGACGTGCACGTGAAGGGCACCGACTACACGCCCGAGAGCATCCCCGAGCGGGCGGAGGTCGAGGCCTACGGAGGCCGCGTCGCCGTGGCTGGAGATCCAAAGGACCACAGCACCACGGCCCTGCTCTCCCGGCTCCCGACTGAAAATTGATTCCCCGGGGGAAGCCCACTACGACAAGACATGCTTCGAAGCATGACGGGCTTTGGCACAGGTACCGCCACGGCCGGCAACGAGTCCCTCACGGTTGAGCTGAAGTCGGTCAATCACAAGTTCTGCGAGGTGAAGGTGAGGCTCCCCCGGGAGCTCGCCGCCCTCGAAGGAGCGCTCCAGAAGCTGGTGAAAGACAAGCTGGCCCGCGGGGCGGTCGATGTCTCGGTTCGAAGGGCCAGCCGCACCGCCCTCGGAGTGGTGCCCCAGGTCGACGTGGCGTTGGCCCGCGAATACCGCCGGGCCTGGGGTGAGCTTGCCCGCGCGCTCGAGCTGCCCGACACCGTCACGGTGAAGGACATCGCCACCCAGATGAACGTGATCCGCCTCGAGGAGCCGCAGGTCGGCCTCGAAGACGCGGGCAAAGCCGCCGAGGGCGCGCTGGCCCTGGCCCTCGATGCCCTGCAGAAAATGAGAGAGAAAGAAGGGGTGGCGCTGGCTGCCGACCTCTCCGCACGGCTGGGCCTGGTCACGCAGTGGGTCGAAGAGGTGCGCGTGCTGGCCCCCAAGGCCATCGACCTCTACCGCACCCGTCTCTCTGAGCGCATCGCCGAGCTCTCCAAGGGGCTCGCGGTCGAGCCCCAGCGCCTGGCCCAGGAAGTGGCCTTCTTCGCCGAGCGCACCGACGTGGCCGAAGAAATGACCCGCCTGGCCTCTCACCTGGAGCAGTTCCACGAGCTGCTCCGCTCGGCCGAGCCCTCGGGACGCAAGATGGATTTTCTCGTTCAGGAAATGCACCGTGAGGTGAACACCACCGGCTCCAAGAGCCAGCACGCCGACATCAGCAGCCGAATCATGCAGCTCAAGGCCGAGCTCGAGCGAATCCGCGAACAGGTCCAGAACGTCGAATGAATACCAACCCCTCGATGCAGGCGATCCTCTCCCCGGGCCTCCTCGTGGTCCTCTCTGCTCCTTCGGGCGCGGGCAAGACCACGCTCGCGCACATGCTCAAGAAGGAGTTCCCCGAGGCGGAGATCTCGGTGAGCTACACCACCCGTTCTCCCCGGGGCGCCGAAGCCAACGGGAAGGACTACCACTTCGTCGATCCGCTCACGTTCAAGCAGATGATCGACCGCAACGAGTTCGTAGAGTGGGCCGAGGTGCACGGCAATTTCTACGGCTCGTCCAAGGGCGTCATCGACCACAGCAACCGAGCCCGGGGCATGGCGCTGTTCGACATCGACGTGCAGGGCGGCTCCTCCATCAAGCGGAAGTATCCCGATGCCGTGACCATCTTCATCCTTCCTCCCAGCCTGGAGGAGCTTGAGCGCCGCCTGCGTTCCCGCGGCACCGACAGCGACGACGTGATCCAGCGCCGTCTGCTCGCCGCGCGGGCCGAGTGTGAGAAAGGCGCCCAGAGCTACGACTACCTGGTCATCAACGACCGACTGGAGGACGCTTTTCTCCAGCTCCGGTCAGTCCTGATCGCAGAACGCACCCGGCGGGGTCGGGTTGACATCACCGGACTTCGACTCAACAGCCCTGATTGATTGATGAATTCGGCGCTCTAAAATTAGTTGGGCGGGGTGTTGACGATGGGCTAACCGATCTGTATATGCCGCCCCCCCGCGCATTCGGAGGCGGGGCTGGCGGGCGGGCAGTTCGGTGGTGGGCGAGTCGTTCTGAGGAACGAAGTCAGTGTCGGAAATGCATCAACGTCGGACCCGCTGAACCACATGAGAATATGGTGATGATCACCTGATCAGCATCCTTGACGGAGCCTCGGAAACGAGGGACTGGAGGATGCTCCAGAGCCGGTAAATCGGCCTGGGATGCAGGGTCTCTCCTCAGCCGGTTCGCCGGATTCTGAAGAGAACAAGACCTTGACGAACTCAGGGCGGTGGATGTAGAAGCCGCCCATGCCGACCCGGAAGAAAGGGTCGGGAGCAAAGCAGAAAAGAAGAAGCAGAGCAGTAAAAAAGAAGTTGCAGGGTAGACGGTTGAAGATGTAGAAGATGGCAACACGGTAACGAAACGCAGGTCGCTCTTTGAAAACTGGATAGCAAGCCCAAGAAGTACTGCAAGTAGATGCAGTGCAACAAATATAAGTCTTGTCGGAACACACACCGACAGGACGCTAGCGGACAACCGAATCAGCAATGGTTTGGAAGTCAATCGCCAGTCAACACACTCTAAATTAAATCTTGGAGAGTTTGATCCTGGCTCAGAACGAACGCTGGCGGCGTGCCTAAC
>JAYVFP010000222.1:0-34391 GCA_043773025.1 Archangium sp.
TTCCGGTGCGGAAATGAACTGGCCTCTTGGCGCGCGGGCTTGCGGACACGCGTTGAAGCAGGCCTTGAGCAAGTGAGTTTCTGCGCAGGCCGCGAGCTAACCCGCAAAGTGAAAGTTGGCTCGCGCGTCGAGGGAGGTGACCCCCTTCCGGGGCGATACGACCGGCAGCGATGGCATGGAGCCTCCGTCGGAGCGGCCGCCCTCCTACCAACTCGCGCGGCTCCCGACAAAAAGCCTGCACGCGCCGGTCTTCGAATCAGCTCAGCCGGGCGATCGACCCGCGCGTCGTGCGGTTGAAGCGCACCACCAGCGCGATGGCCACCGCGGTCAGCCCCGCCGAGAGCCCCCACCACAAGCCGACCACGCCGTAGCTCCCGCGCACGCCCAGCAGGTAGGCCACCGGCAAGCCGATGCACCAATGGCCGACCATGTTCGCCCAGAAGGTGAACGTGGTGTCGCCGGTACCCCGCAGCGCGCCCGCGCCGACCGCCTGCACGCCGTCGGAAATCTGAAAGACCGCCACCACCACGAAGAGCGCGATCACCCTCTCGATGACACCCGGGTCGGTGGACATCGCGCCGGCCATCGCGTGCGGGAAAGCGAGGAAGACCAGCGAGGCGAGCGCCATGAACAACGCCACGCTCCCGAAGGCGGTCAGCCCTGCCCGGCGCGCCGCGAGTCTGTCACCGCGCCCGATAGCCCACCCCACCCGCGTGCCGGCCGCAGCGCCAATGCCTGAAGCGACGCAAAAGGTGATGCTGGCCCAGTTGAGCGCGACCTGGTGTGCGGCGGCGGCGGTCTCGCCCAGCCGCCCAGAGAGCAGGCCCGCGAGAGAAAAGACGCCGGACTCCGCGATGAAGTGCAGGCCGATGGGCGCGCCGAGCCGGGCCGCGCGCAGCACCTCGACTGAATCGAAACGCCGGTGCGTGCCTTCAGGGGTCTTGCCGAAACCGAACAGCAAGATGCCGAACTGCAACCACGTGCACACCACCGTGGCGGTCGCCGCGCCCATCACCCCCAGCGCGGGGATGGGGCCGAACCCGAAGACGAGCACGACGTCGAGGCCCAGGTTGGCCACGTTCGCCACCACCATGGCCCAGAAGGTGATCGCCACCTTGCCGACACCCGTGAGGTAGCTGCGCGCCGTCACGAAGAGCATCAGCCCGGCGATGCCCGGCAGCCGCCACCACATGTACTCGCGCGCGCTTTCTGCGACGTTGGGCGCCACGCCGAAGGGCTCGAGCAGGAAGGGGATGAGGGCGACCGGCAGCATCACCACGACGCTGGTGAGCAGCGAAAGCCACACGCCTTGCCAGTAGTGCGTGCGCGCGCGGGTGAGGTCTCCTCGGCCGACCGCCTGCGAGACGAGCGGGTCGAGCGCCATCATCACGCCCATGCCGAAGAAGCTGCAGGTGAAGACGAGCGAGTTGCCCAAACCCGCTCCGGCCTGGGCAGCGGCCGAGAGCCGGCCGAGCACCGCGGTGTCCACCAGGCCCATCAACGCCTGCCCCGCCTGCGCCAGGGCGAGCGGGAGCGCCAGCTTCCACAACGCGCTCAACTCGGAGGACTTGGACATCGCGGCGGCTCACGTACCGTTCCCCCCGAGAGCAGTCGAGGGGTCACTGGCCGCGCGAGGGATGAACGGTGCGCCCACACCGTTCGCATCGAGCGGAGTCGAGATGCCACCTTCCGCGTAAGGAACAGCCCACACCGTTCGCATCGAGCGGAGTCGAGATGCCACCTTCCCCGCGAGCAAAGGTAATCCCTCGACTTCGCTCGGGATGAACGGTGGGTTGTTCCTTCGGGTGAATTCGAAGGCGAAGCGCTACGGAACCTGAAGAAAGTTGTTCGCGTCGGCCGCGCCCTTCTCGGGCTCGCTGTCTTCGGGCTCAGTGCCCTTCTTGAACCACAACGTCATCGAGTTGCGCGAACCCGTGGCCAGCCGCCCCGTCTTCTTGTCGATGCGGCGCTGAATCAGGTCGAGCGATGCGGGCGGATAGAACTCAGGCTGGTTGCGGCCCTCGAGCGCCTTGGTCATGTACGACAGCCAGATGGGCAACGCCGCCCGGCCACCCGTCTCATATTTGCCGAGCGGATGCAGATTCATGTCGTACCCCACCCACGCCGAGGTGACCAGGTCGCGGGTGAAGGCGGTGAACCACGCGTCGAAGCTGTCGTTGGTGGTGCCGGTCTTTCCCGCTGCGGGTTTGCCCAGCCGCCCTGCCGCCGCGCCCGTGCCGCCCAGCACCACGCCGCGCATGAGGTCGGTCACCAGGTACGCCGTCTCGCGCGACATCACCTGCTCACCTGGCTCGAAGCTGCGGGCGTAACCTGCGGCCATGCGGTCTTGCAGCGAGGCCCACGGGTCGTCATAGGCGGTGTGGTCTTCCACCATGCGGCCAAACCGATCTTCGATCTTCCGCACGAAGTACGTCGGCTTCTTGAGGCCCAGCCGGTTGATGGTGGCGTACACGTTGGCCAGCTCAATCGGGTACACGCACGAGCTGCCCAGCGCCGCCGAGTAGTCGGGGTTGAGCGGCGTGGAGAACCCCAGCGTGTGCGCGAAGTCGTTGATGGCCTTGATGCCGATGACCTCGTTCTTCTTGCCCAGGAAACGCGCGAGCTCGATGAAGGTCTTCACCGCGGGGATGTTCATCGAGTTGACCAGCGCCTCCTTGAGCAGCACCTCGCCCTTGAAGCCTTCGTCGTAGTTGGCGGGCTTCCACCGGTTCTGGTTCTCGGGGTCGTCGTAGACGATGGGCGAGTCGAGGATCACGGTGCCCTCTGTCCACCCCATCAACTCGAGGGCGCCTGCGTAGACGATGGGCTTGAAGCTCGAGCCGGGCTGACGGCACGCCTGGAAGACGCGGTTGAACTCGTTGGCGTCGAAGTCGTAGCCACCCACCATCGCCGAGAGGTACTGGCGGTGCGGGTCGATGCTCACGATGGCGGCTTGCGGCTCGGGCTCCTGCTCCAGGCGCACCAGCGGCACGCCTTCGGGCACGTCGGCGGCCAGCGCGTCGCTCCAGGCTTCGCGATCGTCGGTCAGGTTCTTCTTCTCTTTGACCGCGCGAACGATCAGCACGTCGCCGACCTTGAGCGGCTTGACGTTGTTGATCAGCACCGAGGGGTAATACCGCTCGCCGTTCACCTCACGGGCCCAGCGCATGCCCAGCGCGGGCAGCTTGGCGTTCACGTCTCCGATGGCGATGTCGGCGCTCGAGAGATCCTTGGCGAGCGCGGTGACGAGGCCGATGTAGAGGTGATCGGGCACCAGCGCTTTACCACCCAGCACCTTCTTGCCGCGCGCGACGAACTTGTCCTGCTCGGCTTTGGTGCCCAGCTGCATCACGGGCCCGCGGTAACCCTGTCTCTTGTCCACGGCCAGCAGGCCCCACAGCACGGCCTCCTGAGCGGCGCGTTGGCGCTCGCTGTCCATCGTGGTGAAGACCTTGAGGCCGTCGTTGAGCAGCACCTTGTTGCCGTACCGCTCGACCACGTCGCGGCGGGTCTCTTCAGTGAAGTACGGCGCGAACTGATGAAAGATGTCTTCGACCGGGTAGACGTTCACCTCGGCCGCCGACGCTTCGTCGAACTCGGCCGCGGAGATCATCCCCTTCTCCTTCATCTGACCCAGCACGTACTGGCGGCGCTTGCGGGCCTTCTCGGCGTCGCGGAACGGTGAGTAGTTCGAGGGCGCCTGCGGGAGCCCGGCGAGCAGCGCCATCTCGGCCAGCGTCAGGTCCTTCACGTCTTTGCGGTAGTAGTTCTCGGCGGCCGACTGCACGCCGTAGCTGTGGTGACCCAGGTAGACGTTGTTCAGGTAGAGATAGAGGATCTCTTCCTTGGTCAGCTCGGTCTCGAGTTGGCGGGCCAGCAGCGCTTCACGAAGCTTGCGCTTGATGGTCTTGGCGGTGGACTCCTTGTAGCCCTCGGCGCTGATGAGCACGGCCTTGGCGGTCTGCTGGGTGATGGTCGAGCCGCCCTGCACCTTGCCCTTGCCGGTGACCTTCTTGATGACCGTCTTGAAGACGGCGCGGCCGGTGCCCACCACGTCGATGCCGAAGTGATCGAAGAAGTCAGCGTCTTCGGCGGCGATGAAGGCCTGCACGAGGCGCTTGGGAATGCGCTCGTACGGCACCACCTTGCGGCGCTCGTTGTAGAACTCGCCGGCGAGCACGCCATCGACCGTGTACACCTCGGTGAGGATGGGCGGCCAGTACGCGTCGACCTTGGGGATGTCGGGCAGCCCATCGGAGTACTTCCAGGTCACGAAGCCGTAGCCCATGACCCCCGCCGTCGCCCCCGTGAGAACCAAGAAGCCGACCAGCTTGAACAGCCGCTTCCACCATCGCTTCTGAGGCACGTTGACCAACAGTAGTTTCCCTTCAGTCATTCGTCCCCCGAGGGAGCTTTATGGTCGAGGCCTGAGCGTTTGAGCACATCGACGAGATCCTCCGGGAGCTTCGCTTCGACCACCATCTTCCGATTGTCCTCGGGGTGCGGGAACTCCAGCCGCGTCGAGTGAAGGAAGAGTCGTTTCAGGCCCCACTGTGCCTTTGCCTCCCGGTTGAACGCAAAGTCCCCATGCTTCGGGTCCCCCGCAACCGGGTGGCCTATCGAGGCGAAATGTCGCCGAATCTGGTGGGTCCGGCCCGTTTCAATCGTGCACTGCACGTACGCCGCGTGGCTGGATTGACACACCACCTGGTAGCGCGTGCGGGCCTCTTGCATGTTCACGCCACGTCGTTCGCGTGATTCGGCGGTCTGCTGGTGCTCTTGAAGGGGCAGATCGATGAGCCCGGTCTGGTTCAAGAGCTTGCCTTTGACCAGCACGAGGTAGCGCTTCTTGGCCTTGTGCTCGGTGAAGACCTCGGTGAAGTGCACCATCGCGGGGCGCCGTTTGGCCACGATGATGACGCCCGAGGTCTCGCGATCGAGGCGGTGGGCGGGGCTGGCCGAGAAGCCATTGCGTTCGGCCTTATTACCCAGATACGCGCGCACCACGTCGACCACAGTGCCCCCGGTGATGCCGCTGCCGGTATGGGCGGCCATGCCTGAGGGCTTGTTGAGCGCGAGGATCCAGTCGTCTTCGTAGAGAATGTCGAGCTCTGACAGGTCGACGGGAGGGGGCGGGGGCGGCTTTCGCTCCCTATCTCCCAGCAGCTTCTCGTCGGTGCCCCGCACGGTGATGACGTCGCCCGCCGCAAGCTCCTGTTCGGGCTTGGCCCGCTTGCCGTTCACCCGGATCTTCTTGACCCGGATCATCTTGAACAGATGGCTGAACGGCACGCTGGCCAGCGTCTTCTTGAGGAACTTATCGAGGCGGACCCCGGTGTGGTCTTCGGTGACCTTGTACTCGAGCATCTGCAGAACCCTGTATCTCAGCGGAACGCAGTTGTGGAAGGTGCCGAGGCCAACCGATAGAAGGCGCGGCATGGGAAAGCAGGTCGGCATCGAAGAGTTGCTCAAGGCTGGGTCCAAGCAGTGGAACCAGCTGCGCAAGGACAACAAGGTTCCGTTGGATCACACGGGCGCCACGTTCCCCCAGTTGTTTTCGGCCAACGCCGATTTGTCGGGGCTGACGTTGGTCGGCACCGAGTGGGAAAAGTGCGACCTGTCGAAGGTCAGCTTCAAGGAGGCTGACCTCTCCGGGGCCTACTTCCACGGCGGCCGCCTGCAGGATTGCGACTTCCGCGGGGCGAACATGGAGGGCGCCACCTTCGAGAAGCTCAAGCTGTTGCGCTGCGATTTCACCAACGCGACCGGGCTCGAGCAGCTCGAGTTCGACGATTGCGACATGGATCGCGTCACCGGCCTCGATGGCGAAGACGCGCCGCCCCCGCCCCCGCCGCCTGCCGTGGGTGTCACCAGCTTCACGCGTGAACAGCGCGCGGCGGTGATGGGTCTGGGAACGTCTGCGCCCGAGAGCGACTTGCCTCCGTTCCGCCCCGGTGATGCGCCGGGCACGCTGTTGTTCCGCGGGCTCAAGCACATCGCCAACCCGCCGCCGTGGGTGCTCGACGTTCCGGGCCTGCGCCCCCCCCTGCCCGTGCGCATGCCGCCCGGCGCGAGCCTCGAGCACCAGTACCGCGAGGCCGTGAAGACGCGCCTCGAGGGCCGACGCCCGGTGCCTGACATGCAGATGGTCGCCAAGGCGAAAGGTGTGGTCGCCAGCGGTGGTGGTGATGCGGCTGTCGCGGTGATGTACCTGCGCGAAGTCGGTGAAGAAGTGATCACCAGCGAGGCGGCCATCGACGGTCTGAACGCCGACCTGCGTGAAGCGGTCGAGGTGGAAGACGCCACCGCCGACGTCGACCCCCGCATCACGGGTGCGCTGCACGAGCTGAAGGCCTCCTCTGAGGCGCTCGACATGCTCGGTGAGCTGCGCATGAAGCTGGCAGCGGTGCAGTTGTTCAGCGCGCTGATGGAAGCGGGCTTCATGCCGGACAACAACTGGGAAGAAGCGGTCGACTCGGCCGAGCCCAGCCAGGATCTCGCTCACATCGCCAGCAACGGCAATCGCCCGGTGCTCAACGAGGCGTTCAAGGCGTTCGCTGAGTTGCCTGATGAGATCCGCATGCGCCGCCTGGCCTACCTGGCCGAAGCGACTGCGCACGTGGAAGCGATGGCGGGTCCGGCACCGGCTCCCGTCGTGGCGCCCGCGCCTGCCGCGCCGTAATCAACCAAACAACCAATCAATCAACTGCCTCCCTCTCCCCCGCGGGGGAGAGGGTCGGGGAGAGGGCTTACCAGTCCTCTGACGAACACCCCTGCAGCCGGGTCCTTGCGAAACGCGAGGGTGCGAAGCTCGACGTTGCCCAGAAACGCAAGCAACCGCCGCCGAACCTCCGGCCGGGGCAGTGCGACCTCGGCGACGTCAAAACACTGAGCCATGGCCAATTGGGTCGCAGCCAGAGCGCTCAAGTCTTTCAACTCTTCGGTCTGCGCCTTCTCGAGCGCGAAGAAGTACTTCGCCTTCACGAGCCCTGGCCGGCCGGCGTTCTCAAAATCAGACCGAAACGGAGTCCCGCACACGCGCCCATCAGGAAACAGCATGACCACTTCATCGGTGAGCAGCGTGAGGCCCGCGCCGACGCCGAGCCGCGACAGAGTCGACTTGCCATCGCCGCTCTTCCCCGCGGCGACGACCGCGACGTCGCCTTCGCGCAGCGCGCACGCATGAATGAGCACGGCGCCCTGGCGGGTGGCGAGCAGGTACCAGGCGAGCCGCAGAATCAGCTCACCGCGAAACACGCCATCTTCCACGGCCACATCGAGCGTGTCGCCTTCGAGCACGAAGGTGCACTTGCCCAGGGGCGCGTCGATGGTGGTGCCCTCGAGCGAGGAGTGGCGGCGCACGGTGAGTGAAGGCGGGCCGCTGCCGACGAAGTGCTTCCAGTGCACGCGCTCGGTGGCCATCTCGCAGATGGAAGCGTCGATGCGCAGCACCTGCTCTGCGCAGAGGAGCTCGACGAACGCCATCAGCCGGCCTTCGACTTCTTGAGGGGCCGGTTCTCCTCGTCGACGCGCACGATGGAGGGTTGGTGCTTCGAGGCGGCCTTTTCCTTCATCCACCCGAAGCTGGCGATGGTGAGGCGCGTTCCGGGTTTGATGAGCAAAGCGGCGGCGCCGCACAGGCCGACCTCGCCCGCCTTGCCGGCTCGCAGTTGAAGCGAGAGCCGGCTGCCGGTGGAGGACTCGTACAGCTCGACCTTCTCGTGCTCGAGAAAGCCGGCAGCTGCGATCAAGACTTCATCGAGGCGCAGCCCGTCGGCGTCATCGAAGTCGACGGTGGTGACGACAGCCGGGTGCACTTCCCCGAGGAGAACGAGTCGAAGGGCCTTCACGCGGTCCCTCATACACGAATCAGACTCCCTCTCCCTGCGCAGGGTCGGGGTGAGGGGCCAACTAGATCAACACCATCTGAACCTGCTCGGTGACCGCGCGAGCAAACACACCCAGTGCCCTCAACTCCTGGGCGAGCTCCGCAGCAAAACCATGCACGGTGATGACCTCCCGGGCCCCGCTCTTCTGCGCGTAAGCGACCAACGAAGGAAAGTCGGCGTGGTCCGAAACAGGAAACGCGACATCGGCCCCACTGCGCCGTGCGCCCCAGGGCTCCAGCGCCCACCCGGTCAACGCGGCCAACGACCTCGGCCCGACGTGGGCCAGCGAATCGCCCCGACGGAACGGAGGAAACAGCCCGACCTCGTCCTCGAGGAACGCGCCATCGAACCGTCGCGCGCCGACGGGCATACCGAGGCGCTCATAAATTTCGGCCACCTCATGAATCTTGGGGTGAGCGCAGACCTTCAGCCCTCGAACCGCCAATTGCCGAATGGTCTCCTGCGACTTGCCCAGGGAGTACGCGAGCAGCACGGGCCGCACCCCACGCGCGAGCTGTCGGCGGGACCAGTCAGCCACCTCGTCGTAGACCTGAGCGCGGGGGGGAAAGCGGTACTTCGGGTGGCCGAAGGTCGACTCGATGATGAGCGTCTCGCAGTTCAGCACCGGAGCGGCCTCGGCGGTGAGTGCGGGCTCGAGAGACACGTCGCCGGTGTAGACGAGCCGATGGCCATCGGATCGGGTGACGCGAATCTGCGCTGAGCCGAACACGTGACCTGCGGAGAAGCACTCGAGGTGCAGGTCTTCGTGCCCGAGCGTCTGGCCGTACCGAAATGGAGTGGTGGCCTCGAGAGGCCCCAGCCGGTGCGTCATCAGCGCGAGGGTCTCAGGGGTGGCGATCACCCGTTGATGCCGGGCGATGTGATCGGAGTGCGCGTGACTGACGAAGGCGACGGGCGCCCTGGTGCGTGCGTCGAACCACAGCGGAGTGCCCTGCAGCACGAGCCCTCCGCGGCGAAGTTCGACCGGCATCTGGGTCTCACTACGCGAGAGCTGGCTGTGGAGCGACCACGCCCGTCCGAGAAGCAGGACCCGCTCGGGCAGGTCGACCACGCGGTCTCGGGCACTTAGGTCTGGCCCAACGCCTGCTCAGGAGTCGTCACGTCGGGCGGTAACAAGGGGTTGGTGAGGGCGGGCCCGATGGTCGTAGACGCGAGGGAGTTGGGTGGGGGCCCAACTCCTTCGCGTCTCCCTTTTGAGGGGCGCGATTAGAATGTGGGTCAGTCACGTCACCTGGAGCCAGTTCGTCGCGCTGCCCGATGACGATCGCCGCGAGTTGATCGGCGGGCGTCTGATGCAGCTCGAAGAGCCGACGCAATTGCATGAGCACATCGTGGCGGTGCTCAGCTACTGGCTGACGGCGTGGCGCAAGTCGGAACCGGGAGGTCTCGTGCTGAGCTCGGGCTACAAGGTGCGCATCAGCGACGACGAAGGGTTCATGCCCGACGTGCAGTACTTCAAGCCGGGCCGGGTGATTCCGGAGCAGGCGCTCACCGAAGGTGGGCCAGACCTGGCGGTGGAAGTGATCTCGCCCTCGAGCGCCCGATTCGATTCGGTCGAGAAGCTCGCTGGCTACGGGTCGATCGGAACCGCGGAGTACTGGCTCCTCGATCCCGAGAAACGAACGCTGCAGCGCTACGTGCTGAAAGGCCGAGAGCTGCTCCTCGAAGAGCAGCTTGAAGGCGACGCCCTCTTCAGGCCAGCCACCTTCTCAGGTCTCGAAATACCACTCGTAGAGCTTTGGAACCTTCCCCCCTGAGACTCAGCCGCCACATTCATCAAGGCACTGCTCAGCAATTGGCGCACAGCAATCTGGAAACAATCCATCCGGGCAAGGCACCACCAAGCCGGTGCAGGCAAGCAACTGCACCGATGAAGCGGTCGCGACTGCTGATCGAACGTGCGGCGACTCGTAGGGTTTCTTGAACGTCATCTCACGATCCTCACAATGCCGGAAGCGGAGTCCCCGATGAGAAAGTCTGGGGAACCATCACCAGTGACTTCAGCGCATGACACGGAAGACCCCATGAAACTGGTAGGCCCAGTGCCGCGAACTGCAGACGCGAAGTGATCCTGGGCAGCGCCAAAACCAGGAAGCACTCCTGCCTCAGAGAACAGGGCCCACGCCGCCGTAGGCAGAGTGCCACCTTCTCCTGCCAGAACGTCGATGAACCCGTCCCCGCTGAAGTCGCACGCAGCAAGCGTCGAGCCCGCGCGGTTCACTCCCGAGATCTGAACTGGGACCCCCGATGCACCGGAAGAGGAAAGGCCAGGGTAGACGTAGAGTCGGTTGAGCCGGGGGTTGGAAACAAGAAGGTCGACCCCACCGTCTCCGGTCACGTCGAGTCCAGCCACTGCCGCGGCCCCAAATGCGAGCAGGCTCGTCCCAGTGCCAGCGGTATCGGAGAGCTCCTGCAGCGCCTGGGAGGACAGCAGAGGCGCCACCGCGCTCGACACCGTGGAGCCGCGCCACAGCTGAAAGCGCGAGGCAAATTCACGTGAAATAGGCACGGAAAACTCGCCTCGGCCGTCGCCGTCGAGATCGCCAAGGGACACCATGCCGTTCCGGGATTGCCCGTATCCACTGAGTGACCCAAACTTGGGGTTCGGCCCCTCAAGGACCCAATCCGCGGCGGAGAGCGGGACGGTCACGCCGAGCGCCTGCCAGGCACTCCGAGCGCGCCCCTTGAAAATGTAGACGCGACCGATGCCGCGCAGAGCGGTGTTCGCGTTGGTCGCGTCCCAGTTAGGCGTCGAGATCGCCAGTTCGTCGAGTGCATCGCCGTCGATGCTCCGGATGATGCGCGCCGTGGAACCGAAGAAGGCGTTCTGCGCATCGCCGCGAATCTCGACGAACTGCGCGGTGTCCACGTTCCCAGAACCGCCGAAGAAGATGAAGACGCGGCCCATGCTGCTGCTCCAGCGCGGCTGTGCGACGACGAGGTCGTTCCCCGTCTCGCCCAGGTTTCCCACCGAGATATCTGCGCCAAACTGACCAGCCTGGCCATCCGGAGGAAGGAGCTGCTGACAACCCGTGCCACACGAAGCCTGGTTCGCCAACGTGGTTCCCCCGCGGAAGACGTAGACCGCACCGACGCCGGTCGCGGAGGTCGTCGGGGCACCAACCACGATGTCGTTGACGCCGTCGCCACTCAGGTCGCGTGAACCATCGACAGATGCGCCGAACGTGGATCCTGCGACGCCGTCAGAGAGCTGAACCACGGTCGGGGCGTTGAGCACCGCCGTCGGCGCGCTGAACGTCGAGTAGTTGCCCACCTCGTCACGCGCCCGAACGGCGATGAAGTACGAGCTGAGTGAAGGAACACTCAAAGACCGCGAGATGGCCCCACTGTCCCAACCAATCAGAGCCTCGCCGCGGGACGACGTTCCGAAGAAGTCAGACTCGGACGCCATCGAGTTGTTGAAAGGCACCGAGTTCGTCGTCCACCGCAGATCGTAGCCCGCAGCGGGCGTACCGCCGACCAGCCCTCCACTGGTGCTGGTGACCTCGTCGTCGAAGACCGGCATCCACGTGAGGCCAACCGTTGCCAGGCGGCTCGAGGTCAGGTTCTGCGTGACGCTGGGCGCGGTCGGCGCGATCACGTCGACCTGAGCCGAGTGCGTGCTCGCGAAGACGTTTCCAGCGGGCGACGTGACTCGAATGACGAGCGTCGTCGTCGTTTCATCGGCGCGGTGAGCGAGCCGCAGGCGCGGCAACGTCGGGGTGAAGGCCGCTGAGGTGATCTGCACCGGCTGCGCGAGTAGCGAGATGGCACCTTCGAGAATATCGAGTTCGGCATTCAAGGTGCCGACCCGCGCGCCCTCGATGCCCGTCAGCGTCAACTGGAACTGAGCATCGGCCGCGCCCTCGAGATCGCCGAACACCATGTCAGTCACCGTCGCGGTCTCGACTCGGCGATTACCCGACGCAGCCCCGAAGACGAGCGGAGCGTTGAGTGCCACGGCGATGTTGACGACCTGCGCGGCAGACCGCTGCAGCGCGATGCTCGGAATGTTCGGCACAGCGAAGCTCGCGATGAAGCTCCGGTGCGTCAACACGCCAGCCCCGTTGTCGATGGTGACGGTGTACTGCTGCCCGTCAGTCAGGCTGGTGCCAGCGAAGGTCACGGCACCGCTCGCGTTGCTCACCTGCGGGGTACCCGAGGGGGTGGCCGAGGGCGCGCCTGCGTAGAGGTACACGTTGCGGCCCGCACCGCAGTCAGAGGTCACCGCTCCGATGGTGGTGGTGAAGGGTGTCGTTCCGGCGGGGTTGCTCAACCGATTGACCCAGCTTCCATTGGCGTTGGTGATGACCGGCCCGCCCGCGGCAAAGTCGAGATTGCAGGAGGTGCTATTGACGGTGAGCTGAGCCTGCCGCGTGCCGCCGGACGGGGCGACACAGACGTTGCCTGCGGCATCGCTGATGGCTGCCGTCACGGTCTGAACGCCATTGGAGTACCGCACCGTGCGCGTCGCGGTCGCACCTGCCACCGTGAGCTGGTTGTTCGTGATGCCGGCCACCGTGGAAGTGATTTGAACGAGGTCGCCATCGGTCACACCGGTCACTGCCACTGTGGTCGTGACATCATTGGTGCTCGACACGGCCAGGTTGGCAGGAGCCGTGATGTTGCAGGTCGGCGCCACGAGATCGACGCGCGTGGTGCGAGGCGCCGCGTTCGTCGCGTTGCCAGACTGGTCGGTGCACGAGGCCCCAACGGTGTAGCTGTTGTCGCCCGTCAGCGCGTAGGTCGACTGCGCTTGGCCCAGCGCGGGCGAAACGACGCGGGCCGCTTGCCCTGTGAAGGCAATGCTCACTCCGTTCGTTCCCACGTCCACTGAGGTAGCGACTTGGACGTCGAGGTTGCCCCCTGGCACTTGCGCGATTCCGAGAAGCGGCCCGGAAGGCGAGGTGATGCTGCAGAGCGGACCGACCGGATCGACCCGGAAAATAAAGGTCGACGGATCATTGCTGACCGCGATCAGGTTCTTGTTTCCGGCGATGTCGGTCAGCTCGACGAAGAGATCCAGATCGACCTCGCTCGCGAAGGGCCCAGTCAGGGATACGGTGTAAGCGCCCCCTGCAAATGCTGCCGTTGACGCGCGAGTAGCGCCTGCAACCCCACCGGCCACGTCGCGCACGATGACCGGGATCGTCGCTGAGAGCGTTGCAGGAGAAGTGTCCCCGCAATTGAGGGTGAAGCGCAGCTGAGGTGAGCCGCCCGCAAGCTCAGCGATGTTCAACCGGCCATCTGCGTTGGCATCTTGAGGGAGGGTGCGGCTCAGTGCGGTCACGCACGGGCGCGTGCCGTCGACCAACAGCGAGATGGGCGCGGACGAAGGCGCGGGGGTGATGCCGCCGCCGACGACGACGACCTTCACGGAGTACGTGCCATCGGGGAAGGTGAAGGCACTCACGGGGCTGGTCACCCCCTGGCGCAGGCGGTACCAACCCGCTCCGCACTCAGGGGTCATCGCGTACGGCATGCCCATCGGGTCGACGGCCGCGGTGGTGCAGACGTCGACGCTTCCGCCAGCCGGAACACGCGCCGAGAAGACGAGGGGCCGCTGAACGCCGGGAACGCCCGGCTGCGAGTCTTGCGCTGCATTGAGCGTTGCGAAAGTAGAGGTGCCCGGCACGATGGGGTTGGTGATGGCGGGGCCGTCGAGATCGACAGTCACGCGGCAGCTGACCTCGCTGGTGCCCGCATCGGCCAGGTTCTGAACGGAGGCGCGGAACAGGTAGTCGCCCGAAGCGACTGGCAGCGCCGGAAAGTTGGTCACGCCGCCCGCCGAGACCGTGCTGCTGCCAACCAAGACCTCCGCAAGGGTGCCACCGTCTGCAAGAATGTCAGTGCGGTGCAGCGTCGCGCTTTGATTCAGGCACACCGGCTTGCTGGTGGTCTGAAAGGAGAAGTTTCCAACCTGCAGTTGGGCAGGTGTGAGCAGCGCCGGACAGGTCATCGGACGGGAGAAAGCAGCCCCACAGCCGTCGAGCGTCACGTTCACCGTGAAGGTGGCCGAAGACTGATTGCCCGCCGCGTCTCTCACGCGCACGGTGAGGGTGTACGTGCCGTCATTGCCAAAGGAGACCGGCAACCTGACCATCCCGCCCATGACCGTACCAACGCCGACCGAGACACCGTCGCGCAGCACCTCTGCGAATGAGCCGTCTTCGGCATTGGTCGACACCTGAACCTGCAATGGCGACTGCGTGACGACCATCGTCGCGCCGCCGTCTGCGATCGTCGGAGAGACGATGGCGATGGTGGGCGGGTCAAAGTCCACCGTGAACATGCCTGTGGCCGTGACGCTGTTGCCGAAGGCGTCGTTGCAGACGAGGGTGGCCGTGTACGAGCCCGAGTTCGCCAACGTAAAGTCGGCCGAGACGTCGACGCCCATCATCGGAACAACGGTGACGGGCGTTTGACCAGTGACTGAAAGAGTTCCCCTGGAAGTCGAGTCCATGGTCCCAGTGACTCTCATCTGGAAGCCTGCGAGTGCCGTGTCAGCGTCGTCGGAGGGACCGAACGAACCCGTCGTGGTGACGGCGCAGGAAGGCAGGGCGCGGTTCACCTGAATGCTCCGGCTCGCTTGCGGGTTGCCCGTCGCGGTGTTGACCGGTGTCGAGCCTCGCACGAGCTCAGCGAAGAGGTCGATGCGCTCCGATTCAGCCGTGATCGGCAGGGAAACGATCGCCGAGCCGTTGATGAAGTCCACCGGCGCGGTGACCTGGGCACCTCGCTTGATACGAACCTGCACGCCCGCGACGCAGGTCGCGTCGACCTTCACCTGCAGGTCCGTGCCCGGAGGGAGCTCAGCGCGGTTGAGCACGCCCAGACCACCGGCAGCGGTGTCCTGCGGAAATTCGACGAAGGTCACTGCCGCGTTGCTGCACGCGTCACGCACGGTGATGGTCTGAGCCGACGAGCTCTTCGAGCACGTGCCGGAAGCGATGGTCGCCACCAGTGACTGCGAGCCGGCCGAAGCGGGCACGCCGGTGAAGGTCGCGCGGTTGCCGCTGACCGTACCGTCGATGGCTGCGCCGCCACTGACCTTGAGCTGAGCCCCGTCGATGGGAAACGCAGTGCCGTCGGCGGTCTTGACGTTGATCGACACTTCGAACGGCGAGTCGACGGTCATGCCCGCCGTCGGCGTCTCGAAGGTAATCGTAGTGTCAGAGCACGTGACCGGGGGAATTGGGCCCGGGCAAGAGCAACCGCTGACAACCATCGCGAGGCCCGCGACTGCAAACGCCCACCGCATCATGTTTCCTCGAACCATGTGCGCACCCCTCCAAAATCAGTAGTGCCCTGCCCAACCCTGAAGATTCAGAGGGACAGAACGTGTTTGTCGGCCAACAACCCAATGAAATCCAAGGTGTCTGACTCCGCCACCTCGCGCGGTACGTCGAATTCGTTCATCAGTGTCGCGATGATCTGCTCCACCGAGCGTTTCCCGTCGATCAACTCGACGATGCGCTCGCCCACCTCCGACACCACCCCGTCGGCGCCCTCGAAGCTATGCAATTGATCGTCCGGAGTCGCAGCGACCCATCGCCCCCCCACCTTCTGCAACGCCGTGTCACCGTGCACCCGCGGCACGTCATTGAGCGACACGGCCCTCCGCTTCGGCAAACCGCCTTTTTTCGCCATGTTCTTGAAGGTTTCGACCATTGCGATCGCGCAGGCACCGGCCCCCACCTGCGAGGCCGTTCATCTAGTCGGACAGGGTGAGTGAGACAAGCCCCGGGTCATCGACTCAGCCCTGGGTCAGCCCGACGTCAGCTCCCCAGTCCCAGCGCCGCGAACAGACCCGTGAGGTAGAGCAACGAGGTCACGAACAGTTGCCGGGCCCACACATCACCCAGCTTCCCCAGCCATCCGCGGATGGCCACCGTCAGAAACACAGCCCCCAGCACCCCCGCCACCACCAGGTACAGCCACCCGGCGACGCCCACGAAGTACGGCGCGACAGAGATGGGCAGCAGCACCGCCACGTACCCGACCGCATGCCGCCGCGCGGTGTCGTCGCCCTTCTCGAGCGGCAGGCTGGTCAACCCCGCTGCCCGGTACTCACTCTTGCGAAACAGGGCGATCGCGATGAAGTGCGGCAACTGCCAGACGAAGAGGATCGCGAAGAGCACCAACCCCGGCAGCTCGATGCGCCCCGTCGCTGCCGTCCAGCCCATGAGCGGAGGCAAGGCTCCGGGGAACGCCCCGACCTGCATCGCGAAGCGCGTGCGCGACTTCATCGGCGTGTACACGAACGCGTAGCTCGCCAGCGCCAGCAGCCCCAGCACGCCGGTCAGAACGTTCACGCCCAGCGCCAGCATCGGCAGCGAGATGAGCCCCAGCACCAGCGCGAAGACGATCGCGTGGCTCGATTCCATGCGCTGGCCCGGGAGCGGCCGTTTGGCCGTGCGCGCCATGAAGCGGTCTGACTCACGCTCGAGCACGCAGTTGATGGTGTTGGCCGAGCCGACCGTGCCCGCGGTGCCCAGCATCGCGAACAACCAGGTCTTCCAGTCGAGGGGCTTGCCCGAGAGCCACATGCCGCCGGCCGCGGTGAAGAGCACCAGGCCCGAGAGCCGCGGCTTGGTGAGCGCGACGTAATCACCCACCACGTCGCCCAGCGAGCGGGTGGCTGAAACCATCGGTGCGCTCAACGGTTCGACCTTCACGGCCCACCACAGGTAGCGCGGCTCGGCACCTCACACAAGCGGGGCGCAGCAGCCCAACTGATGGATTCAGCCGCCGCCCTGCGCGGTGACCGTACCGCCGAGGCTGCGCATCTCTTCGGCGCACCCATCGCGTGGCGCCAGACGCAGCGCTTCGGAAGCGAGCGTCTTCGTCTTGTCCTTCATCTTCGGGTCCTTCCCGAGGAATCGGGCGTAGTGGCAGTAGGCAGCCGCGTTGTCTTTGTCTGCGTTGAGCGCGCGCTGATACGCAGAGTCGGCGCCATCTTTGTCCTGCTTGAGCTCGTAGGTCGCGCCCAGCTCGTCGTAGGCCACCGACGCCATCGGCGGGTCCGCGAAGTATTCCTCGCCCGCCTTCTTGAGCAGCTCTGCCGCCTTGCCGAGATCCTTCTTGTCGTCGCGGTAGATCTTCCCGAGCAGGAAGCGCGCTTCGGGGTTGCGGGTCTTGGTGTCGGCGATCGCCTTCTCCAGCGTGTCGCGCGCCGCATCCATCTTCTTCTGGCGGTACTGCACCTGGCCGAGCATCGAGAGGAGCTTGGGGCTGCCGGGCACCAGCGAGAGCGCCTTCTTGAGCGCCTCTTCGGTGGCCGCCTCTCCGCCTTCTTTCTTCATCAGCACCTTCGCGAGCTCCACGTGGAAGTGCGAGGCCTTCGCGTTCTGATCGATCGCGAGCTGAATCTGCTTGGCCGCTTCGTCGAGCTTGCCCTCGTAGGCGAGCCGACGCCCGCGAATGAGGAGCAGCTCCGGGTTGTTGCGGTCGAGCGCCAGGCCAATTTTCTCAGCGGCTTCCACGTCTTTCGCTGCCTGCGCCGCGTCAGGCTTCACGCCCGTGCATTCTTCGAGTTCTTTCTGGAACGCCTTGTCGCTGTAGAGCGGAATGTCGCGCGACACGCGGCTGATCATCAGCGCGCGAATGAAGGCGTTGGTGGCCAACTGTCGAGGCGCAGCCGTATCGGCCATGCCCTGCAGCGCCTTCACGTAGGTGGCCGCGAGGCAGTAGCCCTTCTGCGGCTCAGGGGTGTCCAGGATGAGGCTCGCCGTGCCAATCAATCCCTCTGGGTGCGACTTCCGCGTGCGATCGAGCGCCACGTTGAAAGACTGAAGCGCGCTTTCGGGGTTGCCGCGGCGGCGATGCAAATTGCCCAGCGAGACGTACACCCGGGGATCGTCGCTCGCGATGGCCTGCGCGTGATCGAGCGACTCCTTGGCCCCCTCGAGGTCACCGTTGTTCATCTGCAGGATGCCGCGCGTCAGGTAGTAGATCGAGACGTTCTTCTTGTTCGCCTCGGCCGTCTTGATGCGCTCTTCGATGGCCGTCAGACCGTCGGCCGTCTTCCCGCTGTAGAAGTCGAACATCGCTTCAGCCGCGTGCAGGTAGGCCGAGTTCTCCTTGGCAGCCAGGCCCGCGGTGATGTTCTTCTCGGCCGCTTCGCGGTTCGCCTCTTCGTGAAGATGTTCACCCCACCGAATCGTGTACGCGTACGCCAGCAAGCCGCGCGCGTTGCGGTTCGTGTCGGCGGTGGCGTCGAGGTCGAGTGCGAACTGCGCCTTGGTGATCGCCTCTTCGTAGCCCTTGAAGGTGTCGGCCTTCACCAGCTTGGTGGCCTCGCCGATGGCGGCGTTCGCCTCGCGGACCAACTTGCCCTTGTACTGACCCCAACCCCAGTACGCCGCGCCGCTGACGGGCACCACGAACAGGAGCAGGAAGAAGAGCGCCTTTTGACCGTTGCTGCGTTTGCTGGGGCGGCGACCACCTGAGCTCGACAGCTCGGCGTTCTCGAAGCCCTGGCTGAACTCACCGCTCATCTCGCCGGTGCTGGAACGCTCTCCGGCGTTCGAGCGACGGGGCGGGGGCGCACGCGGGGCAGGCCGCTGCTGAGCCGCCTTCTTCGGGGCAGGAGCGCGGGGCTCGGGCTCGTCGTCGCCCAGCACCACGGAGGCCTGTTCGACCTGAACGCTGGCGACAGGCGCTGCCTCGGGCGGCGCTGCCACGGGCGCAGGGGGCGTCGGGGGCGGCGGAGGCGCAGCGGGCTTGGGAACGGAGACACCGTTCTTCCCCATCAGCTCGATCGTCTCGGCATCGGCGCCGTCGGTGGTCCACGCCTTGAGCAGGTTCTCTTTGCCGACCGCGGCGTCGCCGCCTTTGATCTGCAACGAGCCCATCATGCGCAACGCGACCTTGTCGGTCGGGGAGACCTGAAGGGCGCCGGTCAATTCTTCGAGGGCCTTCTTGTCTTTCCCCTGCTCCGCATAAACGCGGGCAAGCAGCACACGGGCGTCAGGGAGCGCTGGATGGGCTTTGACGCCCTTCTTACAGACGACCATCGCCTCCATGAATCGGCCCATGCCGAGATACGCCTCGGCCAGAGGCTTGTAAGCCTCGGATCCAGGATCAGTCGCGAAGGCATGCTCTAGTTTTGCGAGCTCGGCCGGGCTCAAAGTCTTCGTCACAGGAGGCATCGGAAAGGTTGAGGTTTTTTGCACCTGCGTCTGTCCGCGTCAAATGTCTAGACGCGGTAATTCTGATCCTTGACAGGTGGCCCCTGGAACACGTAGTCAGCCGCCCGCCCGCTGCGACGTCGGGGCCCTGCATCATGGGGGTGTAGCTCAGTTGGGAGAGCGTCGCGTTCGCAATGCGAAGGTCATCGGTTCGATCCCGTTCACCTCCACAACGCAGCAGGTTTTGAAAATACTGAAGCCCCGCTTCCTCACGGAGGCGGGGCTTCGGTGTTTCTGCCGTCGGAAAGAAAACTTCAGACCAGCGAAGGGCCGGCCATCAGCTCTTCGAGCGGGCTGAGTTCGCGGCGCACGGGCTCGGCGACCACAGCGGCCGCTTCGACCACGGGGGCCTCGGCGACGAGCTGCTCGAGCTCTTCATTCTTCTTCTTCACGGCGCCTGCGCCCGAGCGGCAGGTGCGGCACCAGGGCTGATTGCGGATCGCCCCGTCGGCCATCTTGCGCAGACCGAACATGCCCAGCGGCTTCATCTGCCGGCACTTGAGGCACATCATGGTGATGAGCACCTCGTTGCCGTCGGCATCAAAGATGGCCGACTTGCGGCGCTTCCGGGCTTCTTTGGGGGGGGCGTCGGGATCGGTCGCCGACTTCTTGGCCTCGACCGGGGTGAGCAGCGGCGTGATTTTGTAGAGCACCTGGAATCTCCTCCGAGCCCGGTAAATCGGCCCTGAATGGATTTCTTAACCAGATGTCGAGGGTTTGGAAAGTACCCTGTCACATATTGTCATGTGAGGTACTGCCACCGTCGCAACCGGTTACGGGATGGTGGCCCCGGTGTCCGTGCGCGTGGCGGTGCTGCAGGTCTCGCCCGAGTCGATGAAGGTGACGCGGCCACTCTTGGGCGGCTTGAAGGTCTCCTTCTTCGTCTGCCACCACGAGATGAGATCGTCGCGCAGGTTGGTGCCCTTGTTCTCGGCGAGATCGACCTGTGACGGATCGATGGTGGCGAGCACGGGGGCCAGGCCATCACCACCCCGCGCGAGGAAGTCGGGCAGCGCGACCTTGTACTTCTTCGTCGGGTCGATCTTCTTTCCCCCCGGCAGCGTGAAGCCGCGCAGGCGATCGGGCACCACGCAGCGGCTCAACTTCACCTCGAGGCCCGAGACCTGGAAGACACCCTTCTTCGAGCCGTAGGCCGCGGTGAGCAGGCGATCGAGCTGCTCGCCGGTGAGGTCGAGAATCGCCACTGCGTTGTCGAAGGGCACCACCTCGTAGACGGTGCCGTAGGTGAGCGGGCCCTCTTTCAAGTCGGCCCGCAAGCCGCCCGGGTTCATCAAGGCGATGTCGGTCTTCGACATCGCGCGCAGCGAATCGGCCAGGAAGCTGCCCAGCTCGCTCTCGCCCTCGTACACCCGGCCCAGGGCCCTGGGCACGCTGAGCCCGAGCGCCTTGTTCTGCAGCTCGGTGATCGCCTGCTCGGCCGGCTGCATCGCCTGGAGCACGGTCTGATCAGGGCGGATGATCTGCCCGTGGAACTTCGCCGACACCGGGGTGACTTGATCAGCGCGCTCCCGCAGCTTCTTGGGGTCGCAGCTCTTGGTCTCGATGTCCCACGTCTCGCAGATCTCGATGCCCGAGTTGATCTGCGTGCGGCCCGGAATCACCTTCTTCGTCTTCGGGTCGATGGCCAACTCGATGATCCCGAAGTAGCGGCCCAACGCCCAGCTCTGCATCACGGGCGTGCCGTTGACCAGGTGCGCTATCTGCTGGTGCGAGTGCCCGGCCACCACCGCGTCGAGCGTGCCTTCGGGCAGCCCCTTCATCATCTCGAAGATCTCCCCCGCGTCGAGGTCGCAACTGCTCAGGTCTTCCTTCTTCGAGCTGTCCTCGCAGCGCCCGCCCGCGTGCACCACGGCCACCACGAGATCGGCGCCCTTCTCACGCAGGCGCGTCGCGGCGGCCAGCGCCTCTGAGCCCAGGGGGCGGAACTTGATGGTCTGCACGTTGATGGGCAGCGTGACGGTGGGCGTCTGCGGCGTGGTCAACCCGAACACGCCGATCTTCAGGCCGTGGCGCTCGATGAGGATGGTGCCGTCGCTGGGCAGCCACGAGGGGCGCGTGCCCTCTTGGTTGGCTTCGTAGATGTTGGTCGACAGCAGCGGAAACTTCGCCTCGGCGATGCGCGCCTTGAGCGCACCGAACGGATCCATCGCGGCTTGAGTGGCCGCCGAGATCGGCCCCACCGGGCCGTAGTCGAACTCGTGATTGCCGATGGTCGCAGCGTCGTAGCCGAGCTGGTTGAAGGCCTCGATCACCACGCTGCCCTCGGTGAGGTTCGACACGAGGGTGCCCTGGAACATGTCGCCGGCGTCGACCAGCACCACGCCGTTGGGGTTCTCCTGCCGCAGCGTCTGCACGTAGGCGGCAAAGGTGGCCACGCCGCCGTAGCGGATCTCACCGCGGGGAAACCGCTCCTTCATGCCCATCACCCAGCCATGCACGTCGTTGGTGCCGACGATGGTGATCCTCAGCGGCGCAGTGGAGACCGCCGGGGTGGCGGGCAACGAGGCATCGGCCCCAAGAGGCACCGCCGGGTGCTCGGCCTCGCGGGTGGTCTGGCAGGAGAGGATCAGCGCACAGAGGACGAGAGAGGGTCTGTTCATGGGCGAGTCAGGGCAAAGCCACGTCGGCGAAGGCACCACAGCAAGGAGAGCGCAGGCAGCAGGGCAAAGGGACCACCGGTACAACCACACGACGGGGTCAACGGCTCGGCGCTGGGCGGCGGGCGCGTATTGCCCCCACCGTTGCCGCCGCCAGACCCACCGTCGGTGACGCCTGCATCGACGACCCCCGCGTCGGTGACCCCACCATCGGTGCCTGCGTCAGCCAGGCCTGCGTCGGCGACGGCCCCGGGGTTGAAGGCCACAGGGAGCGCAAAGACCTCGTTGACCGCCGCGAGAGAGACGAGCTTGTACGAGCCGTCGCCGTCATCTTGAACCAGCATCACGCCCCGGGGAAAGCCGGGCACCGGCTGCTCGAAGAGGTCGACGAAGCCGGGGCTCGTCACCCTCGCCGGGCCGCCGTCGACGTCACCGAGTTCGAGTGAAGTCAGGAAGGTGGCCTGCGCACCCGCGTGAGCGTGCACCTTGAGCTGGCCTTCGTTGGGCGCCGCGGAGAACACCAGCGCGCTGCCATTGGCTGCGAGAAACAGGTCGAGGCCGCCCACCACGCTGCCCAGTTGACCTGCGTCGATCGACACGAGAAACGAGCTGCCGCCGTCGCGCTCCACGGTCACGATGCCTCGGCTGGGCTGCCCCACGTAGAGCCGGCCCGTGCGGTCGTCGAGGGCCAGACCCGACGGCAGCTCCGGCACGGTCACGATGCGCAGCCGCGTGAAAGAGGCCGTGCCGTTCGCCGTGAGGCTCATCGTGTAGTGCTCGAGCTGCGTGCTCGAGGTGTCGACCCACAAGTCGAAGCCGCCATCAGGGCGACTGCCGAGCGCGACCTGCCCCGCCGAGGGCACGAAGAAGTTTCCCGTGTCGAACGAAGAGACCCCGCCATCGGAACTCAAGCGATACACCGACACCGAGTTGGTGCCGGGCGACGTGGTCACCAGCACAGCGCCCCGCGAGTCGGCCGATTTTGCGGCGCCGCCCTGCAGGAACGCGGGGGTTCCTCCGAGGGGGAAGAGCACGCCGCCAGGGGGCGTCACCGTGTCGGTGCCGACCATGAGCCGCAGCCCGGGGCCTGCGCCTGGCACGAAGAGAAAGGTGGGATCGCCCGCGCGGCTCGACGGAACCGAGACGGTCTGCACGGCCCAGGGAACACGTTGTGCCCAGGCGCTGCAGGCGAGGCCGACGAGAAGGACGATGAGCGAGCGTTTCATCCGGGCCCCGGGCAACTGCGATTGGTGCAGGTCGTTCCGCTGGCGCAGGTGAGCCCAGCACAATCGATGTCGAGACAATCGGCCTCGCCATCACCATCGTCATCAAAGCCGTTCCCGCAGTCCTGCTCCGGGGCGTAGCAGCCGAGCACCAACCCGCCATCTGGCGTGCCTGCGTCGACTACGCCAGCGTCGTCGCCTCCATCGAACGTTCCGGCATCGGGCTCACGCGCGCCACAACGCCACGCGGGCGGCATGGGCGTGGAGCAGGCCTGCCCGCGACACGAGATGTCCAGGCAGTCGGTCACGCCGTCGAGATCGTTGTCGGCGCCGTCGTCGCAGCTGCTCTCCTGACACGAGGAAGACAGGCAGTTGGTGCCCGCATCGCAGCGCCGCGCGCAGGCCCCGCAGTTGTCTTCATCAGAGGTGAAGTCGAAGGCCTCGTCGACCGCCCCGTTGCAGTCGTCGTCACGGCCGTTGCACAGCTCGCCGCGCGCCGTCACCGTCTGCATGCAGGCCAGCGCGCCCACGACGCAGATTCTAATGCCCGCGCCACACTCGCCCTGCAGCCCGGTGATGCAGGCCTGGCCCTGCTCGGGGAACGTCTCGTCGATGCGCCCGTCGCAGTTCTCATCAGCGCCATCACACAGCTCCGTCTCGACGCAGTCGCCCAGCTTGAAACACCGGGCGCCTCCCGCGAACTGAGGGCGGCACTCGAAGCCCGCGCCACAATCGACGCCCGTCTCGCAACTGAAGCGCCCGACGTTGGGGTTGAGCTGTTGGCAGCCGGCGCCCAGGAAGACGAAGACAGCGAGCACGCTAAGGCGGCTGGGCGAATTTACGTTTCCACTTGGTGCCTCGACTCCGCTCATCCCGAGCGGAGTCGAGGGATTACCTTCGCCTTCGGGAGGCAAGTGCCCCCTCGACTGGGCTCGGGGAGACCGGTGGTGGAAACCCAGTGCGCAAACAATATCGATCGGCCGCCTAAGCCACGAGCGCATCAAAAGGTGCCTTTGAGGGTCAGGCCCGCTGCGTTGGGGCTCACCGTGGGGGTGACCTGCACGGCGGGGGCGCGGGTGCTGTCGACGAGGCCCGCGATGACGGTGCCGACGAGGGCTGCTGCGGCCACGCCGAAGGCCACGTTGGCGACGAGCGCGTTGCGGTTCTGCTCGAGCGCCTGGGCTCGGGTTCCTCGATAGAGGTCGGTGTCGGCGTCGTAGCCCTCGGTCAGGGTGCGCTGCTGACCGCGCGCGATGAGGCCGAAGGCGAGCCCGGTGCCCGCGGCGGCGACAGTGCTGACGCCGAGGATCCAGGTGAGCGCCGAGAGCTGCACGGGTGGCGCGCCCGTGCTGTCAGGCTTCCTGATGAGCGCGGGCACGACCTGCTCATCGGGCACCATGCCGGGAATGAGGAGCAGCTTGAGCTCGACCTTCGTCTCCTGATTGGCCTCGACGCCCACCAGGCGGGTGATGGGCAGGTACTTGGTGCGCTCGAGCTTCACCTCGTACTTGCCAGGCTTCAAGGTCAGCCGCAGCGGCGGCGTGCCGGCGAACTCACCGTTCAAGGTGATTTGCGCGTCAGTGAGGTTCGCCTCGAGCACCAGCGTGCCGCGCGCTTCACGTTCACCGCGCAGCAGGGGGGGAACGGCCTGCTCAACGTCTTTCTGAAAGCGGCGCGCGGCGATGAGGATCGAACGATCGACGTCGGCGATGACCGTGAGCGCCGAGACATCGAAGAGCCACAGCTTGAGGATGTAGTTGCGCTCGTCGCGGGTGAGCTTTCCGAGCACTGCGCGCTTGACGCCCAGGCTCTCGAGCTCCTGAGCGGCACAGGCCACGTTGCCCGCGCACTTCTTGAGCGACTCGTAGCGGCGCGCATCCATCTTCTCGCGCACCTGCTCGGGCAACATCACGTCGAGCTTCTGCGCCTGCGCTTCGGTGACGATGGCCCGGGTGACCTGGGCGCCCAGGCCCATCATGAGATCGGGCGCGTCGACATCGACGATGGCGATCTTCGGGCCTGCAGCTGTGACGGCCGCGGCTACCACGAGAGCAAAGAGCATCAAGGGGCGCACCTTACCTGCCGGGGTGCGACAGTCGAGCCTGCGGGTTCATTCCAGTCAGGGTGACGCGGGCCCGCTGAAGTGCGATGGCAGCCAGGGTGGACTCGCTCGACGACGAAGACGATGCCGGGCCTGAGGCGGTGCCCGGTGGTGGGGGCACCGTGCTCGTGCGCTACACGGTCGAGCCCAACTACGCCGGCTGGCGGCTCGACAAGTACCTCTGCGAAAAGATTCGAAGGCTCTCGCGCACGCGGGTGCAGGAGATCATCGAGAACGACCTGGTCTTCGAGCGCCGGCTCAAGCCCTCGACTTCGGTGTGGGCGGGGCTCACCTTCGAGCTGCGCAAGACGGTGATGGCCGAGCCCACGGTGCCGCCGCCCGAGGCGCTGCTGGAGCTCTTTCAAGACGACGCCTTGCTGGTGCTCAACAAGCCCGCGGGCCTGCCGATTCACCCCACCGCGCGCTACCACGCAGGCACCCTCGTCGAGCAGCTCAAGCTGAAGTACGGGCCGGGCTTTCGGGCCGACCCCGCGCATCGGCTCGATCGTGAGACCTCGGGCATCGTGGTGTGCGGGCGCACGCTGCAGGCCTGTCAGAGGTTGATGAAGAGCTTCATGACCGGCGCTGTGGCCAAGCAGTACCTCGCCATCGTCGAGGGGCACCCGCGCGACGATGCGTTCGAGATCGACGCGCCCATCGCTGAAGGCACGAAGCTCATTCGCATCGCGGTGCGCATCGACGAGAAAGACGGCAAGCCCGCGCGCACCCGGTTCGAAGTCGAGCGCCGTTTCGAACGTGACGGCGCCGACTTCGCGCTCTTGCGCTGCTTTCCGCTCACGGGCAGACAGCACCAGATTCGCATTCACGCGCAGCGCGCAGGTCACGCGTTGGTGGGCGACAAGATGTACGGGCCCGACCCGGGCTACTTCGACAGGTTCAGCAAACATGACCTCGAGCCCGAGGCGTGGGTGCGGCTGCGTTTGCCCCGGCAGGCGCTGCACGCGGCGTCGATCGAACTCCCCCACCCCACCACCGGCGTGCGGGTTCGTTTCGAGGCGCCGCTGACACCTGATTTGATCCAGTTCATGGCGTGACACCCGCCAGGGTCTGGGCGTACCTTGCGCGAAGGGCTCGACGTCCGGTCAGGTGACCTGGGGTTGAAATCGCAAAACCAGTCGGGCTTCGGTACCAACTTCAACTGAAGGGTGCCGCAGGAAGGGGAAGGAGGGCGAGTGGCTGGATCTCATGATGACTTTGCCTTCCCCGAGTCGACCCGGCGTGCGCGCATTCTGGCCGTCGACGACGATCCCGACAACCTCAAGGTGCTCAGCACGTACCTGTCGTTGGAGGGTTACGAGGTGGCCACCGCGGGTGACGGGCTCGTGGCCCTCGCGCGCATCGAGGCGGGTGACATCGACCTCGCGATCCTCGACGTGCACATGCCCGGCGCGGATGGGCTCGAGGTGTGCCGTCGGCTGCGCAACCAGCCCCGCTTCGAGCGGCTGCCCATCATCTTCCTCACCGCCGACCGCGCTGATGAAATGAAGGAGACCATCGGGCTCGAGGCGGGTGGTGACGAGTATCTCCACAAGCCGATCGCGCGGCGGGTGCTGGCGTTGCGCGTGCGCAACCTGCTTCGCCTGGCCAACGCCGACCGCGAGCAGCGTCTGATGGCGCAGGTGGCGCACGCCGAGAAGCTCGCGGGCATCGGGCAGGTCGCGGCGGGCGTCGCGCATGAGATCAACAACCCGCTCTCGTTCATCCTCTCGAACCTCAGCAGCCTGCGGCACTACTTTCAGGACGTGAGCGAGGTGCTGGCGGCGTGGCGGCGCTCTCCGGCCGAGGGGCTCGCGAAGGAAGCAGAGCTCAAGCTCGAGTCGACGCTCGCTGACGTGGGGCCGTTGATCGACGAGACGGCCCAAGGCGGCGAGCGGGTGCGGCGCATCGTGCAGGAGCTCAAGACGTTTTCCCGCACCGATGATGAGTCGCTCGAGTACGTGGATCTCGCCGACGTGGTGCGCTCGACGCTGCTGCTGACCGAACGCGAGCTGAGCTCACGCGCGAAGGTGGTCAAGGCGCTGGAGCCCGCGCCGATTCACGCCGCCCAGCGGCAGAAGCTTCACCAGGTGGTGCTCAACCTGGTCGTCAACGCCATGCAGGCGGTCGAGGCGCGGCCGCTCACGGGCGAGGCGCGCCATTCGATCACCCTGGCCACGCGCACCGAGGGGCCAAACGCGGTGCTCGCAATTTCGGATACCGGGGCGGGCATTCCTGAGGCGTTGCAGCGGCAGATCTTCGAGCCGTTCTTCACCACCAAGCCCGTGGGCGTGGGAACCGGGCTCGGGTTGGCCGTCTGTTCGATGGTGGCGCACCGGCTGGGCGGCAGCATCAGCGTGGCGAGCGCGGTCGGTGAGGGCTCGACGTTCACGTTGTCGATTCCCCGCGCGTCGGTGAGAGACTAACGGACACCGCTCATCCCGACAGGGTTGATCGAAATAAGGAGCGCCCACCGTTTTTATCCCGAGCGGGGCACTGGTTTCACCGGCGATTTCTTTCCGAAAAACAACCGGTCCTCCTGAGCGAAGTCGAAGGAGCACTTCCGCCTCGCGCAGCAAGTGGCATCTCGACTTCGCTCGATGCGAACGGTGTGGGCCGTTCCTTAGGAGAGTAAGTGCCCCCTCGACTGGGCTCGGGGAGCCCGGTGATGTCCGCCAACCCTCTATTTCACCAGTCTCCCAGAGGCAGAGGGGACTCCTCCCGGCAGCGCCGTGGGGTACTTGCCGCTGAAGCACGCCGAGCAGAACGTCTTGCCGCTCGCGTCACCGGCGGCGCGCATGAGGCCTTCGAGCGTGAGGTACGCCAACGAGTCGGCGGTCACGTAGCGGGCGATCTCGTCGGTGGAGTGCGAGGCGGCGATGAGCTCCTGCCGGCTGGGCGTATCGATGCCGTAGAAACACGGCCACGCGGTCGGAGGGCTCGAGATGCGCAGGTGCACTTCTTTGGCGCCGGCCGACTGCAACATCTTGACGATCTTCCGCGAGGTGGTGCCGCGCACGATGGAGTCGTCGACCACCACCACCCGCTTGCCCTCGAGCGTGCTGCGCACCGGCGCCAGCTTCAGCTTCACGCCGAAGTGACGAATCGACTGCTGCGGCTCGATGAAGGTGCGGCCCACGTAGTGGCTGCGGATGAGGCCGATGTCGTAGGGGAGCCCCGATTCTTGCGCGTAGCCCATCGCCGCGGGCACGCCGCTGTCGGGTACGGCGATGACCACGTCGGCCTTCACGGGCTGCTCACGGGCGAGCTGCTGGCCCAGGCGCTTGCGCACCGAGAACACCGAGTCACCGAAGAGCTTCGAATCGGGGCGCGCGAAGTAGACGTACTCGAACACGCAGCGCTTCTGCTCGCGCTTCTCGAAGGGGAAGCTCGACTTGAGGCCGTCTTCGTCGATGACCACCATCTCGCCGGGTTCGATTTCCCGCAGCAGCTCGGCTTCGATCAAATCGAGCGCGGTGGTCTCGCTGGCGATGACGTACGCGTTCTTCAGCCGGCCGAGCACCAGCGGGCGGAAGGCGGCCGGGTCACGCACCGCCACCAGCTTCTTCTCGGTCAAGAAGACCATCGAGTACGCGCCATCGAGCCTTCGCAGCGCGTCGACCACCCGGGCCTCGAACACCCCGGCGCGGCTGCGCGCGATGTAGTGGATGACGTTCTCGGTATCGGAGTCGCTTTGAAAAATGGCGCCCGCTTCTTCGAGTTCCTTGCGGGCGTCATCGGCGTTCACGAAGTTGCCGTTGTGGGCCACGGCGAGCTGCCCGCCGCCGAAGCTCACCTGATAGGGCTGGGCGTTGCGCACGTGGCTGCCGCCGGCCGTCGAGTACCGCACGTGACCGATGGCCGCCTTGCCCGGCAGCTCATTCAAAATGGGCTCGGTGAAGACGTCGGCGACCAGCCCCATCGCCCGGTAGGTCTTGAGCTTGAGGCCGTCGCTGGCCGTAATGCCGGCCGATTCTTGACCCCGATGCTGCAACGCGTGAAGCCCGAGGTACGTGAGATGGGCCGCTTCCTCGTGGCCGAAGATGCCGAAGACACCGCACATGAGAGGCTCCAGATGAGGGAAACGGCGCGGAAAGCGCCACTGAAGTGTCGTC
Source organism: Archangium sp. (assembly GCA_043773025.1). GTDB lineage: Bacteria > Myxococcota > Myxococcia > Myxococcales > Myxococcaceae > Archangium_A. Next base: position 29,157 of record JAYVFP010000222.1, read on the forward strand.
TAACTGATGTCGTCTTCGGTGTCCCGACGGTGGTTTCCTGAACAGGTAGGCTGGTGTAGGAGTCCGCTCGCGGACGGTACGCCTCAAGAAAGGCTGCACACGCTGATGGAGCTCGGGGTTCAAAAACACGAACGGGTTTCCACCCTGTACCGGAAGTTCGGTACGGCGATCTACTCGCGCTGTCGTCGGTTGTTGAAGGATGACGCCCTCGCGGAAGACGCCACTCAGGAGGTTTTCGTGCGCGTACTGCGACACATCGAGAGCGCCCCGGACGACGCCACCGCGTTGGCCTGGATCTATCGGATCAGCACGAACTACTGCCTCAACCAGATCCGCGATCGTTCGCGGCAGGCCGAGCCGACGGCCCCTGACGAAATGCCCGAGGTTGACAACACGAGCCCCGAGGTCGACCTGCTCGATCGCGAGACGGCGATGAAGCTCATCCGCCGCGCCCCCGAGAAGCTGCAGGAAGTCGCGGTGCTCTATTACGTGGATGGCCTGGAGCAGGAGCAGGTGGCGACCACGCTGGGTATTTCCCGGCGCACCGTCATCAACCGGCTGCAGGAGTTCATCGAACGAAGCAAAAAGTTCGTCAGCAGGGATGGTGTCGCATGAGGCCTCAGCTCCTTTCCCGTGGCCACCTGTCGAGCGAGGCGATCGACCTGCTCCTTCTTGCCGCGCTCTCTGCCCCCGAAGCCACCGAGGCCAGGCAGCACCTCGACGGCTGTGACGATTGCCGCGCGCGGTGGCAAGAGCTCAACGAAGACAAGCAGCGCTTCGAGCAGTTCGTCTTCGCGCGCACCTTGCCATCAGTCGAAGCGCGGGTGGCCGCCGAACGCCAGGGCTTCTTGGGGCGCTTCAAGTTTCAGCTCCTCTTGCCGATCCTCGGCGTGGCCGCGGCGCTCGCCGTCGTCGCCACCACGGGCCCGGGCACGCAGACCGAAGACGACGTCTACGTGGGCATCAAGGGCGGTCAGCCGACCCTCGAGGTGTTCGCGGTGCGCGGTGCGGGCGGCGCCTTCGCGGTCTCGTCGGGCGTGACGCTGCACCCCAAAGACAAGATTCGTTTCGTGGTGAACCCCGCAGGCGCGAAGTACCTCATCGTCACCAGCCGCGATGGTGCGGGCCTCTTCTCGGTCTACCACCCGTTCGGTGCGCAGCAGAGCCAGCAGGTGACGGGGGCGAAGTCGAAGCTCGAGCTGCCGGGCGCAGTCGAGCTCGACGCGACGCTGGGTGCTGAGCGCCTGGTGGCGGCGTTCTCGGAAGAGCCTCTGACGGCCGAGCAGGTCGAAGCGGCGCTCAAGGCAGACCCCAAGAATCCGAAGCTGCCCGGCGTGCGGTTCGTCACCACCGAGTTCGTCAAGGTCGCGCCGTGACCTCGCCGGTCTCCCCGAGCGAAATAACGAGTGCTCACCGTTCATCCCGAGCAGGGGACCGGCTTCACCGGCGATTTCTTGCCGAAGAACGACCGGTCCTCCTGAGCGAAGTCGAAGGAGCACTTCCTCCTCGCGCAGCAAGTGGCATCTCGACTTCGCTCGCAGGGTTGATCGAAATAAGGAGCGCTCACCGTTCATCCCGAGCGGAGTCGAGGGATTACCTCGCCTTCAAGCGGCAAGTGCCCCCTCGACTGCGCTCGGGGAGACCGGTGATGGAACCGATTCCCATTTCCGCCAACCCTCTCGGGATGAACGGTGTGCAGTGATTTCCCGACTTCTGCTGCTGACGCTGCTCCTCGCTTCGACCGCGTTCGCCGAGACCCGGCGCCTGGCCATCGTGGTGGGCAACAACGCGGGCACCGGCGAGATGCCGCCCCTGCGTTACGCCGAGAGCGACGCCGGCAAGATGGCGCGCGTCATGGTGGAGCTGGGCGACGTCTCTGCTGAAGACGTGATGTTGCTGCAGGGCCAGGGCGTCGATCAGGTCGAACGCGCCATCACCGAAGTGCGCGACCGGGTGGCCTTCTTCAAGAAGTCGCCCGACGTGCGCACGGTGGTCTTCTTTTATTTCTCAGGTCACTCCGACGGTGAGTCGATCGAGCTGGGCCATCAGAAGCTCGCCTACGCACGCTTGAAGGCGCTGCTCTCGGGCACCGGCGGCGACGTACGCCTGGTGGTGGTCGACGCCTGCCGCAGCGGCGCGGGCCTGCGCGAAAAAGGCGGCAAGCCCGCTGACAGCTTCAGCATTCGCTTCGCCGACACGCTGCAGACCACGGGCGAGGCCTTCATCACCTCGAGCGCAGCCGACGAGGCGTCTCTGGAGTCGAGCGAAGTGATGGGCAGCTACTTCACCCACAACCTCATCTCCGGCATGCGCGGCGCGGCCGATGCTTCGGGCGACAAGCTGGTGACCCTCGCCGAGGCGTACAGGTACGCGTACGACCGCACGGTGGTGTCGACCGCGATGTTGCCGGTCGGCGCGCAGCACCCGAACTACGACTTCAAGCTCTCAGGTCAGGGTGAGCTGGTGCTCGCGACCCTGCTGAAACCCTCGTCGGTGCTGGTGTTGCCCGAGGCCGACCGCAGCCTGGTCATCGACATCGCGCGCGACCAGGTCATCGTCGAAGTGGTGGGCGGCGCCCGAGAGGTCGCGTTGTCTGCGGGCAACTACGGCCTGCGCTTGTTCAAGGGCGGTCAGGGGTACGGCGGCCGCGTCACGCTCACCGATGGCATGCGGCACGTGGTGCAGATGAGCGCGATGACTCCGATTCACTCGTCGGTGGTGGTCGCCGCCAAGGGTGGCCCGCTGGTGGTGCAGCGCATGGATTCGCCGCGTTCACGCACCGAAGTGGGCGCGGGTGTGAGCCTGGGCGGCACCGGTCGAATTCTGGCTCCGCAGGGCACGGCGCAGGGGCCCAAGTGGCAGCTGCGCGCCGACGTCGAGCCGCTCACCACCACCTTCGCTTCGTTCGGTGCGGGCCGTATCTCCGGCACGCTGCACCTACTGGCCCTCGGAGAGATGAGCTTCGATCCGAATCCCCCCGGGGGTGCTGAAGCGGCCAACGAAGCGGGCGCTCAACTGCGGGTGGGCTACCGGCTCGCGGTCGACCTGTGGCGCGTGCAGTTGGGGCTGGGTCTCGAGCTGGGGCCTGGTGTGCTCGCGCAGCTCTACGACAATCGCGAGATGACGGTGGTGTTCGCGTTCGCGCCGCGCATGACGCTCAAGGTGCGCATCGCGTCGTCGGTCGCGTTGATCGCCAGCGCTGACTTCAGCTTCACCGGGCTCAACTACGGCGCGACTGCGTCGGACTCCCGGTTCAACTGGTTCGTCTATCCCTCGTTGTCCGCGGGGTTGATGGTCTTCTTTTGAGCTGGGGGAAAAAGTTTCACAGTTGATCGGCCCTGTGGGTCTTGAAGCCACCTCGTCGTTTACTGGAGCTTCAAATGGGCGCCTTGTTGCTGATCGTCGGTCTCGCAGTGTTGGGCTTTGGCCTGTGGAACCACCTCAAGGGCAAACGCATTCTCTCGGCGCCGTTCAAGAAGACGGGCGAGATCTCCAAGAACCCCAGCTCGCCTGATCCAAAAGGCGCGATGTCGACCGAAGGCAAGGTCGTGCCCCCCGAGCAGGAACTGCTCTCGCCCTGCACCAGGCAGCCCTGCCTCGCGTACGAGGTGAAGATCGAGCGCCTCTACGAGAAGACCGAGACCACCCAGGACGGCACCAAGACCGTCAAGGGCAGCGAGACGCTCACCACGCTGAAGGGCGGCGCTGTCTTCGGCCTCGATGACGGCTCGGGCCTCGTGAAGATCGACGTCAGCAAGGGCGCCGACTTCGACAACTTCAAGGACGGCCTCAAGAAAGAGCTCAACGGCCACTCGGGCTCCTCGCACCTCAACTTCGGCGAGCTGACGTACGACGTGCCCGTCATCGGTGGTGACAAGGGCTGGACCACGGGCTTCAAGGCCACCGAGAAGTTCGTGCCCGTCGAAGGCAGCCTCTTCGTGCTCGGCAAGCTCGAAGGCGCGTCGCTGGTCAAGCCGGGTTGGCGCTCGATGATGACCTCGGCGAAGGGCCGCGAGGGCCTGCTCGGCTCGATTCAGAAGAAGAAGAAGTTCAGCTTCATCGGTGGCGGCATCGCGGCGGTGCTCTCCATTCCCGCGATGATCTTCGCGCCTGAAGCAGACCCCAACGAAGTCTCGGCCTACTGCGAGTCGACGCTTACCGATGCGCGCAAGCAGTGCAGCGACACCGTCTCGAGCGTCGAAGGTGAGAAGTACACGTGGACCGTCACCAAGCCCGGCGAATACGAGCTGAGCGTCATCGCGCCGGCCAAGAAGATCAGCTTTCTGCCCCAGCTCATCTTGAAAGATGCCGAAGGTGAGGAGCTCGCCAACGAGCTGGGCAACGTCGGCACCAAGGCGGTCACCACCGTCGACGTGAAGGCCGGCACCTATGAGCTGACCGTGCTGCCGGGCGACGGCTTCATGGTGAAGGGTGGCTTTTCCTTCGACCTGACCATCAAGTCGCTCACCCCTGACGCTGCGCCCGCCGTGGCCGCCGCCGAAGAGCTCACCACCCCCGCCCCGAAGCCCGCACCCGTGAAGGTGGCCGTGAAGCCGAAGCCCGCACCTGCACCCAAGCCGATGATGGCGAAGCCCGCGCCCAGGCAGGCCACCGTCGCGGCCGCGCCCATCGCCACGCCTTCGCCTGCGCCGGTGCTCAAGAAGTCAGCGCCCGCCCCTGCTCCGGTCACCACCAATCGCAGCAACAAGAACCTGGAAGACTGACCGCAACGTCAGCAGCAATGAGAAAGGCCCGGCGCTCCCTCGAGCACCGGGCCTTTTCGCTTTTGCGCGGCAGAGGCGGAGCGACAAGAAAACCAGATATGGAGCGGCGATGACCGTCTCCGCGATTTTCAACCCGGCCCGCTGGCGCCCCGTCGAAGGTTTCAACTTCAAAGACCTCACCTTCCACCGCGCGGTCGATCAAGGCACCGTGCGCATCGCCTTCAACCGGCCCGAGGTGCGCAACGCCTTCCGCCCTCAAACGCTCAAAGAGCTCGCGCGCGCCTTCGACGACGCCCGCGAAGATCCGAAGGTCGGCGTGATCATCCTGACGGGCGCGGGCGATCTCGCGTTTTGCAGCGGCGGCGATCAGCGCGTGCGCGGAGAGCACGGCTACGTCGACGACGGCGGCGTCGCCCGTCTCAACGTGCTCGATCTGCAGAAGCAGATTCGATCGCTGCCCAAGCCGGTGGTCGCGATGGTGAAGGGCTACGCGATCGGCGGCGGCCACGTG
>JAYVFP010000223.1:0-3611 GCA_043773025.1 Archangium sp.
CCCGAAGCTCACGTAACCGCGCGCCTCGGGCGTCACCTTGAAGAAGGGCCGCAGCCGCAGCGCCGACGAGATGCCACCGGCCGCGTCGAGCCCGAAGTAGTAGCCCGCGGTGGGCTCGAGGCGGTTGTCGCGGCGATCGAACTCGACGTTCAGGTCGACGAAGGTGACCCAGCAGACCTCGGGCGCCTGGGGGCAGCCGATCGCGCCGGCCGGGGCGGTGTCGCGCAGCTCCAGCGGGGTCTGCAGCAGGAAGCCGTTGAAGTTGAGCGAGGGGAAGACGGTGAAGTCGATGCGCGGCCGCCAGATGACGCCCAGCTTCGCCTCGAGCGCGAAGTAGTCGTAGGTGTTGTCGAGCGTGCGCAGCAGGTCGAGGCTTCCCTGAAACGACAGGGTGCGCAGGTCGAACATGCGGGGCACTTCGTATTCCGCATAGACGCGGCCAGTCGGGCCCCACTTGGAAAGCGCCGAACCACGCGCCACGTCGACGACATTGGGCAGGAAGGCGAGGCCGAGCTTCGCGCGCAGCGTCAGGCGATCGAGCCGCGAGTTCTTGAAGAAGAGGCGCGAGAAGCCGAGGTTGCGATCGGTGTACTCACCGATGAGCCGTACCTCCTGGCGAATGAGATCGCCGCCGAGCCCGCCGCCAAAACGCAGCGAATGAAAGGGCGCTTCCTTCACGTCGATCACCACGGGCACGGTGCTCTGGGCGCGATCCGGAATGCCGCGGTTCACCTTCACGCCGGCGAACACGCCCATCTGAAACACGCGCGACTGCGCCGCGGCCATCGCCGACTCGCTGAACCACGCGCCTTCGGGGAAGTCGGGTGAGGCCTGGTTTGCGATGAGCTTGGCGGGCACCTGCGCGTTGGCGTCGGTGGCCACGAACAATTTTCCGAAGCGGAAGCGTGTGCCGGGCTCGAGCGTGAGGGTGAGCGAGACCGCCGCCGCTTCGGCATCGACCACCGCTTCACCGGTGACCTGCGCCTCGGCAAACCCCAGCTCGCGCAGGCGCAAGCTCAGCAGCGACTTCATGCGAAACCAGGCGTCCTCCAGGAAGATGTCGCCCGTCTCGAGCGGCAGCTCGTCGACCACGGTGGACTGCATCTCGGGGGTCAGCGCCTCGAGCCCGCTGAGGTCGATCGTGGTGACGCGTGCGGGCTCACCTTCGCGCAGCTTGACCAGCAGCTTCACGTGGCGCGGCCTGGTCTGGGTGACCACGTCTTCGAGCACGCGCGCCTGGTAGAAACCGTTCGCTTCGTAGAAGCGCTGAATGCGGCGGAGATCGGCCTGCCAGGTGATGGGGTCGAACCACTCGCGTTTGCCCAGCACCGGCACCCAGCCCGGCAGGAAGGAAGACTCCGCGGTGACGATCTTCTCCTTGAGGTCGGACTTCTTGAGCTGCTTCACGCCGTCGATGTCGAAGTCGTCGACCTCCATGGAATCAGGAGTGGGGGGCGCGGTCGCACATGCTGCGAAGCACACGAGCGCAAGCCCGGGGGTGAAGACGCGCCATCGCACGCCGTGCTTGTACAGCAGTGGAGCCAAGGTGGTGGAGTAGTAGGCTCAAGACATGTCTTACGCGTGTCCAAAATGTGGGGGCCCTGCTCAGCGCGGAAGCAGCTCAGCTTCCGGTCATGCAGGTGGTCTCGTCGGCATGTTGCTCTACGCAGCTTTTGCCGGATTCAACTGCGGCAAGTGCGGGAAGATCGAGCGCTCGTCGTTTTCGCCTGAAGTGCGCTCGCAGATGATGCGCAACTCGGCGCTGATGGCAGTGGGCGCGGCGATTTTATTGGTCGCCGTGATCGCGTTACTGGCCGTACTCAACTGAGTTTCCCTACCCGCGCCGGCCTTCATGAGCGAGGCGGGTGAGCCAGTTCGCCGTGCGCTGCAGTGCCGCGTCGGTGGCCAGTTGCTGCACCTCGGGCCGCATCCGGTACGCCCAGTTGTGCGGCCCCATGGTGCCCGGCGTATTCGTGCGCTCGGCCTCACCGAACACGTCCTGCCACGGAAAAATGCACGTGGCCGACTGCGAGTTGAGCGCCGCCCTCATCAGCGCCTCGTGCAGCTCGAAGCTCCACTCCTTCGTCGGCGGCTTGAACGCAGAGAGCTCGGGCCAGGTGGAGCACGCCATCTCGCGTTCCCAGTCGTTGGTGGTCTCCCACCAGCCGCGCAGCGTCTCGGTGTCATGCGTGCCGGTGGTGACCAGCGAGGTCTCCGGGTAGTGCCGGGGGTCGCGGTACACGCCGTCTTCGCGGCTCCAGCGCATCACCTGGTAGCCCGGCAAACCCAGTGAGGCGAGCACGTCCTTGGCGAAGCGGGGGATGACGCCGAGATCCTCGGCCACGATGCCCGCGCTCTCCGACAGCAGGCGAAAGTTCTTCTCGCCCAACGCGCGCTGCGCCGGCTCTTCTGAAGGAATGAAGCGGCCCGTGGGGTGATCCACGTCGCGCACGTACTGGCGGAAATACCCGATGGCGTGATCGATGCGGCGCACGTCGTAGGTGGCCGCGGCGTGACGCGCGCGCCTCCGCAACCACGCGTCACCATCCTGCGCGAGCGCCTCGAAGTCGAACCAGGGCAGGCCCCAATCCTGACCGTCGAGCGAGAAGTCATCGGGCGGCACGCCCAGCTTGCCGTCGCGCCGAAGAAACTTCGGGAAGCACCAGCAGTCGGCCGAGTCCTGCGCGATGATGAACGGCTCGTCGCCACACACCAAGATGCCGTGCCGCCGCGCCGCGTTCCTCACCCGCTGCCACTGCCCGTCGGCCACCCACTGCAGCCACTGGTGGTAGCGCACGCGCTTGCTGTGTTCGCGCTGCGCGGCTTCGACGGCCTTGGGTTCACGCTGGGCCAATGGCGCGGGCCAATCCCACCACGGCTTCTGCTGGAACGCCTCACAGAGCGCGGCGTACAGCGCGTAGCCCTCGAGCCACTCGCGTTGCGAAGCGCACCACGCGTCGAACTCCCGGCTGCGCGCAGTGCTGCCCTGCGCCTGAAACGCAACGAAGGCGCGCTCGAGCGCGGCGGTCTTCACCGGGAAAACCAGGTCGTAACGCACCGTGGGCGAGGCCCGCGCGGCGTCGATGGCCTGCTGCTCTTCAGCGCTGAAGCGCACGCCTTCGGGCAACCAGCCGAGGTGAATGAACAACGGGTTCAACCCGAACGCAGAGCGCGTGGAATAGGGGCTCGGGTCGCCCGGCGTGGTGGGCAACAGCGGCAGCACCATCACCAACTTCTGGGAGGCCTTTCGCATCCACCCGAAGAGGGCGTCGAAGGCCTCGAAGTCACCCACGCCGACATCGTGGTGACTGCGCATCGAAAAGACGGGCTGCAGGATTCCGGTAAGTCGTCCCGAGGGCATCATGGCTGGGGTGAATGTCTACACGAAGTTGGCCGCGTTACCTTTGGTGCCGTGAAACCGTTGCCGCTGTCATTTCATTCGGGCGACGCCGTGAAGGTCGCCCGAGCACTGCTGGGCATGGACCTCGTGCACGTCATGCGCGGACGCGCACGAGTTGGTCGAATCGTCGAGACGGAGGCCTCTGTCGGCCCACACGATCTCGCCTGCCATTCGTCCAAAGGGCGCACCAAACGCACCGAGGTGACGTTCG
>JAYVFP010000224.1:0-33893 GCA_043773025.1 Archangium sp.
GTGCTTGAGGCCGCGCACCTCGCTCATCCCGAGCGCTTCGTGCTCGGAACCCCAACCCCGCCAGCCCTGCCGACGGCCGCGTGGATCAACAAGCCCAAGTCGGAGAACCGGAGCGTGATCTCTCAAGCCTAAATGCAGCACACCGGTGTCTCATTCACGTTGACAGGTTCCGCTGTTTCGGGGCACCAGCCCCGCGTGCGACAGCCCTTCGACGCCGGCCACTTGGCGCGCCGCTGCCTGCGGGCCGGCGACGGTGCACGGCGCGACACCACTTCTTGCTTTGGTGCTGCCGCGAATCGCGGACAGCATTCGCCTTTGCCTCCCTTTCTGCGGCGACTTTCTCAATTGCCGCCGGCCGTTCCCGTTCCAAGCGTGCGACTCGCTCGCCATCAGCTCGTTGCTTCTCCTCGTCTCGCCTTTGGGCGGCTTGCGTTTCGACGGCGGCGTTCGCAGCTCTCTTTTCACCGGCGCTGTCGTGGTTCATGCCGCGTTCTTCGCGTCGCTCTGCGGCTGAGGGCCCATCTTTCGCCGGCCCTTCTGCTGTGGCCTCCGAACGCCCCTGTGCCGCCAGAAAGGAAGGCACGAGGACCGCTGCGACGAAGCAAGAGCGGAGGAGCGTGGTCATGAAATCGAGCAGATAGTATCCGACTAGAACACTCAATCCTCATCCAGCGAGACACCCGACTCGCAATCCACATGGCAATGGTCGCAATGAAGAGCTCAGCCAGAACTCTCGCTAGGGGCCGCGCGACGGCTCCTCGTAGTTTGACTTCATCACCGCGCAGCCACCGAGCAGGATCGCGTCTTCCAACTCGAAGCCTCCAGCGACCGCTAGGCTAATTTCACCCGGCTCGGTCGGGTCGGTGATGATGTGTGGGCGGAGCGGGGACGTCGTGACACTGAACGGAGGCAAAATGATTGGTCGTGGGTCTGAATGGCGGCGCTGGGAACCACACATCCACTCGCCTGGGACTGTGCTGAACGACCAGTTCGGTGGCGGCACACCATGGGACACGTACCTCAACAGCCTTGAGACCGTGACGCCCAAGATCGAAGCCCTCGCGGTGACGGACTACTACCTCACCGAAACCTATGAGCAGGTCCTTAGGTACAAGGCGGCAGGCCGTCTTCCCGAAGTGCAGCTCATCTTCCCGAACGTCGAGCTGCGCCTCGATGTCGCTGCCAAGACGGGCTTCGTCAACATCCACCTTCTCGTAAGTCCCGAGGACCCGAATCACGTCAGCGAACTGCATCGCATCCTTCAGCGTCTTCAGTTCCAAGCCCACGGCGACACCTTCAACTGCACTCGCGTCGACCTGATTTCGCTTGGCAAGAAGGCTGACCCCAGGATCAGCGCCGATCACGTGGCGCTCGCCCATGGGGCCACCCAGTTCAAGGTCAACCTCGACCAACTTCGCCGCGTAATGAGGGAGAGCGATTGGGCGAAGGCCAACATCTTGGTCGCTGTGGCGGGCGCCGCCGGCGATGGAACGTCGGGACTACGGCAGGCAGCCGATGCGACCGTGCGCGAGGAAATCGAGAAATTCGCGCACATCATCTTCTCAAGCAATGTGGCCCAGCGCGAGTTCTGGTCCGGACGCCGCGGCGCAACCGTCGAGCAGCTCAGGACGCGCTATGGCGGTTGCAAGCCCTGCCTTCACGGAAGCGATGCCCATGAACAGAGAACGGTGGGTCAGCCCGACGAAAAGCGTTGCTCATGGATCAAGGGCGGCCTCGAATTCGACGCTCTACGACAGGCGTGCATCGACCCTGAGGGCCGCGCGTATGTCGGCGCAGAGCCGCCACGTGCAGCGATTCCCTCGCAGACTATCTCGCGTGTCGTGCTCGCCAATGCGAATTGGGCCATCACCCCGGACATCCCGCTGAACCCCGGCCTCGTCGCCATTATCGGCGCGCGCGGATCTGGCAAGACTGCACTGGCAGACGCGATCGCCGCAGGCTGCGATGCGCTCTCGGCGGCAGCGTGGGGCGCGAGCGAACACGTCAGCCCCTCCTTCCTCGTCCGCGCCCGCAAGCTCTTGGAGGGCGCGACCGCGGAGCTCTGTTGGGGCGGCGGAGCATCGGTCACGCGCTTTCTCGACGGGCGCGACGCTAACGATCGTCTGTCCTTTCCCCGAGCACGCTACCTGTCGCAGCAGTTCGTGGAAGAACTTTGTTCTGCTACCGGTGCATCGGACGGGCTGATTGCTGAAATCGAGCGCATCATCTTCGAAGCGCATCCCCAAGATGATCGAGACGGAGCGATTGATTTTGCCGCACTACGCGATCACCGCACGGGCAGGTTCCGGCAAGCGCGGGAACGGGAAGCCGAAGCGATTGCCGACATGTCGGAGCGCATCGCCACGGAGTTCGAGAAGGAGGCGTTGACCGCCGGCCTCACTGTGCAGGTCTCGCAGAAAGCAGGACAGATCAAGAGCTACCACGAAGATCTCGCCAAACTCGTCGTCAAAGGCTCCGAGAACCAAGCCATTCGACACGCCGAGCTCGGACAAGCGGTTCAGAGGCTGCGTGGCACGATCCAAAACTACGGCAACCAACGCCGCGCCTTCCTCGCCCTCCAAGACGAGGTGGCCAGCACCCGAGCGACCAAGGCGCCCGAGCTACTGCGCCAAGCCAAGGAACGGCACCAGCACAGCGGTCTCAGCGCGCAGCAGTGGGAGGACTTCCTCCTCATCTACAAGGGCAACGTCGATGCGAGCCTGACCGGTTACGTCGCGTGGGTCGACATGGAGATCGTCAAACTTACGGGCGCACCCATTCTGCCTGGAAGCTCGAACACGCCTTTGTTCCCGCATACTGACGATCTGGCGAAGCTGACGCTCAACCTGCTAGTGGCCGAGATGACGCGGCTGGAGGCGCTCGTCAGCGCCGACACTCTAGTGCGCAGCCAATACGCCGCCCTAGCGCAGCGCATCGCGCTGGAGAACTCGGCCCTTCAAACCCTTCAGACGCGACTTGCGGACGCACAGGGCGCCGCCGCCCGCCGCACAAACCTTCAGGCCGAACGCGATGCTGCCTACGGTCGCGTCTTCCAGGCGATCATCAACGAACAACTCGCGCTTGCAGACCTGTACGCGCCGTTGATGACCCGTCTGGCCGCTTCCACCGGCACGCTTCGCAAGCTCGGGTTTTCTGTCCGCCGCGGCGTCGATGTCGCCGCGTGGGGAACGGTTGCCGAAGAGAACCTTCTCGACAGACGCAAGGCCGGGCCGTTCCAAGGTCGAGGAGCACTAATTGCGAAGGCGGAGGCCACCCTGCGTTCGGCCTGGGAGACAGGTTCGGCGGCCGACGTGCAGGCTGCGATGGCGAGTTTCATCGCGCGATTCATGCAGGAGCTGATCGGCCATGCGCCCTTCGTCCAGAATCAGCACGCGGAGTACCGCGCTTGGCTCAAGCAGTTCGCGCATTGGCTCTTCAACACGGACCATGTCTCGGTCCGGTACGAGCTCGTGTACGACGGGATCGACATCCGTAAGCTCTCCCCGGGCACGAGAGGGATCGTTCTGCTCCTGCTCTACCTGGCTCTCGACGAATCAGACGATCGGCCGCTCATTATTGACCAGCCCGAAGAGAACCTGGACCCGAAGTCGGTGTTCGAGGAGCTAGTCACTCTGTTCATTGCCGTCAAAGCCAAGCGACAGGTAATTATTGTCACGCACAACGCGAATCTCGTCATCAACACCGACGCGGATCAGATCATCGTCGCCGAGGCCGGGCCACATCCTTCCGGCGGTCTACCACCGATCAGCTACCAGGCCGGAGGCTTGGAAAACGCAGCAATCCGCAAGGCGGTTTGCGACATTCTGGAAGGAGGCGAGGAAGCTTTCCGGGAGCGCGCGCGAAGAGTGCGAGTCCGGCTGGATCGCTAATCTGGTGAATCGCAGACTGCGGCAAGCCGGAAAGAGGCCAGACACGCGGCGCAGCTCACGCACCAAGACGATGCGCTACGCGCAGATCGCCGATGAAACGGTGGGACGGGAATACTTCGAGGCGCTGTCGCGCGTCTCTGAGCGCTACGCGACCATCGGTGCCGCTACAGAGGTTGTTGTCAGCGATCCTCTTGAGCTTCTGCAGGAGGTCATTCGGTGGCTCGCGAAGGAACTCTGCGTCGGCCGAACCGAGCGCCATGCGCGACTTCTCATTCGACGGCTGGAAGCTGCACGCGACGACCTCGAAGCGCTGCGCTCAGAGGCGGGAAGAACAGCCTGAAGTCCCGAGCCGGCACGTGGATCACCGAAGCCCGGAGGCCGAAAAGCACACACGAGAAACAGGCCACATAGTTTACATTTAACCGGCCAATCCCTTGCCCCTCGAGTCGATCGGTCCGTGCGTGCCGATGCCGGAGCGAGCAACGCGAGCGGAGGCCCCGTCAGGGGCTCCGAGTTCACAATGACGCCCGGTCCTTCTCGAAGAGCAACCGAGCTGAGCAAGCCCGAGCCTCTCGCAGAAGCCGGCTCCCGCCGTACCGCGCAATTGGCCGGGATCCTGACCGCTTAGCAATCAGCTAGGACACGTCGTCTGCTGGTTCGGCGGCGAGCTTCGCGTACAACGTCCGTCGGTCGATGCCCAGCACGCGCGCGGCCTCCGCCTTGTTGCCACCCAACTCGGCGACCATGCGGCGCACGTAGGCCACCTCGATGCGCTCGAGCGGCCAGCGCTCTTCGAGGGCTTCCGCCCATAGGTCGCCTGCCCCCATGGGCCGCAGGGGCTGCGCGAACTCCTTCATCGAGAGAGTGTCGGAGGTCGCAAGCGTCACCGCGCGTTCCACGAGGTTCAGAAGTTCTCGAATGTTGCCGGCCCAGGGCTGTCGTTGCAGCCACTGCAACGCTTCGTTGTCGATCGCCCAAACGGGCCGTCCCGCGCGCTTGGCGGCTTCCGGCAGGTAAGCGTCGAGCAGCGGCCCGATGTCCTCGCGGCGTTCCCTCAGAGGAGGGATCTCGACGCGAATGACGTTCAGTCGGTAGTACAGGTCCGGCCTGAACTGGTGATCGCGCAGTGCCTTCTCCAGCGAACGATTCGTCGCGGCGATCAACCGTGCGTTCACCGCGGTCTGTTTCGAGTCACCGACCCGGCGGATCCTCCGAGTCTCGACGGCCGAGAGCAGCTTGGGCTGAGACTCGAGCGGGAGCTCGCCGATCTCGTCGAGAAACAAGGTGCCGTTCTGGGCGGCCAGGAAGAGGCCGGGGCGATCTTCGCGGGCGTCGGTGAAGGCGCCCTTCTTGACGCCGAAGAGTTCGCTCTCCACCAGGTTCGAGGGGAGGCTGGCGCAGTTGAGCTCAACGAGCGCTCCTTTCCGGCCGCTGGCCCGATGAATGAACTGCGCTACGGCGCTCTTGCCCGTGCCGCTCTCGCCGGTCAGCAAGATGGGCGTGTCCCCTCGAGCTGAACGCTCTGCGACGTCGAGCACGCGCTTCATCGCGTCGCTCTTCGCTACCAGCCCGCGGGTGGTCACCGCTGCCGTGGCCGCCGACTTGAGCCTTGCCACCTCACGCACCAGCGATCGCTCACGCAACACTCTCTGGATGGAGAGGATCAGGGCCTCGGCCTTGAAGGGCTTGGTGATGAAGTCAGCCGCACCGGCCCGCATGCAGGACACCGCGATGTCGACCGAGCCGAAGGCTGTCATCAAGATCAACGGCAGGTCCGGTCGATCGGCCCGCAGGGCAGCGAGCAGCGCCGGTCCGCGCAGCTTCGGCATCTCGACGTCCGAAACGACGAGCTGAACGTCGGGCTTCTTGGCGCGTTCCAGGGCGCGCTTGGGATCGGTCTCTCCGATGCACCGAAACCCGGCGCTGGAGAGGACCTCCATCAGGTAGCTGACCACCTCAGCGTCGTCATCGACGATCAACACCTGCTCCGAGGTCTTGCTCATGTGAGCTCTCCCGCTTGCGGCACGCGCGGCCACTTCACGGTGAACCGTGCGCCGCCGCCCTCCTGATTGGTCACGTCGACTGAGCCGCCATGCTCCGTGACGATCGACCGCACGATGGCGAGCCCCAGACCGGTGCCTTCGCCTTCTGGACTCGTGGTGAAGAATTGCTCGAAGAGTCTCTCTCTCGTCGCCAAATCGACCCCGCTCCCTGAGTCGATCACATCCAGCCTCACAGCTCCGGCTTCTTCATGAAGCTCAACCGTCACCCGGCCGCCCTCACGCGCGGCGCGGAGCGCGTTGGTGAGCAGGTTGAGCGCCACCTGCTGAACCAGATCGCGGTCGCACGTGGTGACCAGCGACGCCGGCGCGACCATCGAGAGGCTGATGGATGCGCGTTTGGCCTGATACTCGAGGAGCTCAACCACCGACCTCACGAGCGGCACGACATCATTGGGCTCCATCAAGGGGCCTCGCACGCGCGCGAAGGACAACAGGCGCTCAACGATGCGGGAGATCCGCTCACCCTGACTGACGAGAATGCCTGCCTGGCGCTGCACCTCCGGGGCACCGGGGGTTTGCTCGACGAGCACTCGGGCTCTGCCGCACATGATCTGGAGCGGTGAGCCGATCTCGTGCGCGAGACTGGCTGCGAGTTGCCCGACTGCGGCCAGCTTGTCGATTTGCCGCAGACTCCGCTCGAGCTCCTCCTGCCGCCGGTGAGCGTCGCGGAGAGAAGCGACCATCGCCCCGAAGTCGCGCTCGAGCGTAAGCATCTCGTCTCGGGGCACCATGTAGCGGGCCTCGGGTGGAGCGGCCTCGAGGAGCGACCCGGATTCGCGAATCCTGCGCATCCACCCCATCAGGCGCGACAGCGGGCGCCCGATGAACAGGGTTCCCGCGAGTGCAGCGAGAAGGCCGATCGTGACCACCACCAGCCCGACGCTCAGCGCCACGTTGCGCTCCGTCGCGACGAGGTCTTCCTGAAGCCGCTCGAGCGGTCGAGCCAGAAGCAAGAAGCCGAGCACCCCTGAATCGTCGTCGCCCAGGCGCTGCGCGAGCACGACCTTGCTGGCAAAGCCCTCGGGCTCGAACTCAATGTAGGGCTGCGTGCGGTCGGCGCTGAGCTGCGCGATGAGGCGCCGGTGCCCGTCGGGAAGATCCCAATCAGCCGGTGCGATGACCTTCCCGTTGGTGTCCAGCAACGCGACGAGGAGCCCCGGCTCGAGCCGCCGCAGCTTGTCGATGGTCTCCTGCACGTCTTCCATCTGGCGATCGCGGAGCGCGTTCTCGATCGCCACCTGCAGGCTGCGGCCGAGGAGCGAAGTCTCCGCCAGCGCCGCCTCCCTCAGGTCCGAACTCTCGATGCGGGTCAGATAGGCCCCCAACGCACCGAAGGCGCAAAGCGAGACCACCACGAGGAAGGTGGTGAGTCTGATGGTCAGTCGCATGGTGAGTTCTTGCCATAGCTGAACAATTTTTCTACACCTTGCCGCCGCGATGCTCGCTGTTGCGGCAGGTTGGGTTGGGCCCGTCTTTTGCTGAGCTGCGCCCGAAATGAAGTCCCTTTTTTCGTCGCTGCTCCTCTTGCTCGCGGGCAGCGCTTGTCGCGCCGGTGGAGCTGAACAGGTCGAGACTCCTCCAGAATTCGTCGTCGCTTCGCCCACCGTCGGCGCCTTCTTTGAGCGCGAGTACGTCGGCCAGGTGCAGGCTCTTCAGTATGTGGAGTTCCGCGCTCGCCTGAAGGGCATCATCGAGTCGGTTGGCGTCGACGAGGGCCAGCGGGTCAAAGCCGGCCAGGTGCTCTTCTCCATCAGCTCTCGCGAGCTGCAGCAGGAAGTCAGGAAGGCGCACGCCGCGGTGGACAGCGCAGCCGCCGACTTGAAGGCGGCTCAGCTGGAGCAGGCCAACATCAGGATGCTGTTCGAGAAGAAGGTCGTCTCGAACGCGGAGTTTGAACAGTCTGATTCGCGCGTGGCGTCGCTGGCCGCTCGCCTCGAGGAAGCGAAGGCGAACGAAGGGCAGGCGACGATCAACCTGTCCTACGGGCAGGTGCGGGCCCCATTCGAGGGTGTGGTCAACCGCATCCCGAAGCGGGTCGGCAGCGCCGTCACGGAGGACGACCTTTTGACCACGATGACGGACACCAGCGAGGTGTTCGTCTACTTCCGCGTCTCGGAGCGCGAGTACTTCGACTACGCGGCCCTGAGTGAGGAGGCGCGCCCGAAGGCCGTCTCCTTGAAGCTCGCCAACGGCAACCAATACCCCTCTGCTGGGGTCATCGATGCGGTCGAGAGTCAGTTCGACAAGGACACCGGCAACATCGCCTTCAGAGCCCGCTTCCCCAATCAGCAGCAGGTGCTCAAGCACGGAGCGAGCGGGAAGGTGGTCATTCGCGCGGACGTGAGCGACGCCCTCGTCGTTCCCCAGCGCTCGACGTTCGAGATCCAGGAGAACGTCTACGTCTTCACGGTCGACGCCAATGACACGGTGCACGCCAGGCGCATCGTTCCCCGACTGCGGCTGAAGGACTCATTCGTTCTCGAGTCCGGGCTGGTAGCGGGAGAGCGCTTCATCGTCGAGGGGGTGCAGAAGGTCAAAGAGGGCGACCGCATCGTCGCCCGCCTCGAAACCCTGCCCGCGAACTCATCGCTGTGAGCACGTCATGAACGCCACTTTCACCCGGCGGCCGGTGCTCGCGGCCGTGATGTCGATCGTCATCTCTCTCCTGGGGTTGCTGGCCCTCGCCGCCATGCCGATGACGCTGTTTCCAAGCGTGGCACCGCCCGAGGTCAACGTGACCATCGAGTACACGGGCGCGAACGCCGAGACGGTCACCAAGGCGGCCATCGTGCCGCTGGAGCGTGCGATCAACGGCGTGCCGCGCATGAAGTACATGAGCAGCGACACCGGGAACGACGGCGTCGGGGTCGTTCAGATCCTCTTCGAGACCGGCACGGACCCTGACGTCGCCGCCATCAACGTGCAGAACCGCGTGAACGCGGTGATGGGCGAGTTGCCGACCGAGGTGATTCGCAACGGCGTCAAGATCGCGAAGGAAGAGAACGCGATGCTGATGTACCTGAGCATCTACAGCACCGACGATCAGCTCGACGAAAAGTTCCTCTACAACTTCGCCGACATCAACGTGCTGGCCGAGTTGAAGCGCATCAACGGCGTGGGCTACGCCGACATTCTCGGCGCCAAGGAGTACGCGATGCGGGTCTGGCTCAAGCCAGACAAGATGATCGCATACAAGGTCGAGCCCGAAGACGTGCTCGCCGCGCTGCAGAAGAACAACATCGAGGCGGCGCCCGGCAAGATTGGCGAGAACAGCGACAAGGGCAGGGCGACCCTGCAGTACACGCTCAAGTACTCCGGCAAGTTCTCCACGCGCGAGGAGTACGAGGACATTCCCATTCGTTCGAGCGCCGACGGAGAGATCCTCCGCATCAAGGACGTCGCCGACGTCGAGTTCGGCACCACCTATTTCGACGTGGAGGCGAAGTTCAACGGGCGTCCTGCGGCGTCAATCCTGCTCAAACAATTGCCAGGCTCCAATGCGAGCCAGGTGATCGCCGAGATCAAGAAGCGCCTGGCGACCATGAAGCAGGAGACCTTCCTTCCGGGCATGGAGTACGAGCTCAGCTTCGACGTCAGTCGCTTCCTCGATGCGTCGGTGCACGAGGTGCTCAAGACGTTCCTCGAGGCGTTCCTCTTGGTCGCGCTGGTGGTGTTCATCTTTCTGCAGGACTGGCGCTCGACGCTGATTCCGGTGATCGCGGTTCCCGTCGCTTTGGTGGGCACCTTCGCGGCAATTCAGCCCCTGGGCTTTTCGCTCAACCTCATCACCCTGTTCGCGCTGGTGCTGGCCATCGGCATCGTGGTCGACAACGCCATCGTCGTCGTGGAAGCCGTGCACACCAAGCTCGCGCACACGACCCTCGGGGTGAGGGAAGCTACAGAAGAGGCGATGGGTGAAATCGGCGGCGCGATCATCGCCATCACGCTCGTGATGTCGGCAGTGTTTCTGCCGGTCTCGTTCATCTCCGGCTCCTCAGGTGTCTTCTATCGGCAGTTCTCGCTCACCATGGCGATCGCCATCATTCTTTCCGGCGTGGTCGCGTTGACTCTGACACCCGCGCTCTGCGTGCTGCTGCTCAAGCGCCACGAGCCCGGTGCGCGCAAGGGACCTCTCGGGCGCTTCTTCGGTTGGTTCGATGCGAAGTATGGCGGGCTCGAGCGCAGCTACGTCGGGCTGCTCGGCCGCATTGCTGGCCGCAGGCTGGTGACGCTGCTGCTCCTGGTGGGCTTCCTGGGCTCCACCGGCCTCATCTCTCGGGTGGTGGCCACGAGCTTTATCCCCAACGAGGACCAGGGCGTCTTCTACGTGAGCGTCACCACTCCCCCGGGAGCTACGTTGGAGCGGACCAAGACGGTGATCGACGCCATCCGCGCGGCAGGGGAGAGCGTCGAGGGAGTCAGCAGCATCTCAACCCTCGCGGGCACCAACATTCTTTCCGACGGCACGGGCGCGACCTATGGGACCGCACTCGTCAACCTCAAGCCGTGGGACGAACGAGCGCAGTCCGTCGAGCAGGTGATCGAGGCGTTCCGGAAGAAGACGGAGCATCTGCATGACGCGGAGATCGAGTTCTTCCCGCCGCCGGCAGTGCCCGGCTACGGCAACGCAAGCGGCTTCGAGCTGCGCCTGCTCGACAAGACCGGCAACGCCGACCTCAACAAGATGGAGCAGGTCGTCGGCCAGTTCATCAAGGACCTGAAGACCCGGCCGGAGATCGCGAGCGCCTTCACCATCTTCAACGCGAGCTACCCGCAGTACATCGTCGACATCGATATCGACAAGGCAGCGCAGAAGGGCGTCACGGTCGATGCTTCGCTCGGCGCGTTGCAGACGATGCTCGGCAGCGAGTACGCGACCAACTTCATTCGCTTCGGCCAGATGTACAAGGTGATGGTTCAGGCCTCGCCCGAGTACCGCGCGGCACCGGAAGATCTCCTCAAGATTCAGGTCAGGAGCGACCGAGGCGAGATGGTCCCGCTCTCTGCGTTCATGAGCCTGCGGAAGACGCATGGCGTCGACCAGACCACCCGCTACAACATGTACCCCTCAGCCGAGCTCAACGGCGACGGGCGACCCGGCGTCAGCAGCGGCGCCGTGCTGAAAGCAGTGCAGGAGATCGCCAAAGACACGTTGCCGCGCGGCTACGCGATCGACTGGGCGGGCATCTCACGAGACGAGATCAATGCAGGCAACGAAGGCTTCTACGTCTTCATCATCTGCTTGGTCTTCGTCTACCTGGTGCTCTCGGCGAAGTACGAGAGCTTCGTTCTTCCCCTGGTGGTGGTGCTCTCGCTGCCGCCAGGCGTCTTCGGCGGCTTTGCGTTCCTCAAGCTCGCGGGGCTCGAGAACAACATCTACACGCACGTCGCGCTGATCATGCTGATCGGCCTCCTCGGCAAGAACGCGATCCTGATCGTCGAGTTTGCCGAGCTGAAGCGGGCGGAGGGCATGGAGGCGGCGGCTGCCGTGATCGAGGCAGCGAGGCAACGCCTTCGTCCCATTTTGATGACGTCTCTGGCATTCATCGCGGGTCTCCTCCCGCTGGCGCTCGCAACCGGGGCAGGGGCGGTAGGCAACCGCACGATCGGCACCGCCGCGGTCGGAGGCATGATCATGGGAACAGTGTGGGGGCTGGTCCTGGTGCCCGGGCTCTACGTGGCGTTCAGGGCGACCAAAATGCCTGCGCCCGAGCAGCCAGCGGTCGAGCCCGACGAGGTGAAGCAGAATGCGGCCTGAAGGCATGCTTTTGATGGTGGCGGTGCTCGCGCAGCTCGGCTGCGCTGCGCTGAGCACCAACCTGACGATCCCCGAGAAGAACCTCCCTGAGGCCTACGCGGATCAGCCCGCCGCCCCCAGCGTCGCAAGGCTGAATTGGCGCGAGTACTTCGGCGACGCGCGGCTCGCAGAACTCATCGCCGAAGCGCTCAAGGGCAACCAGGACCTCTCGATGGCGGTACAGCGCATCGAGGTCGCGCGCGCGGGCGTGAAGCAGGCGACCGGTGCGCTGCTGCCCCGAGTCGACCTGAGTGTCGGCGGCGGCGTGCGCAAGTTTGGCCTCTACACGATGGACGGCGCCGGCAACGCGACCACGGAGATCACCGCGGGGCAGCTTGTGCCGGTGAATCTCGGAGACCTCGCGATCGGCCTGCAGTCGTCGTGGGAGATCGACATCTGGGGCAAGCTCCGGAATCAACGGCAGTCGGCCGTCTCTCAATACCTGGCCAGCATGGAAGGCACGAACCTGGTCATCACGACGCTGGTGGCCGACGTCGCGACCGCCTGGTTCGAACTGCAGGGCCTCGATCGGGTTCGCGAAGTGCTCGTGCAGACCGTCGCCCGTCAGGAAGAGGCGCTCGCGGTCATTCGTCTGCAGATGAGCGCGGGGAGAGCCAATGAGCTGGCCGTTCAGCAGTTCGAGGCGCAGCTGGCGGAGACACGCGCGCTGGAGGTCGCCGTCGCCCAGCAGACCGTCGAACTCGAGAACCGGCTCAATCTGCTCCTGGGGCGGCTCCCTCAGCCGATCGTGCGCGATTCGGTGCTGTCGTTCGACGGGGTCAGCAGCGTCTCCGCCGGGGTGCCCTCTGAGTTGTTGCGCTATCGGCCCGATGTTCGGGAGGCTGAACTGCAGCTGCAGGCCGCTCAGTTCGACTTGAAGTCTGCGCAGGCCGCCTTCTTCCCGAACGTGAACATCGGGGTGAGCGTCGGTCTGCAGGCCTTCAACCCGGCCTTCCTTTTTCGCCTCCCGGAGTCTCTTTTCTATTCGCTGCTCGGAGGCCTGGTGGCGCCGCTGATCAATCGCAGCGCGATCGAGTCCGCGTTCGATGGCGCAAAGGCCAATCAAATACAGGCCATGTACAACTACCAGAAGGCGGTCCTGACCGCGTACGTCGAGGTCGACAACGGACTGTCGAACATTCGAAATACGGAGAAGATCCTCTCGCTCAAGCGGCAGCAAAAGGCGGCTGTTGGTCATTCGGTCGAGGCGGCCGACACGCTCTACCGCGCTGGGAAGGCCAGCTATCTGGAGGTCCTCGTCGCCCAGCAGAGCGCGCTGCGAGCTGACCTCGAGCTCATCGAGACATGGCGTCGTCAGCGTGTCGCCTCCGTGGTCATTTACAAGGCGCTCGGCGGAGGCTGGCAATGACGGTGGAACTCAAACGAGGTGGACGATGAAGAACGTTCTGTTGAGCGCCGCAATTCTCGGCATGAGTTGCGCCCCGGCTGCGACCACCGACGCCTGCAAAGGACGGGCGGACGGAGACCTCATCATCACGGAGTTGATGATCGACCCCGAGGGCACCGACACGGGAGGGGAGTGGATCGAAGTATTCAACACGCTGGGGACCCCACTCGAGATGAAGGGGCTCACGCTCTACACCCGTGACACCGATGGCTCCGGCTCGAAGACTCACGTGGTGCGGGCCGGTACGGCGCCCGCCCGTGGGTACTTCGTGCTTGGCGACGTGCGGAGCGGTCCCAACCCCTCATGGATCAACTACAGTTACGCCGACGGTCTGGGGTCGATGGGGAATGCACGCGGAGTGGTGGGCCTGCGCTGTGGCCAGATGCCTCTCACCGAGTTCACCTGGAACACCGCAGCGAAGGCCTCCCGCAGCCGCATGCTCGATGGGGTTGGCGAGCCGACTGGCTCGATCGCCGCAGTCGAAGCGAACTACTGCGATGCGCCCTCGGGAAACGTCTACTTCGGCAACAACTCGGGGACCCCGGGCGCTGCCAACCCCCAGTGCGTGGCCGAGGCGACGACGGGCACTTGCGTCGACAACGGCGTCGTGCGGCCGATGACGGCGCCTCAACCGGGTGACCTCGTCATCACCGAGGTGATGGCGAGCCCCGCGGCGACCAGCGACACCACCGGTGAATGGTTCGAGCTCCTTGCGCGCGCGGCGGTAGACCTCAACGACCTCACCATCCAAACCACCAGCAGTTCCACGCGCATCGACAACATGCAGTGTCTGCGAGTGGAGCCGGGGGAGTACGTGCTGCTCGCCCGGAGTGCAGACACCTTCGTCAATGGCGGTTTGCCGCCTCCGAAGCACGTGTACGGGTCGCTCTCCTTTGCCGACACCACCAACCAACGCATCTCGCTGACTCGTGGTGATGCAGGCATCGACGAGATCGCTCTCTTCCCGTCGACGTCGGGCAAGGCCTGGCAGCTCGACCCGGCGAAGCTGGACCCGGGAAGCAACGACGACCCAAACAACTTCTGCCGCGCCCCTTCGAAGTGGAAGGCGGATGGTGGTGGTGACTACGGAAGCCCCGGCGTGGAGAACCCTGTCTGCCCCATCGCTGACGCAGGGATGAGCGACCCCGACTCCTGCGTGGATCCCACCTCGATGGCGGTGCGCCCTGTACGCCACCCCCAACCAGGCGAGTTGCGCATCACGGAATGGATGCCGGACCCCGCGGCGGTCGCGGACACCGACGGGGAGTTCATCGAGGTCCTCGCGAACGCGGACCTCGATCTCAATGGTGTCTCGCTGCAAGTCGGCACCTCAAAGACGACCCTCGCCGGCCAGGGCTGTCTCGCCGTCACCGCAAACAGTTTCATCGTCTTCGGAAGGAACAGCTCGAGCGCTGCGAATGGTGGCCTGCCGACGCTGCAGGGAATCTTCAGTGGCAGCCTCGCCAATGCAGGTGGCTCCATCGTGTTGTCGGGAGTCGATGGTGGCAGCTTCGACGCAATTTCGTACTCGAGCTCGCGCTCGGGTGCCTCTCAGCAGGTTGACCTCGCCGACGCGGGCGTCTGCGACACGCCTACGAGCGTGCGGTACGGCGGCGGCGCCGGAGACCGAGGGACGCCGGGACTCATCAACGTCGCCTGCCCTTGAGACGGTCTCTCAAGTGGAGTCTGGCGGCCCTCGCGATGCTCGTCATTGTCGGGGGCGTCGCGTGGAAACACAGGCGGGAGAGCAAAGAGGAATGCGAGACGACAGCACGCCTCCTGGTCTCCAGGCGTGCCGACTACGCTCTGGCCATTCGCAAAGCCAGGGCGTGGATCGACGCGCTCACCGTCGACCCTGTGCGGCTCAGAGAACGAGGGCAGAAGGGCAAGAAGCACTTTGCCGAGGCGCTGACTGCGTACTCGAGGCTCTACCGCATCGCAGGCGAGGCGGAGCGGCCCGCGCTCATGGCCAAGGTTCGGCGCCTCACGGAGATCACCTCAGACGCCGCCTACCACGACATGGCGACCAACTCGGACGATGCGTTCAAGCAGGACGCCACGAGCTATCTGCGCATCGCGTTGTTGATGGAGGGAATGGCCCTCGACACCACCCGATACCGCGAGGAGATCTCCAGAATTCATGCGCGACTCAACGCGCACATGGAAAAGCGCGGAGTCCATCAACGGATGGTCTTCGCCTGGTACTACCGCCACTTCGGATTAAGCGAGCCGTTCCCGCTGGCGGCTGCCTTCGCGACTGGGGTCATCGCTCGCCGGGTTGCTCCGGCCGCGCTGGAGAAACGGGAAATCTACGACCTCACCCATGAGGTCTTCGGTCCCTACGAGTACGGCGACCGGCTCGACGCGGACCCTTTCACGGTCGAAGAGAAGCGCTATCTGCTCGAGACGCTTCCCGTGCTGGTCGAGATGCGCATCGCGAAGAGCGACCCAGACCTCGTCGCTGAGCTCGTGGCATGCCTGCGTGAACTCCGGTTCACGGGCGTGCCTGCCTACCGGCAGGGCATCGAGTACCTCTTGAGCGCTCAGCGCGCTGATGGAGCCTGGGGGCACTACGAGCAATACCGCAAGAAACTCAGAGACCTCGTGGAGCCGGCCTACGTGCTTCACACGACGATGGTGACGATCGACGCGCTGACCCTCGCTTTCCACGAACCATGGAACAGTGGTTCTACGCCCTGGTGCGTTCAGGCCCCATGAGCGGGCGGGCGAAGTCTGACGGAGCGCACCCGCCGTGGTGACGCCTCGATCACCTCGAACTCGTAGCCGCCCTCCGCGACCAGCTTGTCGCCGACCTCGGGGATGCGCTTGGCCAACGCGAGACAAAGCCCAGCGACGGTCACCCACTCGTCGCCCTCGGGGAGTCTGAGCGCCAGCTCCCTGTTGAGATCGCGGATGGGAGCGCTGCCGCGAACGATGATCGAACCGTCAGGCTCCCGACGATAGGTCTCGGGCGCCTGCCGCTCATGCTCACTGAAGATCTCGCCCACCAACTCTTCCAGCACATCCTCGAGCGTGACGATCCCCGCCATGCCTCCATGCTCGTCGACCACGACGCAGAAGGGCACTCGACGCGAGCGCATCTCTGACAGCAGTTCCACTGCGCTCTTGTTGAGTGGGACGAAAAACGCGGGGCGAATGAGATCCTCGAGCACGAAAAGCGCCTCCTCCCACGCCATCGTCAAGACGTCCTTCATGCTCAGGTAGCCGACGACGTGGTCGAGGCCCCCCTCCACAACGGGGAAGCGACTGTGCGAGTTCTCGAGCAGCACTCGCCGCAGCTCCTCTCGCGAGGCGCCTCGGGCAATCGAGACCACGCTCGTGCGCGGCACCATCACGTCGCTTGCCACCAGGCTCGGCAGATCCAACGCGCGCGCGGCAATCTGGCCGGCGTCAGGATTCAACGTGCCGGAGTGCGTAGCTTGCGACACCATCTCCACCAGTTCCTCAGTGGAGATCCGCGACTCGACGAAGCTCGTCTGGTCCTTGAAGGGCCTCAGCACGACGTTCGAGCTGACGGTCAGAAACCAGATGAGGGGCCGCATCACCAGCGAGAGCGCCAATAGAGGCCGCGCAACGAGCAGGGCGTAGCGCTCCGCGCCCTTGAGGGCGAGCGACTTGGGTACGAGTTCGCCCAACACAAGGGACAGATAGGAGATCAGCGTGACCACCACGGCGAGCGCGATTTGGTGCGCCCAGGGCGCGATGAACTCGATGCGCTCGAGCAGCGGCGCGAAGTCGTTGGCGAAGGTGGCGCCGCCAAAGGCGCCCGCCGTCGCACTCACAACGGTGATGCCCACCTGCACCGTGGCAAAGAAGCGCTCAGGGTGTTCCCTGAGTGCGAGCGTCGCCCGTGCGGCGCGGCTGCCGCCTTCGATGAGTTCGCGGAGCCGACCCGGACGTACGGAAATGACAGCGATCTCGGCGCCGGCGAGCACGCCATTGGCGATCACGAGCGCGACGATGATCAGAATCTCGAACGCCATGTGCGCTCCTGGTGGGGTTGCTCCGACAGGCATCGGTCGCCGCGATGGGGGAGTCAAGCGGTAGCGCGCGTTCCGGTGGTCTGCGTCTCCAATTTCCCATGAGCTGCTCAGTCAGGAAGTCGCGACAAGCGCGCGTTCGCGCACCGTGCCGCCATGGTTCTTCCTCAACGTCGACGTTGCTCGGAGTGCCATCGCTGGTTCCACCCTGGTGCGTCGGCGCTGAAGACCCAACGGACCTGCTCGCGCTCCTGTCGTCTGGCAAGGCGCGCCTCTGGGGCACGACGTCGGCGGCGAGACGATCTCGCCGAGGCACGAGCCGATGAACGAGTTCGGCAGAGGACGAGCCGGGCCCGCAGAAGTAGTGAGCCAGGAGGATTGTCACGGGGCGGCCTCCCTGTGCAACTGACCGAGAGCGTGGACGAATTCATGCTTTTGCTGAGCCAAGCCGAGGAACTGTCACGAGCCGGCCTCCATCGCCAACTCCGACGAATGCTCGTCGTCCGCCTGTCGGATCGCGAGGGCGCGCAGGACTCCGCTGCTGCAGGCTGACGATGTCACGGGCCGGCCTCGCGCGAT
This sequence comes from Archangium sp., assembly GCA_043773025.1. Classification (GTDB taxonomy): domain Bacteria; phylum Myxococcota; class Myxococcia; order Myxococcales; family Myxococcaceae; genus Archangium_A. The sequence goes on from JAYVFP010000224.1 coordinate 17,739, forward strand.
TCTCTGAGCGGGCACGAGGGCTTGAGTGGTCTTCGTTGGGCCACTGTCACTGACCTCTCTGTTCAGCGCCTGGCCTGGCGCGCATCACTTCGGGAATGACGACAGGAACCATCACTGCGACGTACTCGGCACGGGTTGGGGCGAACGGATTGTTCGGCGTGGTCGGGCAGGGCGAGCTCGTCGTCCACGCAAATGCGTTCCTCGCGACCGTCACGCAGCGCGGCTTCTCGCCGCGAACGGTTCGCGCCTACGCGCACGACCTCGTCGTCTTCTTCCGCTGGCTCGCGACGACGCCCTACCAACTCGCCGACGTCGGTGAGCGCGGGCTACTCGAGTACGTCGGCGTGCAGCGGCAGGAGCAGGCAAAGCCCCGGTCCATCAACCGAAGGCTCTCGAGCTGCAAGCTCCTCATCCGGTTCGTAAGCGGCAAAGAGCCCGAGCGGGCGAGTACCTCCGGGCACTACCGCGGTCCTGGTCGCGACAAGAACCTCGGCCTCCATTCACTTCGGCCGCAAAGACGCGTGGCGCTGCGCGTGAAGGTCCCTCGCACGCTGATCGAGCCTCTCACCCGAAGTCAGGTCCGGCATTTCATCCACGGTCTCCGTCGGTACCGCGACCTGGCGATCGTCTACATGATGCTGCTGTGCGGGCTGCGCTCCCTCGAGGTCCTGCTGCTTGAGCGCGGAGACCTGACGCTCGACGAGCTCCGCCTGCGGGTCCGCGGCAAGGGCGGGAAGGAGAGGGCGATGCCGATTCCCGAGCTGCTCCGCCGGTTGCTGGGACGATACCTGGACCTCGAGCGCCCCGAGGCGTCGACGACTCAGCAGCTCTTTGTCGTGCTCAAGGGACCGCACCGAGGGCAACCGATGACGACTGCGGGGCTGCGAAGTCTGTTCCGCTACAGGCGTCGCGACGCAGAACTTAGTAACGCGAACGCTCACCGATTCCGTCACACATTCGGCGCCGACATGGCTCGCGCTGGCGTCAGGCTGCCGATCCTCCAGCGGATGATGGGCCACGCACAGGCGGAGACGACGCTGCAGTACATTAACCTCGCGATGACCGACATCGCCGCCGAGTACCGGCGCGCGTCGACGAGCATTCAGCGCCGCTACAGGTCGGGCCGATGACCCGCCCGCACGTGATCCTCCTGCCGCAGGTGGCGCTCGACTTCCTGGCATCGCCGGAAGGGCGCCACGGGAAAGCTGCGGTCCGACTCTTTCACGGCTGGATGGAGCGGAAGAATCGCTGGCTCGAGAGCCTCACGAGGACCGATGTCGATCGCTTCCTCGCGAACCCGGCCGAGAAGCCGATCCTCGCAACGACGAGGAACGGCTACCGCTACATCCTGTTTCGGTACATCGACTGGCTTCGCGCCCGCGAGCTCATCAGCTTCGACTCGGGCTGGTTGCGGGTCCGCCGACAGGAACTGGCGGAGTCCGCCGAAGACTTCCTTGAGTCGCTGCGGCCGACCTTGAAGCCAGCGACCTGCGGCCACTACCGCCAGAGCCTCCGCCTGATTCACAACTGGCTCGATCACAACGACATCGCGATTCAGACGCTCAACCGCGGACAGGTGGCGCAGTGGCTCCAGTACCTCCACGCCGAACGTGGCCAGGCGCCCGCGACACGGATGAACGTGATCGTCGCGGTGCGCGTGTACTTGCGCGCGCTCAACGATTCCGGGCTCCTCGATGCCGACGCCGACGCGCTCATCCGGCCATCGGATCTGCCGAAGCTCCCAGTGTACCTCCCGAGGCCGATCGCTCCCGACACCGACGAAGAGCTGCAGAAGCGCCTCGCTAGCTCAGAGGACCCGTACCAACAGGCGCTCCTCGTCATGCGGAACACCGGGCTCCGCGTTGGCGAACTCTCGAGCCTCACCATCGACTGCGTCCGCAAAGATGACGTCGGCAACGTCTTCCTCAAGGTGCCGCTGGGCAAGCTCAACAACGAGCGCCTGGTCCCGCTGGACGAGCGCACGCTGACCGTCGTCGAGAACCTCCAGCGCAGCGGCCGCAGCGAACGCGAGCTGCTCATCGAGACGATTCGCGGCCGAAAGACGCGCCACCTGCACCTGAAGGCTGCGCTCGACGAAGCTGCGCAGGGGCTGGCCATTCCCGACGGTCTCACGACGCATCGGCTGCGGCACACGTACGCAACGACGCTCCTGAACGCCGGCATGAGCTTGATGGGCGTGATGAAGCTGCTGGGCCACCGGGACTACCGGATGACCCTTCGGTACACGGAGATCACCCTCGAGACGGTGGGCAAGGAGTACCGAGCTGCGCTGACCCAGCTTGAGACCCGCTACCGCATCGCACTGACGACGCCTGGCGACGCACCACTCGATCCCGACGAGGCGCTCACCGACATCATTCGCTGGGTGCAGAAGCGAGCCGGGCAGAGCGTCGATCAACAGAAACGCGCGTCGGCCCTGGTGAAGCGGCTCAAGCGGATCCGGGAGGAAGTCGGCGACCTCTGAGGCCCGAGAAATCGCCTCAGGATCCTCAAAACACCAGCCGAGAACCCGTGGGCGGATTGGCCGGTTAGTTTACATAATCCCTATTATCCGATCTACTTAATCTATCGGACAACTTAAGGATACCTGACGCGCAGGCACAGTCAAATTTCTTCTCACTCCATGGCGCAGTGCCGCGTCCGCACCGCGGGCGAGATGGAGCATGAGCGTTCGGAAGAGGGTTACTCAAGTTGGAAGCACCTCGCCAGCCGCCCGAGTAGAGGCGGTTCTGGCGTCACCTCCGCGTCGTGGCTCAGATCCCCCGAGCGCGATCAGCGCGCGTGCGACGCTGGGTCCGGCCAACTGAAGGTGGTCCCATTCCCCATCGGGATATCCAAGCGGCCATCGCGGTCGGTCCTGTTGAGCGGGTTGTTGCTCGCGTAGGCGTAGGTCTGCATCGAGAGCCCCTGTTGAGCTCTACCGCTTACGACCAGGCTGCTCAGGAGAGAGGTACGACTGGGCTCACTCGACCTTGAGGGCGCATTGCCAGGATCCGGGTAGGTAAGGACCTGCTTTGCCCGACGTCAATTACTCGTACCCATCGAGGACAATTACACCTCCCCATCGGTTGACCTGACTTCACTCCTTCGTCGTAGGGCGGTAGCGACCTCCTCCCGTCGGTCGAGATCGCCTCAAGCGTCAGCCTCCGGCTTTCGGATCTTCCGCTCGGCTTCTTCTCGCTGCGCCGCCACCTCGCTGCGCACTGACGGACCGTTCATCTCGAGGATGACTGAGTGGTGCACGACGCGGTCGATCGCGGCGGCCGTCGTCATGGGGTCTTTGAAGATCTTGTCCCACTGAGAGAAGACGAGGTTGCTTGTGATGATCACGCTGCGTCTCTCGTAGCGCTCGGCGAGAAAGGTGAAGAGCACCTCCATCTCATCTCTGTCTTGCTGGATGTACCCGATGTCGTCGATTTATGTGCAGCTCCACATAACTCGATAAATGGTGAGCCCGCAGAAATGTGGAGCCGTTGCGACACTCCCCGAGTGGCGCCCCGGGCTTTCGCGTTCCACTTCACATTACGAGACCTTCGAGCGGTGCCGCTTTCGGCACCGCTGCCGAGGAGATCTCGATGCTCACGAAATTGTTTCCGCGGGTCCACGCTCGTTTCTTGTCGCTGCCGGTTCTCGGCACGGTTCTCGATGACTACGCCTCCTGGATGGAGAGCCTTGGATACCCGCCCGGTCCTATTCGCCGGCACATCGGCACCGCACCGTCTCTTGACCGCCGGCTGCGTCGAGCAGGGATCTCGACGCTCAGCGGGCTGACGCGCGAGCGACTGCGTGCTTTCGCGCCATCGGACTCGCAGGACGATGGTGATCGAGCCGCGCTGGTGCATTGCCTCGAGCGGTTCTTCGACAGCAGGGGCGCCTTCGAGGCACCGACTCCTACTCGAATCGGGGCGAAGGCCGCGGCGTATGCTTCGTTTCTTCGCGGCGTGCGCGGCTTCGCCCTGTCGACGACGGCTCAGCACGCCGCCACGGCCACTCGGTTCCTGGCACACCTCAGATTCGAGACCAGGCCCGAGCAGCTTTCGCACATCACTGCTCGTGAGATCGAGGTCTTCGTTCGGGATTCCGGCCGACGGGTGGGCCGACCTGCTCTTCAGCATGTGGTCGCGCAGCTTCGAGGGTTCCTTCGGTTCCTGGCCACGGAGGGAGATGCTCCGACCGGGTTGGACCGAGGCATCGACACAGCTCGCGTCTACCGAGGGGAGCGACTCCCTCGCTCATTGCCGTGGGAGACCGTTCGCGCCCTCATTCGCTCCATCGATCGTTCACTGCCGATTGGTCGGCGCGACTACGCGATCTTTCTTCTCATCGTCACCTACGGCCTGCGAAGCAGCGACATTGCGAGCCTCAAGCTCGATGACATCGACTGGCGTTCTCGTCGCCTGCACGTGACCCAGCGGAAGACGGGCACGCCGCAGATGTTGCCGCTAACCGATGAAGTGGGAGCAGCCCTGATTGCGTACCTGCGCCACGACCGCCCTCGATTGCCACTCCGAGAGGTCTTCCTCCGCTGCCGCGCGCCTGCCGGCCGGATCAAGCCCACGGCGGTGAGCGAGGCATTCCAAGCGTGGTCTCGAAGAAGCGGTCTCGACATTGCTTTCCAGGGCGCACATTGCCTGCGGCACTCCCTCGCCGTTCACCTGCTCCGGCGGGGCACCTCGCTCAAGAGCATCGGAGATCTGCTCGGCCATCGCAGCGCCGAGGCCACCTGCATGTACCTGCGGCTCTCGATCGAGGACCTTCGCGATGTGGCCCTGCCGCTCCCATCGGCCCGGGCCAACGAGCGTCGTCCGGAGGTTCGGCGATGAGCGCGCGCCGATCGTTTCGCTCCGTCGTCGGTCCCATCATCCAGCGCTACCTGGATCTCAAGGAAGTACTCGGGAGGCGCTATTCGATCGAGCGCAGGGTCCTCGAGCATCTCGACGCGTTCCTGCTTGGGCGAGGCGGTCACGCAGATCTTACTGCTGACAACTTTGCGCGCTGGTGCGGGACGTACCTCCATCTCGTCTCGGGCGTTCGGCGCAACTGGATGCGGATCGCGAGGAATCTCTGTCTCTACCGGCAACGCACTCAGCCGCTGTGCTTCGTGCCCGACGTCGCGCAGTTTCCGCGAAAGCACCAGGCTTCCCCTGCGTACATCCTCACCGAGCGTGAGGTCGCGCGACTGCTCAAGGCGGCGGACGGGCTTGAGCCGACGTTCGGCTCTCCTTTCCATAGAGAGGTCTTTCGCCTCGGCATCGTTCTTCTCTACACCGCGGGCCTCCGGCGTCGGGAGCTGGTTCGATTGACGATCGGCGACTACGACCCGGTTGAGCGGACGCTGCTGATTCGCGTGTCCAAGTTCTACAAGTCCCGTCTTGTCGCACTGTCGGCAGACGCGGCTCGAGAGCTAGATGCGTACCTCGTGATTCGTCGGCGTCGACGCCATGGCGCCTCTCTGGAAGCACCACTGCTGGCGAATTGGTGGAGCGCCTGCGCAACGACTGGGCGCCCCTACTCGGGCGCCGGCTTCGGCTACGGACTCCGTCAGCTCCTGCACCAGGCGGAGATCCTCACTCCGGCCGGTGCTGTGCCACGGCTCCACGATTTCCGTCATTCGTTCGCCGTTCACGCCCTTCTGCGCTGGTACCGAGCGGGCGTAGACGTCCAGGCGAAACTGCCCTTCCTCGCGGCCTACATGGGCCATGTGTCCATCGCGTCGACGGAGCACTACTTGCCGTTCGTCGACTCCCTCGCCGCCCTGGCCAGTGAGAGGTTTGCTCGCCACTACTCTGCGCTCGTCATTCCGCAGGTGGGAGCGAGGTCATGACCGCCGCTCGTCCAAATCCTCTCGCGCGGGCGCTTCGCGACTTCTTCGCCGATCATCTCCCACGTCTACGCGGGATGAGCCCCCATACGATCCACAGCTACCGCGACAGCCTCTCGCTTCTCCTCCGCTACCTCGCGACCCGGAGATCGAAGCCAGTGGCCGAGCTCGACATCGAGGACATTCAGCCCCGTCTGGTCATCGACTTCCTTCAGCACCTGGAAACCAAACGACGGAATACGCCGGCGACGCGCAACGTGCGCCTCGCGGCGATTCACTCCTTCTTCCGCCACGTCGCCACCAGGCAACCCGAGCAACTGGAGTGCTGCCAGCGGATTCTCGCAATCCCGTTCAAGCGAGCGCGCACGCGGGCCATCGAGTACCTCGTGTACGAGGAGTTGCAGGCGGTGCTCGGCACGATTGATCGGTGCTCTGCTGACGGGCGGCGCGACTACGCGCTCCTCGTCGCCATGTTCAACACCGGCGCGCGAGTTCAAGAAATTCTCGACGTTCGCCCCTGCGACCTCCAACTCCGCCGCCCCTTCCAGGCACGCCTTGTCGGGAAAGGCAGGAAGGAGAGACTCTGCCCGCTCTGGCCTCAGACCGCCGAGATCCTGCTCGACTATTTGGCGCAGCAGGGCCTCGACCCGGCTTCGCATGAAGCGCTCTTCCGGAATCACCGGCGCGATCCGCTGACTCGGTTCGGCGTCCGCTACATCCTCAGCAAGTACTGCACGCGGGCGCAGGCCACCTCGCCGACGCTGGTGGGAAAGCGGCTCCACCCGCACAGCATGCGCCACAGCACAGCGGTCCATCTTCTTCACTCGGGCGTTGACCTCGCGACGATCGGTCGGTGGCTTGGGCACGCCAGCGTGAACACGACCAATAGGTACGTGACCGTTGATCTCGAAACGAAGAGAAGGGCGATCGCGAAAGCCAAACCCATAGGAAGGCGGTCGTCAGTTCCCGCCGCGTGGAGGAGTAGCGCCTCCATTCTTGAATGGCTGGAAGCTCTGTAGCGCCCCGCTCCCCCATTAATGTGGCGTTGAACGGCGTCCTTAGTTTTGCCCCGCGACCGCTCCGCAACGGCTCCACATTTCTGCGGGCTCACCATTTATCGAGTTATGTGCAGCTCCACATAACTCGATGAAATTGGCTACGTCCCCTGCGACAGCCGCTCGGCCGACCTGCTCTACAACATCATCAGCCGACGCCATGAGCGGCGCTCAACCGTGATCAGCACCAACCTGCCCTTCAAGCAGTGGGGCGCCATCTTCCCCGGGGCGGCGTCGGTGGTGGCTCTCGTGGATCGCTTTGTCCAGCACTGCCACGTCCTCGACATCGAGGGCGAGTCCTGGCGTCAGAAGGAACCACCAGCAACACCCAGCACGAAGTCACGCAAGCCTAAGCACTGATCGGCTTCGCGAGGGTGGTGATCCCTGCCACCCTCGCGCTGTCCTCGATCGGATTGCCGCTCGACCTCAACTGTCAAACGAAGTCGGATTTGGGCTGCCGTCTACAACCCACGTCTCGTATAGTTCCACCGACTCGAAGTCGCGGCTGTCACGCAGCAAAAGGTGCTGCACGAGCCGTCGCTTCAGCGCTCCGTTGAGCGCCTCGACATCGCCGTTCTGGTTGCTCTTCCCCACCTCGATCGTCCGCGGCTTCATGTCGAAGTGCTCGACGAAGGCGCGGTAGTCGTCGTTGAAGCCCCGCTTCCCGCTCGCCAAGTCGTGCGTCGCTGCGGTCGAGTTGTCCGTCTGATGCCACGTCGGCACGCGGCCCAGTTGAAACAGCGCGGCCTGCACGCCGCGTCTGATCGCCGCCATCGACTCTGACTGGCACACCGTCACCCATTCCCAGTTCGAGTACGGGAGCACCGGGTGACACAGCAGGTGCGGGAAAGCCGCGCCCGCGATTGTGATCTGCAACTCGGTGCCGTGGGTGAAGTCCGTCTGCATCGCCTCACCTGGCTTGTGATGCTGCGCGAAGAAGACCTCCTTGTCCGGGCCCGCCGTCGCGCGCCAATCGCGCACCCGCCGTTGCAGCGTGCGCAGTTGCCCGGGCTCGTATGTGCCCGCTGGCGCCCCGCCCACGAGCCAATCGAACAACGTCTTGGCCTCGAACTCCGGTGCATCGACCAGCTTCGCCACGATCACCGGCCAGACGCGGAACCGGACCTTGGCAGAGCAATCGGCAGTGTCCTGGAAACACGGAATGACTCTTCTGCGACTCGCCAAGACCACCGGAATCAGATCTTCGCGGCTAAGAGCGCCGGAGCCTCTTGAGTCGTTCTGCTCTAGATGAACGTCCGCATCGCCAAACCGCCCGCTTCGGGCGTGGCGCTCGCCCGCTCGGAACTCGAAGAGTTAGGGCAACCCGCGAGCGCTAACGAGAGCACTCCCAACACCACCCGGGGGCAGGAAGAGGTCATCGACAAGCCTTCGAGCGGAAGGCTTCCGGAACGACCGTCGCCTACCCGAGGTGAACATTACAGTTGGGATTCATGTTGGGGGCGGGTCGAACCCCAACTCTGGGCCAGATCGCGCGAGATTTCTCTTGAGACGTTCCGCTCGGTCCTCAGGGGTACTGAGCGCGCCGACCGCTCCCCCATCCTCCATTTCAATTGCTTCCCGCCCACGCCCCAACAGGACCAACTCGCCAACAAGGATCCGTCGAGCGATTTCGCTGGAAGGACGCGCCTCAAGCCATGCGTAAAGTATTAGCTCCCCAATCTCAGCAAGTAGGCGTGTTTCAGCGCTCACATTCAGAAAGTATTTGAGCTTTTGCTCCAGTTCCTCATCTGACGCGCCAGCTATCAAAGCCTTGAATTCCTGCATCGCCTCGAACGCGGCAGCCAGACCCATCCCGTAGCTCACAACTCCGTCGAGCGGCTCGCTCATAGGTTCCTCAAAAGATTTTCGCAATACTCCGCGTTTGCCCTTGTACCACGTCCGGGGTCCAAGCACTCCAGGTAGGCATTCTGGGTGCACTGGACGCAGATGTACTTGATTCGCGAGCGACGACGCTCGGTCTCTCTCTCGAGGAGCCAATCCTCGCAAACCTTGATCAGATTATCGTGGATCTTTCTGCACTCGCGGTCCGACTTGCCGCGTCCACCACACGCGGCGCCCCCCGGAGAAGGATCGGGAGTTGGGTCAGGGGAAGAACCTCCCGACGTGCCCCCGATGCTGGCGGGCTCCCCCGACGGTGGATCATCCGCCAATTGCGGTCCTCCCGGCTGACCCGGCAAGCTGTTTGCGCCCCCGACTGCAAGCCCACCCGCTAAAGCGCCCAACCCGATGTCGAGCCCGATCGCATCTGCCGCCGCCACCAAGAAGGGCAGTAGTCCAGCGAAGCGCCCGTCTCGATCCTGAAACCGCAATGGATTGTTGTTTGCGTACGCATAGGTTGGTAGCGACCGCCCTTGCTGAGCCACACCGCGAAGAAAATTAGGAGATTGAAGCATCGGCTCAGGAGAGAGGTACCGCCCCGCGAACGGGAAGCAGTAGCGATTCCAGTTCTCGTGAAGGTCAGTCTCTGCGTCGTAGTACTGGCCGGGGAAACGGAGTGCAGGGAAGTAAGGGGTCGCTCCGCTTTCGAACCGCCTGTACTCGTACTCGCGCAGAACAAACCCGCTGTATGGCCAGGTTGCAGAAGAGTTGCAGGCGATGTTGCAATTCGTTGGGTTGCAGTTGCCTAGATTCGTGCCCCAGCGCAGGACAATCGTTCCCCATGCGGGTGCGCTCGAGTCGACTTGCGACTGGTACCAATTCGTCCACTGGTCACCGCGGGCGTAACCGCCCACGACTTCGTGCATGACGGTGTCGTCGCTGTTCCAGAGGGAAGGCCCCTCTCGAACGTTTCCATTGCAGTCCTGGTCCGTGTCCACCATCGGGAAGTGAGCGCGGAAGCTCACCTCCATGCCGAGCTTCTTCTGCCGGAACTTTACATACTGGGCAGGACTCCAGCTCTCGCCTCCCGTCGTGTAAGGGTGAGCGGTTGAGCTCCACCACTGGACCCGATTGACGTGTCCGTAGGGCTCATACTCTCCCGCTCCGGCGATCCGCCGCGAGCCGTCGAGGACGACGACCGGCTTGCCGATGTGGTCCGTCACGAGGAAGTAGATACCGCAGTTCACTCCGTCGCCCATGCGTGTGCATGAGCCAGTGTCGTCCGCCTGGTGCTTGAAGCTTGAGTCGAGGCTTGCGCGGTAGACGGCGATGGGCTTCCCGCCGAGCCACACGTACTCATCAATGGGGTAAGGAGCACCCGTCCACATGGAATAGTTACCCCGATCCTCGAGTAACTGGTGGCCGGTGTCGTAGAGGAAAACATCGCTGACATTATTCGCCGGATAGACCTTGAGCTGCCGACGATTGGCCGAGTCGTAGTAGTACGTGAATATCGCATTCCCAGTCCCTCCGGCGCTCCGAGTAGAGGCGCGCAACACGATATCTTCGCCGGGCCCAACCTGATTGTACGAATCCGAGACCCAAGACAGTTGGAGGGTCGGTGCAACACCGGAGGAGTCTGCGACTCCACTGAGTCCAGTTACGCGACCGTCGTTGTCGTAGCGAACGTCGACAACGTTCATCGAGTCGAGGTTGCCCTGAATGCGAGAGAGTCTGTCGCGGGCCTGGCTCCCACCGTCATATTGCATCGCGTAGCCAAAACCGTACTGGTCCAAGACAGCGCCGGTCATGTTTCCTCGCGAGTCGTAAGTGTATTGGCGCCTACGCATCGGCCCACCGTTGCTGTCGAAATTGGGATTCAGCACTCCGAGGAGTTGCCCCATTCCGTCGTAGCCGAACGGGCTGCCCGCATCAGCGCTGTAGACTTCGGAAATCACATCCGGTCCGCCTTTGTAGCACGAGTCGATTCGCTCGACCTGGTCGGCCCGCCACACGTAGGTACGCCGGTAGATGTTGGTGGCCGAGTCCCAGACTCGAATGCTCCGCAATCTGCCCGTCCGGTCATTCGTCTCGCTGGCCGCAGAGGTCGGACATGCCGATACCGCCATCGTCGACGCAGCCCCGACTTCGTTCTCGACAGTGGCTGAGTTCGCGCTGACTGGGAACTGCATGGTGTAGCTGCGCACCCCGCCAAAGGGCTCCCACTTGACCGCTGTTGCAATGGAACGCGCGCTGACTCCGCCGTCGCCGGCAAAGACGCTTACCTGGACGCTCGATTCTCGGTCTGTGAGTGCTCCGCTGCCGTAGACGTAGGTCACCTTCCTGCCGTAACCGTAGGTCATCGATGTGAGATTTCCGTTAGGGGACCAGGTGTTCGTGAGGGTTACCTGCCCGGAGCAATCGGTGGCGCCGTTCGGCACGCGAATCTCCTTCACGACTCGTCCCAGCGCGTCGTACTGAAACCAGCGAGTGAACACGGGGTCGCGTGTTGCGCGCAGGCGTCCCTTCGTCATTTGGGGCATAGCAGCGCAGCCGACAAAGGGGTCTGCGATCGCGGTCGCGTCATCGTCATAGCTCCACCTCGCCATCTCATGTGACGTCTCCATCGCATATGGCGTCGCGGACCGGACCTCTTTGCTGACCGTCCGTCGATTGAGCTGGTCATAGGTATGCTGCACGAAGCGGGACGGAACGTAATTCCGCTGTTGTTGAGTTTGTTGTTTGATCAAGTTTCCAGCGACGTCGTATTCGAGACGCAAGACGCCGACCGACGTGCCATTGAGCGAGCCAGGCAGGCTGACCTGCACCACGTTTCCGAAGTCGTCCGTGACATAGTCGGTCGACGCGATTCCAGCGCACGTCGATAGCCCAGTTCCATTCCCGTTGGCGCACACATCCGAAGTCAGGCAACCAGCGGTCACGCGCTTGACATTTCCTTGCGCGTCGTAATCGATACACGCGCGACGAACCAGTGAGCTTGCGGGGTCAGGTTTCTGATCGACTTGAGCGAGCCTGTCCGCAGCATCATAGGAAAGGACTGTACAAACTGAACTAACCAACCCTCCACCGGCTGAGCAGAAGGGCGGTGGCGAACCATAAGTCAGACTGCCGTAGGGCGCACCGATCGCAGAGACGTTGCCAGCGGAGTCGTAGCCGCGTACCGAAGTGAAGCTGCCTCCGCCAGAGCCGGTCGTGACTTGACTGCGGCGACCATGCGGATCCGCTGCGAAACCTTGCTCGAAGCGATAGTCGGCGCTCGAGCCGTTCCAGACTGATCTCTTCTCGTTCCGAAGGGTGCCGTCGGGCCAGTAGAGATATTCGACGCGCTCGCTCCAGTTCGTCCCCGTAGAATCGTACCGAGTTCTCGAGGTCAGGCGGCCAGTCCATGCTCCGCTGCAACTCGGATTCGTGGTTGCTTGATAGCAGAATATATCTTGATTGCCTTCTGGATACTTGATCGATGTGAGCTTCTCGTTCTCCCAACCATACGCCCACGTCTGCACTTCGGCATCCGTGGTCACCGAACGGGTGGCGACCTGGTGGCCTACGTAGGTGTAGTTGGTCTCAACTAGGTTCTCGTCGGTGATGCGTTGAGGATCACCCAGTGCTGTGTAGTTCTCGAACTTCGTCACGAGTGCGCCGGCGCCACCATTGTAGCGGCGCGTCAAGGTCGCGAGACGGCCGGCAGAGAAGGTTCCGGCAACAGAATCGTAGACGTATTCAGTCGAGGGAGAGGTCGGAGAACAAGGACTCAATCCCGACGGTGCGCACGGACCCGCAAGCCTCGAGAGCCGACCGTTGGCGTCATATTCATAGGAGGTGCATGTAAATCGCGAGATGCGAGAATTGTTCAAATCAAGCGAAAATCCGGCGACGTCGACGCTAGTAATTTGGTTTGTTACCGAATTGCGAACGTACGAGGTGGTCTTCAAGCCGGTGCTCGGGATAAGACTTGAGGCTTGTGACTCGGTGGAAATCGTCTGAATAGCGCCTTGAAAGTACGCTACGCCGTAGTCGGTCCGTTCCAGCGCAGAGGGCTCGACGGGCCTCCCCGCGTCGTTGTTGGGTACACCGCGCAGGCTCGCCTTCACTTCCAGTCGGCCGTTCATCCCCGGGCTGGCTGGCCAGGTCGTCCAGTTGCCGCGCTTGTCCTGATATCCGGCCAGATAGGTCGGGCTTGTATCGCCGCATTGCTGGCCCCATCCGCCATCGGAGAGACTTCGAGACAGCCAAGTGGTCGTTCCCGGCGAGCAACCCGCTCCAGAACAGGTTTCGGTCATGCTCAAGGGACCCGTCAATGCTGGGACGCTCGGCCCTCGAGACACTGTGAAGGCAGCGACTCGACTCAACCCAGCACTGGTTGAACTCCCGTCGCCGAACTGAGCCGCGGGCAACCCCACCGTGCGAGCGTAGCCCGAGGAGCAGCAGGTGTTCGCAGGACACGTGTAGCCAGCGTCTGGGCTCGCTGGCGAGAGGGTATAGCTGCCGGAGAGGTCCCAGCCCGCGTCCACGCTCGTATTGGCGTGGAACACCAGAACGGTCCCGTTGCGTACGACAGAGAATCCGCCGTCGTATCCGTAGCTCTCAGCGAGCCACGCGCCCCCATCACTGAGGGGAGCCCGCACGGACGCCAACAAGCCGGAGGCGCCGTTGGTGTATGTGTAGCGCACCGCCGGAACGCGAGTGCCGGCGAGCAGGTCAACACCACTGACGACGCACTCGTATGCCCCGGAGGTGTTGTTCTGAAGCCGCGTATAGTTGAAGGCGAGGCTCGAGCCACCCGGAACAGCAACATTCGCGACATATGGGACGCCAGAGGTCCCCGGAGCCGGCGTGCACGACCCCGCGTCGGGTGTGGCATAGGTAACCTGTGCAAACACCTGAGCTTCGGGCGTCTCCAACTGGGACAGGAAGAGCCAACCGCCATCGGCGTAGGGGGCAGCGAAGGTGGCCCGTCCAGTCGCGGTCAGGAGTTGAAACTGCGTTCCCGACACTTTCTTGAGTTGCACGGCACGCGCGGGCATGTCGCTTCGCTCGCTGGCCCAGCAGGACGATCCGGCGCAGGGCGCGAACTTGTATTGGTTCCCGTCCGGAGCGCGAACGGTCCAGAATCCGCCACCATCTGGCTGGAGGCGAATATCCGCGAAGGCCATGAAGTTGTGGGTCCAACGAAGAGCGGTGATGTCAGTCGGACTGCTGCCGAACGGCTTGGGGACCCCGTCAAGGAGGGCACCACCGTCGGTCACCACACCTCGACTCATCCGGTCATCTGAGTAGTAGGTGCGGATGAAGGGCACCTCTCCGAGAGTGGTCCTGACAAAGAAGTCCTCTGAGCGATCAACGGTCACGCCTTGGTCGAAGGCGATCGCGACGGGATCGCCTACCGAGTAGGGGTCGCCGGGCTTCCCTGCTCCGCGAGGGCCCGGACGCGGATTGCATACGGGCGGTGGGTCGACGGCAGGCGCACACTTCGCCTGGCAGTAGGGGAGAGCCAGCGGAACACTCCCATCGAAACCGGGTTGGGCAACTCCGGAGCAAGTGGGTTGGCCGCATGCCGAGGAGCCGCAGTTGCTCCCTGGAGTGCAGATTCCGCACCCGAAGTCAGTATACTCATAATTATTGCAGTTTGGGTCGGAAGGGAGACCCTCGCAGTGTGTACAGGGGCCGGGTCCATTACATCCTGTCATCAGAACGCAATTCCGTCCGTCGCAGTCACAATTGTAGCAACGGTTCTCAGCGAGCCACGGCAAGCAATAACGGATCCCGCTCCATGCGTTGGGCGCGAGGAGGAAAAGCGCGGTCAGCGTGACGAGCCGCAGATACTTTACGAGCGGATTCACTGAGGCCCTCCATCCGCAGGGCTGTTCATTGGAGCAGTGGGTTCAGGCGGACCGGCGTCACGAGCGAGACCTGTCGTGATCTGCCGTGGCGTCGCCCTCTTTCCAGTCCAGCCGGAGGGCGGAACGCAGAATGCCTCCGCAGTTCCTTGAATCTGATTGCACGTCCAATCAACCGGGCATTCTGTTGTGAGGGAACACGCGAGAGCGCAGAAGTGCCCCCGTCGCGGATTCGGACTTGCGTGCAGACAAATTCCGCTGGAGCAGCCCGATTTGCCTACCTCACTGCAGTCTTCGCCGACCTGAAAATCCGCTCGGCCCGTCAGGAGAGGTTCATAGACGGAAATCGTGTTGGGTTCCGCCGCTGCCAAGCCAGGCGACTCCTCTGAACGACAGCTCGCAACTCCAACGACAATGAATAATCCTATGACGGTTCGCAGTGAAGACTCCGGCCAGAAGCGGGTGACGACTCTGCTCGCTTCGTTGGCTTGGTTGGAAGGCGACGCAACTCACTCCCGACCGCACCCAACCCAATCGTGCGCTGCAGCTTCACAAATAGAACACCACAGAACTCAGAGACCTGTCAATCGGTGGCCCGCCACTCCGTGGCAATCCACCTTCGCAGGCGTTGGGCGGCTGCCCGTCAAGTCCCTCGCTACCGCATGGGCAGCGGCTCACCTGCCGCAAATCCACGCGCGCCACAGGCGTCGGAGGCACGAACCGGCAGCGCTTCAGGACCGGCGTCAGAGCCTCTAAAGAGGAACTCCGAGCCGTTGCTGTCCAACCTGAGGCACAGGTGGTTGCGCGCATCGGGGGCGCACTCTGTCTGGCAGGTGAAGAACGTGCCCCGCCCTGCTGGCCCCCAACGGACTCCCCCGTCAGCTTGCAGTTCGAATGCGAGCGACTTCTTGTGCAGGAAGGCACCAGGCGCGAGCTGACGAGAGGCAAGTGTCACGCCGTAGGCATCGCGTCGCTCTGCGGGAGTCGGCTTCTTGCGACTTGCGATGCGTTCGCCGCCACCCCAGAGGTTGGTTGCTGCATGGTCGGCGTCCAGCCAACGCCAGTACCGAATCTGAGCCTTGCCGTCGGCCCCCTTCAGAGTCAGCACAAACCCCGACGAGTCACGTGTCGCCGTGAAGGAGAAGCGCTCAACCTCGCCGTCGTCGACCAGCACGACGCCATGCGACGGGAACTCAAGAGAGGGCCAGCCCCGCGTAGCCAAGGCCTCGTCGGACAAGGGCTGCACGAAGGCTTCGTCATAGAAGGCGGCGCCACTGAAGGAGCCAGGAGATGGCGGCGCAGCACACGCCACGAGCGCGATGAGCAGTGAGTGCATGGGCGCTTCCTACTGGTTCTTCCGGACCTGAGAGACTTCGTAGCGAGCGTCGGAGGTGAACATCTTCCCCGGCGGCAACTGCAGCCCCGGGCGGAAGAGCATCCCCGTCTTGTCGTCGATGTAGAATCGGTTCTTCTCCCGCGTGTCGGCGCCATTGGCTGCCGACTTCGAGCCCGGGTCATTGAACGTGTAGTACCCGCGCCCTTCGGCGTCGGCGCCGCAGCC
>JAYVFP010000225.1:0-10457 GCA_043773025.1 Archangium sp.
CAGTTCATTTCCGCACCGGAAGCTGGGCGACCAGACCTTCCGCCTTCCCCAGAGCAGGCCTGTCCCATCAGCTCGCCGCGCGGCCCACCTGCACCGTGAGCGCGTGACCATCCATCACTTCACCTGACGACGTCTCGCCCAGCGTCACCGTCACCGCGAGCACCTCAGAATCAAGTGTCGAGGCGCTGCCGGCCAAGCCGACCATCGCGCCGCTACCACCGCCTCCTGTCTCTGATGCGCCTGCGCCCTCGAAGGCGTCTTGACGCCCGCTCAGTGCGGCGCAGTCGAGGCTCGACTCAAGGCGCTCTACCTTCGGGTGTTGGCCGCCGAAAAGCCGTAGCGGTTCACTTCGCGACGAACTCACCGCACGACACGTAGAGCGGGAACTCGCGCGCGTCGTGCACGTTGATGAGCCAGTCGCCTCCTGCGAAGTCTTTGAACTGCACCTTCTCCTCGCTGTCCCGCTTGACGACCCCGCGGGTGGTGCTCCCCACGCGGCCCGGTGTGTTCGGGAGCACCTCAAGGTTGAACAGGTGGGCGTAGATCATCTCGACCTCGCCGCAGTTGCCCCGGTGCAGGTGCACGCTCTGCACGCCTTCGAACTCGGGAGCGCTGGTCTCGACGACCACGTCGATCTCGGTGCCGCGATCGATCAACACCGCAAACCCGCTCTGGCCGGAGTTGTTGTCGGCGTTCATCGTCACGTGAAGCTCACGAGGCGCGCAGCCGCTGACCACCAACACGAGAGTGCAACACAGCGCAATGAGCCGCATGCCCCTGTCTTACCCCTCTTGCCGCCTACCGCCACGCTCTGGCGATCGACGGGGTGTACTGAAGCGAGCCCCCCTCGAGTTGGGGCAGGCGGCGCAGCTCGGTGATGGCATTGGCGATGAGCGGGAGCGCCTCTTCGCCGAGCGACTCGTCGAGCCCTTCGAAGATTTCCGCGAACTCGTCGACCAGGCTCTGGAAGAACTTCGGGTCGCTCGCGTCACCGACCAGCGGGCGGCGCTCGACCATGAAGCGGGTGAAGCCGGCCGAGGTGAACTCGTTCTCGAGGTGCTGGCCCACGAAGGGGTCGCCCCCACCCCTGGCCTGCGCCTCATTGAGCCTTCGCATCACCTCGGTGACTGACGGACAGGCGGGCGTGGCGCGGAAGGTGGCGTTGTCGACCTCGATGAAGTGGCACATGCCGTTGGGGCGGAGCACGCGGTGCACTTCTTTCAAGACGGGCACGGGGTCAGGGACGTGCTCGAGCAGCCAACTGCAGTGCACCCGATCGAACGTGGCGTCGCGAAAAGGGAGCTGAATCGCGTTGCCCCGCAGCACGGGAAGTTCGGGGTGATTCTGGCGTGCGGCGGTCAGTTGGCCTGCGGCGAGGTCGACTCCGACGAGCGCAATTCCCGGGGTCGTGCGCAACAACCGCGCGCCCATCGCCCCGACGCCGGTGGCGAGATCGAGCACGCGCTGACCGGGCTTCAGGTCGACGCTGGGAAAGGTAAACGAGGCCGTGAAGTCAGCCTGCTTCTCGAGCCGCGCGACTTCGCGAGCGTCAGTTCCCCCGTGGACGTACCCAGCCTGGCTCATAGGGGGCGGTGGATAACGCCTCGGGGTGCCCCTGTCATTCCCCCAACGTTGCAGCGATCGCCTGAACCGCCGAACGACCCGCACCATGCGGAAAATCCTCGGTACGTGCGCCCGCCAACACCTCCACACAAGCGTGGACGGACTGCGCCAAACCGTCGAGGTCGTACCCACCCTCGAGCATCAACACGAGCTTGCCCCCGCAGACTTCTTTCGCGAGCGACTTCACTGCGCTGCACATCGACGCAAAGCCGCGCTCGGTGACGTTCATGCCTCCGAGTGGGTCGGCCCGGTGTGGATCGAACCCCGCCGACACCAGGATGAGGTCAGGCCGGTACCGCAGCGCCCTGGGCAGAAACACCTCGTGAAAGACTGCGCCGTAATCCGCGTCGCCCTGGCCACCGGGCAGCGCCACGTTCACGGTGTAGCCCTCGCCTTCACCTTCTCCGATCTCGGTGGGCGCACCGCTGCCTGGGTAGAACGGGAACTGGTGGCTCGAGCAGAACAGCACGTCGCGCCGTGAATAGAACGACGACTGCGTGCCGTTTCCGTGGTGCACATCCCAATCGAGCACGAGCACGCGCTGGGCCCCTGCCGCGAGCGCTGCTTCGGCCGCGACCGCGACGTTGTTGAACAGGCAGAACCCCATCGCATGAGACGCGACCGCGTGATGCCCGGGTGGGCGCACCAGCGCAAACCCGTTGTCGGCCTCGCCCTTCATCACGTCGAGTACGAGCTGCGCTCCTGCACCCGCGGCGAGCAGGGCGGCCTCGGTGCTGCCAGCACTCATCGCGGTGTCGGGGTCGAGCTGCGCCTCTTGCCCTGCCAGTGAGAGCACGCGATCGACGTGCGCGGCTTCATGCACCCGCAGCAGCTCCTCACGCGTGGCACGCCTCGGCTCAGCACGGTGCACACCTGCGATTGGAGCGGCCTGAAGCACCTGGTGAATCGCGCGCAACCGGCCCGGTGACTCCGGGTGCATCGGACCTGCGAGGTGCAGCAGATACGCAGGGTCGGTCACCAGGCGTGTCACTTGAGCGCGACCTCTGCCACGCCTTCGAGCGTGAGCGGCACTTCTTCCAGGTCTTCACCGCAGGACTTGCTCATCATCAGCCCATGATGCCCGCGCTGTTGGCGAATGCCATCGACCCTCGTCGGGAGGACTAAGGACACGGTGCGCCCAGTGAGAAAATCGGCTATCGAGTGCCCATGGCGCCCTTTGTTGCGGTGAAGGTCTTCAGTGCGACGATGTTCCGTGAACGCGAAGTATTGGGTGAGCGCGTGACGGATTGGCTGCGAGCGCACCCAGAACTTCAGTTGGTGGACCGCTGCGTCACCCAGAGCAGTGACGAGAAGTTCCACTGCATGAGCATCACGCTCTTCTTGAGTGGAAACCCAGAGGCGTACCTCGCAGAGCCTCTCCAGTCCTCGTTGGGCGGCGGCCAGCCGCGACCGCCGCGCTGAGTTTGGAGTCATCGAGGCCTCTGAACTCTTCACGAAGTTTCTGCTTCTGGCTAATTTCATCCGCGCCGCGAAGGTCTGGCATGCTGCCGCGCCGATGCTCAGCACGCTCGCCTTGACGCTGTTCCTGGCTGCACCCGTGAAGATCGCAGCGACTGGTTTCACCGTGACGGGTGACGAGCAGAGCCGCGCGAGCGTGTGGCTGGAGCGGTTCGCCGAGGTGATGCGGCGCGATCAACGCGTCGAGGTGACCACCGCGGCGGACCTCGCGCAGCTCATCGGCATGGAGCGGCAGAAGCAATTGCTCGGCTGCAACGAGCTTTCGACCACCTGCCTGACCGAGCTCGCCAATGCGCTGGGCGCCGAGGGCATTCTGGTCGGCACCATCACTCGAAGCGGCGACTCGTACCTGGCGGTGGTGAAGGTGCTGCATCAGAAGAACGGCGCGGTGTGGTGGTCTGCCAGCGGGCGGGTGATTGGCGAGAACGCGTTGCTCGATTGGCTCGATGAACAGGCGCGCAATTCGGTGAACGTGTTGGTTCCTCCAGCGCCCATTCGGGCCGCACCGCTCGTGCTCGGCGGTGCAGGCATCGTGGCCGCAGGCGTGGGAGCGACCCTGGTGGCGCTCTCCAATACGGTCGCGCTCGAGACGGTCCGGAACTCGAGTGAGGCTCAGTTGACGTCGGCCATCGACTCGGGCCGGGCACAGAACGTGGCCGGCGTGGTGCTGCTCGGCGTCGGTGGCGCGGCGTTAATCGCCTCGGCCATCTGGTTGGTGTTGCCCGGTGAGCCGCCCGCGAAGGTGGCGTTGATGCCGACACCCGGCGGTGCGTTCGCGGTCGTGGGAGGGCAGTGGTGAAGCGCTTCGCCTTGGTGATGACGGTGGTCGCTGCGACCGGTTGTCCTGATTGGGAACAGGAGCGGATTGACCGCTGCCGTGCACTCGACGCGAGCGTGGGTGCCTGTGAGGGTGTCGGCGGTGGCGGAGCAACTGGCGGCGGCGCAACAGGCGGTGGCGGTGAAGCAACCGGAGGTGGTGGCGGAGAACCGACGGGCGGAGGCGGTGGAGGACCGACCGGTGGCGGTGGTGCGACCATGCGCGACTTCAACTTGTTTGCGGCCATCTCTCCGGTTTCCATCAACGGAGTCTTCGGGGGCAGCGCGTCGATGAGGCGCCCGGTGTTGATAGGTGAAGTGGCGCGTACGCAGGTGGTGTTCGTCGTCGAATACGGCAACGCGTTGCCAGACGGAGGGTCGCCTTCAATCGCCCTCTGGCGCTCGACTGACAGCGCACAGCCTTCGGGCGTCGCGCCGCAAGAGTGGTGCGCTTCGGCTGCAAGCGACCGCGAGACTAAGGTGGGCATCACCATCAGGGCAGGCACCAACAAGCTGAGCGTTGACGATGTCGATGCAGTCAATCTCGACAACAAGACGTACCCAATGCTCCGCTGTGCCGAAGCGCTCGCCGCCTACCAACGCGCGGACGGGGGAATCTCGTTCCTGGGCATCGTGCGGAATGGAAACGTGCTGAGCGTCGAGCGCTCCTCCTGCGGCGTGCCTTGCGGCGTCGAGAGCAGCTTCGACATCATGGTCCCCAATCCAATCGTGGGTGAGACCGTGACCGACGAGAAGCAGAACGTCTGGATCTCTTCGCTCGGCGGAGTCGCGACTGACCAGCTCTATCTCGCGCAGGTTCCGTTCGAGGGCACGACGAGCCCGGTGCCTCGGCGTGTCGCCGACGCGGGAGCCTTGGTGAAGCTCGAGTTGTCGAGTTCGGGCACGAACGTGCATGGTGCGTGGATGGCGGGCCGGGAGCTCACCATCGCCACCCTGAGCACTGACGGCGGCGCCGATCAGACCCGCCAGTGGCAGTTCAGCGAGCCGGTGGATCTGGTGGACCTGGTCGAGAGCGCTCGAAGCGTGGTCGCCGTGCTCGACTACCAGAATGGCCGCGTCGCGTTGCTGGTGCTGCGCGACGGCACTGACACGTTCTACCGGCTCAACGCCCCGACCTACCAATTCCGGGCGAGAGTGGCCCACCTCGGCACCAGGCTGCGGATCGCAGGCCAGTGCGACGGAGGCATGAGCTGCATGGTCAACCGCAATCCGTTGATGACCTTCGGTGCGTTGCCGGACGGCGGCGTCTGGTAGCGCTTCTCAGCGAACGATGCGCCGGTAGCGCGCTTCGATGAAGGTCATCAACCCGTAGGCCACGGTGCCGGCGGCGACCAGACCCAGCAACACGTCGCCGTGCCACTGGGTGCCGATCACCCTGAGCGCCTGGCCCATGTCCTTCACCTCGCGCGCGCTCACGTTCATCGCCGCGCGAATGAGGAACCACCCGACGATCAAGAAGGTGATGCCCCTGGCCGTGAAGCCGAGGCGGCCGATCACGCCGACCCAGGTCTGCAGGCCCGGGCTCATCGCCTTCATGTCGAGATCCTTCTCGAAGCTCATCGACCACGCCCGGTAGAACTGCTCGAAGCCGACGCCGATGACGATCGCCCCCGCGATGGCCACGGCGTAGACGCCCAGCGGCTCGACCAGCGCGCGGGCCACCCACGAGCGCACCGAGCCTCCGCGCGCGGTGATGACCACGCCCGCCGTGGTTGCCGCCAGCATGAGGTGAAGAAGCCCACTGATGAAGAAGCCCAGCCGCGTCAACAGCGCTCCCGGGCTGCGGCCCTTGCGATCGAGATCTTGAATCGCCTGCACCGCGCGCCACACCGCGAAGGCGGTCAACCCGAGCGCCAACAACAAGAGCAGCGGGCCACCCGCCTCGAGCCGGCCCACCTCAGCGACCGCACCGGAGGGGTCGGTGGTCGTTCCACCTGCGCCCAGCGCGGCCATCACTGCGAGTACGCCGACCATCACGTAGAGCGCCCCGCGGGCGACGAGCCCGACGCGGGCGATGGGTTCGATGAGGGGCCGGGTCTTCATCGTGCTCGCGAAGGTCCTCAGCAGCGTGATCATGACGAGTGTCTTTTCACAAGCTCGTGGGGCGCCCGCTCGCGCGACCTTTGCGGGCCCTTCGCGCGCATCGAATGCGTGAGCGCAAAAGGCAAGCGGGTGCCGCACGCGTTGCTTGATGCGGTCCCCCCGCGCTGCCACAGTGCCCGCCCTCGTGGCTGCACGCTCCCCAAAACCCGGTTTGACTGGCGCCATCATCATCGTGCTGCTGGTCGCCTTGTGCGTGCTGGTCGCGGTGCTCTTCGTGGTCGTGCCCAGCCAGGCAGACACCTATCTGACCGACACGCTCTGGGAGCGCGGCAAGGCGGTCGCCAAAGAGATCGAACGCAAGGTGCCCATCGTCGCCCGCGACGGCATCGACACGGAGGCGTCGGCCGAGGTGAACAACATCGTCGGTGGTGAACGCGCGATTCGAAACGTCTGGGTGCTGGCGTGCTCGGGTCAGTGCCTGCCTGACGACGTGATGGCCCAGAGCGCCGACACCGCGCTCTCCACCACGCAGACCGTGCTCAAGCAGTTCAACGAGAAGGAGCAGCACGTGCAGATTCAGCTCGACTCGGGCGAGCTGCTGGTCTCAGACCCCGTGCACCTGAAGGGCGGCCTCAAGGGCTTCGTGCTGGTCTCGCTCGATCGCGCGCGCATCGACGAGGGCCTGACCAGCCTTCGCAAGACGCTGCTCATCGCGTTGCTCGTCAGCGTGCTCATCTTCATGGCGCTGGTCGGCCTGCTCTCGCGGCTGCTCATCATCGCGCCGCTGGCCACCATGCGCGCGATGGCGATGCGGCTGGCTGAGGCCGATCTCTCGGGCCGCGTCGAAGGTGCGCCCACGCGCGAGCTCGACGAACTGGCGGAGTCGCTCAACAGTATTGGGCAGGGCCTGCGCGACACGCTGGGCCGGGTGCGTGGCGTGGCCGAGAGCGTGGCGCAGGTGATCGACCAGATTTCCCGCAGCGCGTCGACCACCACCAGCGGCGCCTCGACCGTGCTCACGCGCGTGGAAGAGACCTCGAGCGCGATGGTGGAGATGCTCTCGAGCCTCAAGGGCATCGCCGAGAACGTCGAGGTGCTCTACCAGTCGGCGGAAGAGTCGAGCTCCAGCATCATGGAAATGTCGACCACCAACGACGAGGTGGCGGCCAACGTGCAGAAGATGGCGGCGTCGGTGGAAGAGACGACCTCGGCCATCGAGCAGACGACGTATTCCATCAAAGAGGTCGCGCGGAACGTCGAGGACCTGCTCAAGAACACCGAGACCACCTCGTCTTCCATTCGTGAGATGGACATCGCCATCGGCCAGGTCGAGACGAACGCCTACGAGACGGCGCGGCTCTCAGAGCAGGTGTCGAAAGACGCAGAGATCGGCATGGAGTCGATCCAGAAGACCATCGTCGGCATCGATCGCATCAAGGACTCCAGCAAGACGGCCTCGAGCGTGATCGAGCAGCTCGGCCGGCGCATCGGTGAGATCGGCAACATCGTCGACGTGATCGACGACGTGGCAGAACAGACCAACCTGCTCGCGCTCAACGCCGCCATCATCGCCGCGCAGGCGGGTGATCACGGCAAGGGCTTCGCGGTGGTCGCCGATGAGATCAAGGATCTCTCGGAGCGCACCGCGGCCTCGACCAAGGAAATCGCCGAGCTCATCCGCGCGGTGCAGTCGGAGTCGCGCAACGCGGCGACTGCCATGAACACCGGCGTGCGGTCGGTCGAAGAAGGCGTGGTGCTCGGCCGTGAAGCCGAAGGCGCGCTGCGAAAGATTCAGGAGTCCGCGAAGAATTCCACGCAGATGGTCAAGGCCATCGCGCGGGCGACGGTCGAACAGGCGCGCGGCAGCAAAGACGTCACCGCGGCCGTCGAGCGGGTGCGCGACACCATTCAGCAGATCAACAAGGCGACCAACGAGCAGGCGCGCGGCTCTGAGCAGGTGATGAAGGTGGCCGAGCAGATGAAGCTGCTGACGCAGCACGTGAAGCGCTCGGTGGAAGAGCAGAGTCATGGCGGCAAGCAGATCAGCCGCAGCATCGAGAACATCAACGAGATGGTGACGCACCTGAACCGCGCGCAGAAGGAGCAGACGCGGGGTACCGAGCAGGTGCTCAAGGCGATCGAGACGATCCGCGCGGTGGCCGATCAGCAGAACCGGTCGGTCATTCAGCTCGAAGAAGCGATCGAGACGCTGCGCAACCAGGCCGACGTGCTCAGAGGCGAAGTTCGCCGCTTCCGCGTCTGAAGACTGATGAAATAGGTGCCTCGACACCGCTCGGCCCGAGAGGGTCTTTGGAAATAGGAATCGGGTTACATCACCGGTCTCCCCGAGCCTGAGTCGAGGGGGCACTTGCAGTGCGAATCTGAGGCAATCCCTCGACTCCGCTCGGGATGAACGGTGAGCGCTGCCTCGTTCATGCGCATCCTGCACCTGGCTTCATGGCGCGGCCGGGGTTTTTCACTTAGTGAAGCGGCGATGCCTTCGTCGGTGCCTGCTGTGCAGCTGACCCGCAAACAATGGGGCATCGTGCTGCTCATCTGCGCGGTGCAGTTCGTCAATATTCTCGATTTCGTGATCGTGATGCCGTTGGGCCCCGACTTCGCCACGGCGCTCGGCATTCCCGAATCGCACCTCGGCTACGTGGGCGGCGCCTACACCGCAGCGGCCTGCGTCTCGGGCCTTATGGGCAGTCTTTTCCTCGACCGCTTCGATCGCCGCAAGGCGCTCGCGGTGACGATGCTGGGCCTCGTGGTGGGCACGGCCTCGGCTTCGTTCGCGGTCGACCTCCCCACGTTGTTGATGGCGCGCGTGGTCGCGGGCGCCTTCGGTGGTCCGGCGACGTCGATCGCCTTGAGCATCATCTCTGACGCGATCCCCAATTCGTTGCGGGGCCGGGCGATGGGCACGGTGATGGGCGCGTTCTCGCTCGCCTCGGTGCTGGGGGTGCCCACGGGCCTGTGGCTCGCAGAGGCCTTCAACTGGCAGGCCCCGTTCATCGGCGTGGCCGCGGTGGGGCTGGTGGTCGCGGCCGCGGCCATCTTCGCGTTGCCGCCCATGACGGGGCATCTGGAGGGTGCGAAGAAGAAGGTCGACGTGCTCGCGCTGGTCTCAGACCCGCTGGTGCAGTTGAGCTTCTTGATGACGGCGATCGTGATGATGGCGGGCTTCACCATCATCCCGAACATCGCGGCGTACCTGCAGCTCAACCTGGGCTTTCCCCGCAGCGCGCTCAAGTACGCGTACGGGGTGGGCGGGGTGGCGAGCCTGCTGGCGACCCAGTTGGGTGGCCGCGCGGTGGACAGGTTCGGCAGCTTCCGCGTCGGCACCGTGGGCGCGCTGATGGTGGTGGGGGTGGTGTTCGGCTTCTTCTACCTGCCGCACGAACGTGGGCTCCCGATGTGGATCGTGTTGTGGGTCTTCATCGGGTTCATGATCTCGAACGGCCTGCGCAACGTCGCGTACAACACGCTGACCACCAAGGTGCCCGCGCCCGAAGTGCGAGCGCGGTTTCAGTCACTGCAGTCAGCGACGCAGCACGGCGCCTCGGCGCTCGCCGCGATGTTGTCGGCGCAGATCCTCACCATGACCGAGCTGCCCACCCGCAAGCTGGAGGGCATGGACACCGTGGCCCTCGTGAGCATTACGCTGAGCCTCATCATCCCGCTGCTGCTCTTCCTGGTGGAGCGGGGCGTCAAACACAGACCCCTGACGCCCTCCCCCGTCGGTGGGAGACTGGTGAAATAGGTGCCTCGGCTGCTCACCGCTCGGGATGAACGGTGTGAACGCGGCCGCTCACCGTTCATCCCGAGCGGAGTCGAGGGATTACCTCGCCCTCAAGCGGCAAGTGCTCCCTCGACTCCGCTCGGGAGGACCGGTGTGAGGAGCGCCGAATCGAAGTGAAGCCGGTCCTCTGCTCGGGGAGACCGGTGGTGGGAACCGACTCCGCTCGGTACGAACGGAACCGGTCAGGGCCTTCACCAGGGAACGGCGAGCCCATTCTTGAAGGCGGTGCCCCAGGTGGTGGGGCGCAGCGGCATGTTGATGCCACAGCCCGGCGCCGTCTCTTCGATCAGGTTCGGCGGGCAGCGCTGATGAAAGGTCCACGCGAGGTGCGGCACTTCGGCAGCGCGCGCCCGTTCCATCAGCTCGATGGTGTTGGCGAGGGTCATGAAGCCCGACGCAGGGCCGAACTCGCCGATGATCACCGGCAACGTGCGCGCCGGGTTCTCGAAGAGCGCCGCGAACTCGCTGGGCGGATCGTAGACGTGCGTCTCGTAGATTACGTTCGCACCACCGCCGGCCGCGATGGGGTGCGTGACGTAGTAGTCGAGCACGCGTGACCAGGCGCGGGTGCCCTGCACGGCGATGAGGTGGTGAGGGCCGTTGCCTTCCACGTCGCGAATCGCCTGCACCGTCGAGTTCATCGCGGCCCACACCTGTGCGTCCTGCGCGCCGC
>JAYVFP010000226.1:0-10455 GCA_043773025.1 Archangium sp.
TTCCGGTGCGGAAATGAACTGGCCTCTTGGCGCGCGGGCTTGCGGACACGCGTTGAAGCAGGCCTTGAGCAAGTGAGTTTCTGCGCAGGCCGCGAGCTAGCCCGCACTTTGTCATCAAAATCCCTGAGGGGCGGCCCCCCCCGGGGGGGATCACGGGCTCAGGGATTTTGATGACAAAGCGAAGGTTGGCTCGCGCGTCGACTCTCCGCTGGGCGAGAAACTTATGGTCCCAGCCAGCCAGCCCCCTCGATACAAAGCTCCGCTGCGATGTGGCGTGGTCCGCTTGGGAGAACGATGGCAGCGCCGGTATTCCACCTGACGTCCGACCTGTCCGCTGGCTTGAGTCCGCCGTACTGGTTCGTCAGAACGGGGTCTGGAAGATCGACTTTTTCCATTCGGATCGTGCGGCCGAGAAATAAGCCGGGCAAGCGCTAGCGGTCGCCAGGTCCGAAGCGAGAAACGCCACGAGCAGCCAGAGGGACTCCAGCTGCCGCGGTGGAGGTGATCGAGCGCGCCAGCGTGTCGGTCGATGATCGTGTCGCGGTCGCCCCAGATGATGAGGGTCGGGGTGCGGAGCGTCGGGAGCTCGCTGGTGTCGTCGTAGTCGAGCAGGGACTCGAAGGTCTCGCGCCACACGCGCGCGGGGGCCTTCAGGTTCTCGTCCAGCATCACGTCCAAGAACTCCTTCGTGGGCGGGTGCCGCTCGGCGAAGCGGCGCGCGACCAGGGAGGCCGACGAATGGCCGACCACGACGACGCGCGGGACCGCGAGCGCACCGAGGAACGCGTCGAGGCCCGCCTCGAAGTCACTGACCGTGAAGCCGACCAGCCGCTTGTCGGAGTCGACGTGGCCTCGTTGCGAGATCGCGAGCGTCTGGATCGACCCGGGGAGACGCGCGGTGACGAGATCCCAGCTACGCCACGAGTCGCCCAACCCGGGCAGGAGGACCAGCGCCACCGTGGAGCGAGCGTCTCCCGAAGCGCGGTACGAGAGGGTCACGCCCGTCGAGAGGCACAGCGTCGTGGCCGAGAGGGTCATGGCAGGGTCCGGTCACGCAGGCGGTTCCATCGTCGTTCGCCTCACCCCGTCTCGCCGACGTTCGCGTCGAACAAATCGTCAACGTCAACAGCTCGGACATGACGATCTCCGACTGGTTGACGCTCGCAAAGCGCATCCACGCGATCCTCGAGGAGACACCCGCGGTCACAGCCTTCGTGGTCACCTCGGGCACCAATACGCTCGAAGAGACCGCGTACTTCCTGAACCTGACAGTGCGCTCCGACAAGCCGGTCGTCCTGGTGGGATCGATGCGGCCCTCGACCGCGCTGAGCGCCGACGGCCCGCTGAACCTGCTCAACGCCGTCCGCACCGCGATCGCCCCCGAGGCGAAGGGCATCGTGTTCGCGGGCACCGGCAACGGCGGACTGTCGGTGTTCGAGGAGACTGCGTTGAAAGAGGTGGCGGCGATGCCGGCGGCGTCCAGGCCGGCCCTGGTGCGATCCAGCCGCGTGGGCAACGGCCGCGTCAGCGCGCCGCAAAGCAGGAGTGAAGAACGCTCTGGCCATCGCCTTCGAGCCGCCTTCCTGCGAAAGCCTGGCTACGCAGACCGACACCCACGTAGCCGATGGGGGCCAACAACAGTGACATCACCCTTCGCATGCCTCGCTGGTGACGGCGCGGGCGTAGGCCAGGGTCGCGTCACGGGGGTGCACCGCTCAACTGTTCTTCTTGTTCGTACCTACGCCTCCACGCGATTTCGACCGCCGTGCTTGGCCCGGTACAGCGCAGCGTCTGCGCGCGAGACCCAGGCAGCCCCCGTCTCCTGAAGCTCGAGCGTCGCGACGCCAGCCGACGCGGTGACGTGCAGCGATCGGCCGTCGTGTTTTACCTCGAGTGCAGCGATCGCCTCACGAGCGCGCTCGGCCATCGTGCGCGCCTCGGCGGGGCTGGCATCTCGCACCAGCACCACCAGCTCTTCGCCGCCGTAGCGCGCCACGAAGTCGCTCTTTCGCTTGAAGGTCCGCACGCACGTCTGGGCCACCGCCTTGAGCACCGCGTCGCCGGCAGGGTGACCGAACGTGTCGTTGACCTGCTTGAAGTGGTCGAGGTCGAAGATCATCAGTGTCGAGCAGTTGATCAGCGTCTTGCCGCATGACCAACGCTAAGGACCGCGGTGGGGGGCCGCAACGGGCTCACGCGTCAACCTTCTGACGCATGAGCCTCGCTCGACCCTTCATCACGGCAGCAAGGAAATGCCGAGAGTAAGCAGCGAGTTCAGCGGATGACGGGTGCAACGCCTGGTCGCGCTCAGCCAAGCAGGCGCTCGCCCCGTCTCTTTCAGGCCTGCTGCCACCGCCTGGGCTCACTCGAAGCCGGCGGCGATGCTGTGAGGGCCCTTCGCGGCCCGCAGGTCTCTGCGCCCGCGCGATTCATGCAACCCCCGGTAGAGGCCGAGGAACACCGTCGCGCCCAGCTCGAGGCCCTGCTCGACCTGATACCGAAAGCCGGGGTCACTCGAGAAGCGGTCGCGCAGCGAAGCGTAGAAGCCCTCGGCGTGCAGCTCGTCGAGCTCCTCGTGCGTCTTGTAGTGCACCAGGGACTCTTCGGTGAGAAAGCCCCGCGCGACGAGGGTCGCGAGCTGTGACGGTGAGGCGAAGTACACGTCGAGCAGGGCGAAGGGCCGGCCCAGCCGCAGCAAGCTGAGCCCCTTCGCCGAGCGCATCACGTCACCCCGTTCGCCGCGCATGGCCGCCCCGAAGGCGAAGCGCCAGTGCAGCGCGCTCCACCTTCGAAGCGAGATGAGCAGCGCAGTGGCGAGCAGCCGGGCCGGCACCCGACGGCCTCTCCACTCAGGGTGCACCTTGAGGTCTGCGAGGTACACGCTCATCACCTCGCCGCGCGGGGTCGAGACGGGCTTGCGAACGCCCACCACGCAGCCGACGACCTGGTCTCCTTCGAGGGCCACCAGGAAGTGTGCCTCGCCGAGGGCTGCAAAAAACGGGTGGTACGCGCCGCCGTGGGACAGGACGAAGCGGTCGGCGTCGAGCGGGTAGCTGATGTCGCGCTCGAGCGCCTGGAGCTGGGCCACGTACGGCGCGAGGCCTTCGGGGCGAAGGTGCAGCACCCGCAGGCTCATCGGCGGCGCACCACGGTGACGCGCTCGTAGAACAACGCCCGCTCACGCGCCGTCCACTCTGAAGACAAGGCGTGGTCTTCTTCGAACTGCGGCGCGAAGGCAGGGCGCCAATCGCGCCGGTTGTTGAGCTGTCGCCACACCACCAGGCTGCCGGGCTTCAAGGTGCGCAGGGCCCCAGCCCATTGCGTGACGAGGGTCTCGTCAGACCAGTCGAAGATGTTCGAGGTGCTCACCACATCGAAGGTCTCGAGTGAAGGAACGGCGGGCAGGCTCGCGAGGTGCCAGGTGACGTCGAGCTTCGGGCCCGCCCAGAGGAAGGGCGCCGGGTCGAGGTAGCGCTGCAACAGCACGTGCTGAAGGTACGGATTCTGCGCCGCGTCGTCACGCGCCAGGCCCCGCTCGAAGACGCGCTGGAAGTAGCGCGGGTAGGAGCCCCGCTCGGCGTGCCGGGTGGCGTCGGGCCCGAACATCGCGTGAAGGAGCGCCTCGGTGAAGGTGAGCTCGAAGGCCGCCGCCCAGAAGGGTGACGCGCGCCACTTCGAGAGCAGCGCGCTGCGCTCACCCGCTCCTCCGTTCAGGGCGAAGAACGCCTCGACCTCTGCCGCGGGCATCACGAACTCGATCAGCGCGTGTCGCAGGACCCGGAACAGCTTCTCGAACTCGCCGCCCTGCGAGAGGTCTTCGCCTGTGCGCAGCGCCTTGCGTTGGCTGTGCGTGAGCTGGTCAGGGTTCAAGTCGAAGGCGTGCACGTCGAGCAAAGGGAGGCCGTGCTTGAGCGCCAACGCCGAGCACCCACCCGAGGCGACCGTCAGCACGCGCTGAGCTGAGTTGGCCCGGCACAGCGCCAGCTCGAGTTCGAAGTCTTCGCGCACGACCGCGAACTTGAGGGTCACGGCCTGGCCCGCGGTGAAGACAGCCACTGAACAGTACGCACGACCAGCAGCTAACAGCAGCCGCCCGGAAGGGTCCAACAGCGTGATGAGCCGATGGGTTGCTCGACGAGCGTCACCCACTCGCTGGGGTCGGGGATCTCTGCCGCCGTGGTGACCTCGCGCGGCGCCTCGATAGCGTGTTTGCCGTTGTTGCTCATCATTCCGAGATGGCGTCCGCCCAATTTGCACCGGTTTGGTGTCTTCCGTCGCGGAGCCTGTCAGCGCCGGTGCGGGTTGGCGCGACCAGGGCCCGGTCGAGCTTCGGAGGATGGCGGGGCGGCATCACTTCAAGAGAATCTTGAACCCCGCTTGCGCGAAGTGAACGTCACTCGTCGCCACCTCGAGCAGGTCCTCGTCGAGCATGATCTCCATGCTCACGCAGTCAGTGATGCTCCACGCTTTGTCGAGGTGCTTGCGGTATCTGCGCTCGCCGCGGCGCTGCAGCGCTCCGTCCATCGGCGTCACCAACCAAGCGGTGTCGGTTCGCAAAGCATGAATCCAGTCAGCGGCGTCGGCGCGCAGCGGGGAACGGGCGAAGTAGTTGCCGAACTCGGTGATCACGCCGTCGCTGGTAAGAAGCTGTGCAGAATCGCGCACCAGCTCGAGCGTCAGCTTCGTAGCGGCCTTGTTCAGCCGATCACGAGGGTCGAGCAAAGCAACGAGATACGCGGTGTCCACGTAGACACTGCGCTTCAACTGGAAATCTCGTCGTTGAGATAACGGTCGAGCTCAGACGACCCATCTTCGCGCCAGCCCTTCCGCGGCCGTCGCGCGAGTTCGGCCAGAGTCGAGGCGCCACTCAGGCGGCGTGAGTCAACCTCGACGTCGGCAATGATCCGGTGCACCTTCACATCGATGGGATCACCGGAAGCGATGTGCGTGACGTCACTCGGAATCGAGAACTCGTTGTCGAAGCTGAGCTTGAAGTAGTGGTGGTTCCACCGGCCACCACCTGAGGCCCGAATGCTGACGAGAAGCAGGTGGTTCTCGCGGCGCTTTTCGAGCCCGAGTTCGCGCTGCGTCTCTGACGGAATGCTGACCTGGCGATTCTTGCTGCGGTGAACCATGGCGGTGAACTCAGCGAGGACCGTCCCGAAGTGCGTTGGAGTCGCCATGAAACAAACGGTAGCTCCTGTTGCGCAGATCATCAAGTCGCAGAATATGACTGGAACAGTGCCATTTCGACCCAGCCCCTGCCTGTGGTGCCCGTGCACCTGCGTGTCTGCGTGCAGCGAGAAGCCCTGCAGCAGCGGGGGCGTCAGGGCAGGGGGCCGCATGCGCGCGCATCAAGACCGAGAAATCAGCGCCCCGCAAAGCGGGAAACGCTCGTCAGGGTGCGACCAGCGCATCGCGAAGGCGCGAACGGGTGCCCGCTGCCAACTTGAGTTCCAGCGCACCCTTCGCCTGCGTCTGGAGCGCTTCGCAATCGGCCGCCTGGTTCGCGCACGCCACGCGCGTGAGCAACGCGAGGGGCTCCCAGTACATGTTGGGCGCGTTCTTCTTCGATGACTCCAGCTCGAGCATCGCCGCCCGCAGCACCTGCTCGCCTTCTTCCGCCCGGCCGAGCTCGAAGAGCGTCTTGCCCATGAAGGCCCTCGCGTTGGGCACGCTGGGTGACTTCGCCTCTTGCAGCTTCAGGTGCATGGCCACCGCCTGCTGATGGTGCTCCAGCGCCAGCGCGTGCTGGCTAAGCGCACCTTGGGTGAGCGCGAGGTTGGTGAGCACCCGCGCCAGCATCACGTGCTCACCTTTCGGATAGAGGCGCCGCAAGGTCTCGACCGCGGCCGTCTCGACAGGGAGCGCCTGCGCGGCCTTGCCCGCCTCACGCAACGAGTCGGCCGCGTAGCTCTGCGTGAGCGCGGCGTTGATCTCATTTCCCAGCAACCGGTATTCGGCAGCGACGACCTCGAACTGCGCAGCGGCTTCCTCGAAGCGCCCGACGCCGAACAAGAGGCTGGCGAGATCCGAGTAGCCCAGCACCGTGTTCTGATTGTGCTCGCCGAACACGCGCCGGGCCTCTCGCACGTAGTCGTCGACCAGGGCGAGTGCGCGCTCCTGCTGCCCGCTGCGTTTGGCCAGCCGAGACAGCCGCAGGCCCGCGCGCAGACTCGTCTCGGTCGGCTGCGTGTAGATGCGGCGGTAGGCCTCGTAGACCTCCTCCGAGAGCGTGAGCCCTCCCGGTAGATCGCCCGCCTCGGCCTGCGCCCACGCGAGCATGCTGGCGAGGTTGAGCGTCGCGGCGTGTTCGGCCCCCAGGCGTGCGCTGCGGGCCGTGTACGCCCGGCGCAGTGACACCAGCGCCTGCTCAGGGTGCCGGTTGCGGCTGGCGAAGGCGCCCTGCTCGAGCCACACGTCTTCGCACGCGGCGTCGCGAGCCAACGGGCCTTCGCACAGGGCAGCGGCCTCCGCGAGCGTGCGCTCTTGTTCGGTGAGCTTCTCCTGTTCGCTGAAGAGCGTCGAGCGCCGCTGCAGCGCCTGCACGAGCAGCGCGCTCCCGGGTGCCCGGCGACGCAACACCTCGAGGGCCGCGTCGACCCGCTTCGCGCCCTCCTCGAAGAGCGGCGGGCTGAGCTGTCCGCGCAGGGCGCCTGCGAAGCTGAGCACCTCGGCGCTGGGCACGGCGTCTTCACCGAACAGCTCGACGCGCCTGACGTGCGCGCTGTCGCACAGCTCGATGGCCTGCTTCGCATCACCCACGCTCAGCGCGACCTGGGCGAGGGCGAACTCCACGCTGGCGAGGCTCGCGGGCTCGTCGGCCAGCTCGTTGCGCGCGCGCCGTGAGGCCTCGGCGATGAGGCGCGAACGATTCAGCTCGCGCGCCTCAGCGGTGCTGGGCGCGAGCACCTGCAGCAGGCTGCTCAAGTAGTCGAGCTGCGCTTGCGCTTCGGCCCCTGCCTTGTTCGCCTTGCGTGCTTGCCAGACGATGCCCGTCAACCCCAATGCGACCGCGAGCACGAGCAGGCCCGCGGCGGTGACGCCCCAGCGGTGCCGGCCGATGAACCTGGTGAGCAGGTACCGGCGGGTGGGGTTCTGCGCCGCCACCGGAGCGCCCTCGAGCCAGGAGCGCAGATCCCGCGCGAGGGCTCCGGCAGAGGCGTACCGGCGCGCCGGCTCGGGGTACAGGCACTGCCGGAGAATGGCGCTCAAGTCGCCCTTCACCGCCCGGGCGAGCGCGCGCGAAGACACCAGGCCGCGCGCGCGCGCGTCATCGTCGGTCGCGCGGGCGGCGGCGCGCGTGGGTGGCTCGTCGGCCTCACGCGGCGCGGGCCCGCAGAGCAGCTCGTGCAGCACCACGCCCAGGCCATGCACGTCGGTGGCGGTGGTGATGGCGCCGCCCGAGAGCTGCTCGGGGGCCGCGTAGCGCGGGGTGTGCGGGCGCTCGCGCGTGACCGCCTCGCCCCGTTCCTCGTCGAGCAGCTTGGCGATGCCGAAGTCGAGCAGCTTCACCTGCCCGTGGGCGTCGACGAAGATGTTCGCGGGCTTCAGGTCGCGGTGCACGATGAGGTTCTGGTGCGCGTGCTGCACTGCCGCGCAGACCTGCAGGAACAACTGAACCCGCTCGCGCAAGGTGGCCCGCTTCGCGTCACACCAGGCGTCGATGGGCTGACCTTCGACGCGCTCCATGGCGAAGTACGGGGCGCCGGTATCGGTGAGGCCGCCGTCGAGCAACGTGGCGACGTGAGGGTGCTGGAGCGCTGCGAGGATCTGCCGCTCACGAAGAAAACGCGCGCGCAGCTGAGGCGTGTCCATGCCCAGACGAATGAGCTTGAGGGCGGCGCGCTGCTGGAACTGCCCGTCGTCGCGTTCACCCAGGTACACCGCGCCCATGCCCCCGCGGCCCGCGATGCCGGTGATGCGCCAGGGGCCGATGCGCGTGGGCTGCTCCTCTTCTGACTCGGCCGCGTCGAGCAGCGAATGTGCGGGGCGCTCCAGCAGCCCTCCATCAGCGTCGGCTTCGAGCAACTCGAGCAGCTCGGCGTGCAGCGCCGGGTCTTCACCGTGCAGCTTCTGGAGCGCCGGGGCGCGCGCGGTGGCGTCGAGCTCGACCAGCTCGTCGAAGAGGCACAGCGCGCGGCGGGTTCGGTCGGTGGTGTTCACGGGGCGCCCCGAATCTCGCGGTGGAGAAAGGCCCTCGCCTTGCGCCAGTCGCGGCGCACGGTGCGGTCGGTGACTTTGAGCAGCGAGGCGATCTCTTCTTCAGTCAGGCCTGCGAAGTAGCGGTACTGCACGACCTTCGCCAGCCGGGCATCGAGCTGCTCGAGGCGCTGCAGGGCTTCCTCGAGCCTGAGCACGTCGACGTCTTGCGCGTCGCGGGCCATCACCTCGTCGGTGAGCGTCACCCGCACCGCCTGGCCGCCTCGTTTCTGACTCATGCGAGCGCGGGCTGCGTCGACCACGATTTGCCGCATCGCGGTGCTGGCCATCGCCAGGTAGTGCTCGCGGTCGTTGATTTTGAAGTCGGCCGCCGAGAGCTTGAGCCAGGCCTCGTGAACCAACACCGTGGGCGTCAACGTCGCGTGCTCCGAACCTTGCCGCCGCAGCTGCGAACGCGCCTGGTCATGGAGCTTGCGGTAGATGAGCCCGTACGCCTGCTCAGCCGCTGACGTGTCGCCGCCCTGCGCCTCGCGCAGAAGTTCAGTAAGGGATGCTTCCTCTTTTTGAGACCCCATGTCCGGTGCTGACCCCCTTTCCCGATGAGTGCGCTGAGGAACTGAAGACCTTCCACCCTACAAGGAGATGAAACCGTGAAAACACTGATTCTACTGACGATTCTGAGCGTGACGGCGGCGTGCGGCGGACTGGGCGGACCCGGTACTGGTGGCGGCGCGGGGAGCACGGGCGGGGGCGCGGGGAGCACGGGCGGGGGCGCGGGGAATACGGGCGGGGGCGCGGGGAATATGGGCGGCGGCGCAGGCGCCACGGGGTGGAGAAAGATTGCCCCGCCCGACCCGTTCAGCACCAGCGCCAACTACGCCTACGGCGTGTACTGCACGGCCGCGGACAAGTGCGTGGTGGCGGCCGGCACGGGCAGCTCGCGCGGTGGCGGCGTGTACGCGCTGGGCGCCTCGGCGTGGGGCGAGCTGCTGGTCGACGGTGACTACGAAGACGGTCCGCTGGCGGCGATCAGCGGCTCGCTGGGCGACTTCGGCTTCCTGGGCTTCGTGCCCTCGCGCACGGGCGTGGTGGCGCGGGTCACCTCGTCGGGCGTCATCGTCTCGGCGTCGGGCGACATCACCACCAAGGCGAGCTGGACGGCGGTGAAGACGGGGATCGTGACCGGCGGCAACTTCGGGCTCAACGCGACGCTGACCCTGCAGTCGGCCGCGGACAACGACTGGGTGTTCGTGAACAACAACGGCTACGTCTACGGCGCCACGCAGGCACCTTCGGCGAGCACCACCTGGACGCGGCTCTGGGCGCCCACCTCGAACCCCGCCGTGCCAGCCGACTTCGTGACGCAGTACACGGCTGACAAGACGTTGTGCGATTGGGACATCTCGACCACCGCGCAGCCTTTCCCCTCGCAGTCGTTCTGGGCCGCGCAGGATCTCTCGGTGCTGATTCACCCTGCGTACGGCCTCAACCAGAACTCGTGGCGTGAGATCAACAACAAGGAGACCGAGTTCGGCGCGGTGAAGGCCGGCCTATGCATCTCGACCGACAAGGGCCGCCGCTTCTACTTCAAAGAACTGCCGGAGAACCTGCAGGTCAGCAGCCCCGGCCCGTTCGGCGTGACCTGCCTCGACAAAGACACCTGCTTCGCCTTCAACGGCACGCAGTCGCAGGCCAACAGCTACCTCTACTCGTCGACGAACGCGTCGATGGGGAAGACCTCGACGTGGACCAAGGCGACCATCCCCGCGGGCTTCGCGACCTCGACGGACATCACCATTTCGGCCCTCTTCTTTGCGCCTGACAAGACGCACGGCTGGGCGGTGGGCAACAACAACCGCAAGCCCCTGCTGCTGCGCACCACCGATGCGGGCCGCACGTGGGTGGACATCAGCGGGCAGGTCGCCACGCTCGCCGACTCAGATTTGGTCAACGGCTTCGCGCTCGACAAGGACCGCATCTGGGTGGTCGGCCGCTACGGCTTCGTGGGTACGACCGGCTCCGCGCAGAACTGACTCGTGGTGCCTCTCCCCTTCCACCGGAGCGGGGGAGAGGCTCTTTGACTCAATTGAAATTCGAGCATGGGCATGGCCCCGCTGGCACTGGGTCAACCTCGTGCATCACGACGACGTCGCAGCCGCCCTCGAGCGCGCGCGAGCATCGACGAGCGGCCCCTGGCTGCGGCCAGTGCGCCAACCAGTGAGGGTACTTTTCCGCTCCCTCGGCACCGACGCGCACAAGCGCACGTACGCGCAGAATTGATTGATCAGCCTC
>JAYVFP010000227.1:0-10445 GCA_043773025.1 Archangium sp.
ACGCGTGAGCTGTTCGTGGCCGGAGGCAACGAGACGATGGGCGCTCGCCGGCTGTTGCGGATCGCCATGCAGTTGGAGAGCGCGGTGCCGCAGGGTGACGCGCTCGAGCTCAAGTTTTCTTTGCCTGCCGGAAGCTATGCCACGGTGCTGCTGCGCGAGTTGCTGAAGGCGTAATGTGAACAACACAAAACACGGGCCCGCGAAGAAACGACAGTGTCCAATAATTCACACTCGCGATTGGTGTTGACTCCGGCCCCCCCCCCCCGGAGTATCGAGCGTTGATGCGAAAGCTTCTGGTGGTGGTCGTGGCGATGGGTGTGGCGCTCGGATGCGAGCAGAAGACCGCAGTGGGTGTTTCCCGGGCCGGGCTCGAGGCGGCGCCGAAGGACAACATCTTCACCCGCGCCGTGGCTCAGGAACCCGTCGGGGAAGGCTGGGTGATGGTGCCAGAGGCCGACTACCTCGCGGCCGTCAGGAAATCGAGCGAGGCCCAGAGCCCTGAGGGGGAAGCGTTGGTCGGCGCATTGCGCGTCGCATCTGCAGCGAACGAGTCTTGGACCTCTGGCGTCACGGCCATCGAGCCGCAGGTGGGCGCTGTCAAGGGAGTGCAGTGGGTCGTGGTCACGGCCGCACAGAGCCTCCCCGACGGCCGAATTATTGCCTCGCAGTTTCGGCTGGCGCTGGTTTCGTTGTCTTTCGAGTCGAGTTGGTTCGCCAGCGGCGAGTTGGCCTTCACTCGCGAGCTGGGCTCTTCGGGGGCTGGCCGATGCTGTGGCCCTGTGGTGCTCTGCAACAGCCCGCCGAAAGCGCCTGGCCCCTGCGGCGCGAGCGGCTACTGCGGTGCCGACGCCTACGTCGTCAACTACGACACGGGGGCGAAAGGCGCGGCAATCGCAGGCGGGCGCCCCTCGCGCCAGATTGAGCTGTTTTCCCAAGGGCTGCCCTTGCCGACGGATTGCCACTCGCGTTTGGCACCCAGTTGCACGGACTCCAACTTCATGTGCGGCAAGGAGGTCGGGTTCGATATCTCCAGGGACTGGGACGCGGCACTCCCCCTTGGTTCGGGGGCTTGTGGTGGCGTGGGGGACTCCCCGATTGGCGGAAGAAACCCGCCCGCCGGCTGCTTCTATGCAAACGCGACAGGCTCCAGAGTCGGAGCGTCGGGTGAAGGAAAAAGAGGAGCGTCGGGAGGCGGCCGCCTCGCCGAGTGCGACGGCCGGTGTCTCGACTGCGAGACCATGCCGGACGGGGTCGATACCAGCCCCGAAAAGAAGTTCCGACCAAGGCAGTGCGACCTGGTGAAGACGGCGCCCCCGGGCGCTCCCGGCGCACCGGGCTCAGGCGTCTGCAGCGCCCGCAGCCAGCAGGAGATTCTCGATGAAACCGAACGAATCAGAGTTCAGTACTTCGGTGGGCTCAATGGCGTGGGGACCCGCTGCGAATTCATCAACAACCAGGGTCTTGAGATGTGCATCTCGTGCAGTCCCGACGGCTGCCGCAAGTTCGCGCGCCGCGCAGGAACCGAGTTTCCCCCGCCAGGGAATGGCCAGATACAGCGCTCGGTTTCGCCCACCCAGGGGGACGGAACCAAAGCCTCAGCGGAAATCAGAGAGACCTCGCGCACGCTCCCTGATGCGCCGCCGTCGTCGGGCGGCTTGTCCTACTCCATGGCGTTGGTGGGAGCGGGCGGGGCTGCCGACGAAGGCGCGACGCCTCAACAGTCAGCCCAGAGCGACCATAAGGCGACCGATGCAGACCCGATAGCGCTCGCCTCCGGCGCCTTTGAGCTTCGCCAGACCGACTTGAGTCTGCCGGGGCCCATCCGCCCGCTCGAGTTCACGCGCAGCTACGACTCCAGGAGCCGCAACCGCAGCGCGCTCGGCAGCAACTGGACTCACAACTGGGACACGCGCGTCGTGCCGCTCAATGACTCGAACCGGCCCTCCTGGGTCGACCCCTTTTGCGCAGGCTCGCCGGAAGAGACGACCTGCCTCATGCTGCACATCGGAGCCACCGA
Organism: Archangium sp.; assembly: GCA_043773025.1. Taxonomy (GTDB): domain Bacteria; phylum Myxococcota; class Myxococcia; order Myxococcales; family Myxococcaceae; genus Archangium_A. The sequence continues at coordinate 2,018 of JAYVFP010000227.1, forward strand.
GCGACTCTTCACCCTCGACGTGACGACGGGTGTCTACACGCCGCAGGCAGGCGTCTTTTCTTCCATCACGAAGATCGCCAGCGGCTGGCGCCTCGTGGGGGCCGACCTGCACCGCATGGAGTTCGACACTGACGGTTACCTCGCGCTCGACGTCGACCGCTTCGACCACGGCTTCATGCTCGAGTACGATTTCACCCCTCAAGGCGAAGCTTTCAACACGTACTGCCCTCGCGAGGTGCCGCGCCCTTCACGAAGCTCGGGCGCCATCATCGACCCCGTAGGCCCTCCGCCGGGGAACTTCCGTGCCTCGTACGCCCTGTGTCGGATTCTCGGAGGGCTCCTCGGCCAACGCGCCCCCTACGGCTACGAGCTCAACCCAGGCATCGACGGGTGGCTGCCCAGCAATTGGCCCATCACCCCAGTGCCCTACTTCGCCAACCTCATGAAGGGCGCCGGGCGAGACGGCTCGCCCATGCCGTGGGGCGCCGCGCTGAAGCGGGTGCGGCGCGTCAGTGAGATTGCCTCCGTCTCCTACGTGGGCACGCAGCGCATCCCCACTCCCGTGGCCGGCGGCCGCGCGTTGCTCTTCACCTACGCTGCGGGGGGAACTGTGTTGTCTGACGGAAGGCTGCAAGATGCCTCCCTGTTGCAGCGCGTCTCGGTTGAGAGCCAGACGCTCAATGTGTCCTTCAAGTACGACGTGCCGATGCCGGTGGTGGCTGAGACGGCCTGGCTCAACGAGGTGCTCCTGCAGCGAGTGACTCGCGAAGATGGCCGCTTCACCCTCTTTCAGTACAGCGTCGACAAGGTGGATGCAGCGAAGCTCACTTTGGCTGCCGACCGCTATCGGGCTTTCCTCAAGGCGCAGACGCACTGCACGTCGACGACTCTGAATCACTGTGGGCAACCCCTCAGTCCCAGCTTCACCCGGTACGACATCGAGTCCGATGTGGCGAACTACCGTTCGACGCTGCTCTCAGAGGCAGCAGACAACATCTCGCTCGTGAAGCGCGACTCAGTCGTCGAGTCTGAAACGCGCTACCAATTGGATGTCTTCTCGCCCCACTTCGACAAGGCCATTACGCAGCGCTGGGGGAGTTCGGCAGTCGCACCCACGCCACTGACGGGCACCTTCACCAGCACGCTCCCTGAGGCCCGCCTCGAATACGCCGAAGCGATGCCTGTCAGCGACGGCGCCGACGATGCCACCACGGCCTTCCTGGGCGCGCTTTTCGCTGCCCGGTACCCGCTCGAGCCTGCCTTGCCTGGCGCCCTTTCATGGGCGGCCGCGAAGGGCATGTTGCTTGCCCCTGACTCGGCTGACGGAACACGAATCCCTAACCGGCTACCCATGCTGGCTGAAGGCTTCTTCGCTCCACAGGTCAAGCAGCCCATCGTCCCCTCCTGTCTCAATGCCCAGTTGCCGTATCTGCGCTCGCGGCTCGCCGGCTACGCGCCCAGCTTCGACTACTTCGACTCGGACGCACCGACTGTCGGTGGCACTCCGGGCGTCAACCTTGACGCTCCGCTCAAGCGTTCCCGGCTCTCGTGCGCCTCGCTGGCGCAGGCACAAACCTGGGACGCGCGGCACAACGACCTGCAGTGGACATGGGCCATCGACGGCAACGGAAAGATGCAGGCGAAGCGGTTGCTGGGGCGCCGCGCACAGACCAATGGCAACGCCAATCGCATCTGTGCCTGGTCTCGCCTGACGGACCGAGACGGAGTCACGCACCTGTACGGCCTCAGCTACCAGGGCCGCACCCTGGTGGACGCCGTACAAATGAGCGCCAACGACTGGCGCATCGCCGAGACGCTTTATAACGCCGACGGCAACGTCATCTCGCAGCGCCGCACCATGCCCAGCGCCTCCAACTGGGCCTCGGCTTCGGGTGACACTCAATACGAATACATGGATGTCTATAAAAACGGCGCGGGGCAAACCCTCGAGCCGCTCCCCTTTTACTGGGCGCGCCGTGGCAACGTCACGCGGGTGCTGGAGCGGCCCCGCGGGCTCGCCGAGGACTTCGTGCAGAACTCCACCGCCGCGCCCACGAGGCCCACGGGCCGCTTTGTGCGCTACGCGTACGAGCCCCTCTTCAACCAGGTGCGGCAGGTCGCCTCGGGCAGCCTTCCGGGGGGCACCGTCGACTCGGTCGTCGACGTCACCTTCGACTACCAGGAGGGCAACGTGGGGGCCCTCGCTCCGCTGGTCAACTACCAGCAGACGCTGGGCTTCCAATACCAGGTCACCCTGACGACGGTGGGCACGGTGACGACCGCGGAGCTCAATGCCGGCACGGCGCTCGGCTGGCCGGTGGCCTTCGATTTGGGCGATCAGAACGCCGACCTGTTGGTTGGCTCGACGGTGCTGGGACTGCCAGTGAAGGTCGTGGCCAACGGAGAGACGACGCTCTACCGCTGGAACGAAGGCGGCCGGCTCACCTCGGTGCAGCGGCCTGACGGCTCCGAGTTCCACAACGAGTACTACGCCTACGGCGTCGGCTCTGGAACCCCCAGCCCGGCAGCTCGCGCCTTCCTCGCCAAGCAGCACCATGTCGCGCGAACGAGCTGGTGGCCGAACCCCTCTTTGGGCACCGGGTGCTCAGCGCTCGCAGGGCCCTACCAGTGGCTGCTGCCCGCCGGGTGCAGCACCAGCGACTTACAGAGCGTGCTCAAGCTGCCCGCAGAAGCGATGGCGCACATCGTCGCGCCCTCTCTCGATGGCACTCTGAGCCTGGAGTACGACGTGCGCGGGCATCTGCAGCGACGCGTCGAGCCCGAGGGGCGCGTGATGACCTGGGAGCGCGATGTCGACGGCCGCGTCACCCGCGAGTCTTTGTCAGACGGCGCGTCTCTGCACTCATCGCTCGAGATTTCGTACGACACCCTCAAGCGCCCCACGACGTGGCTTTCGAAAGACGCCGCGGGCGCCGTCATCGGCAGACAGACGAAGTCGTGGGATGAAGAGGACCACGTACTGGTGTCCTGCCTGGAGTGGAACGCTGGCGCCTGCACCGGCGTGGTGCGCGGCGGCTCCCCTGCGGGGGCATCGGCGACCTCCTTCTATTACACGAGGGAAGGTCGGCTCGAGCGACAGCTCGACCCCGAGGGCACAGAGGTCGAGTACGTGCGCGACGCGCGCGGCTGGGTGGTGCGCACCGTTGCCAACGGGCCGGGCGAGCTGCCCCGAGAGACGTGCACCACCTGGGACAACGACGCCAACGTCACCCGCACCGACTTTGGGGGCGGCTGCGGCCAGGGGCTTCTCAACGAGACGCGCGGGTTCGACGGCTTCAATCGCCTCACCTCGCTGCGTGACACGCAGGGCAGACTCTTCACACTGAAGCACTCCAGTCAGGATTGGGTGTTGGAGATGGCCTTCGTGGGCACCCCGTCATGGAAGACGAGCTGGATGTACGACGTGACAGGCCGCGTCAGCAGCGAGACGCTCAACGGCAACCTGGTCGAGCAATACAACCGCGCACCCGGCGGCCTCGTCATCAGCTCACAAAGCTACGGGCGCTCTCCCGTCTTCACCACCTACGATGCCGACGGCAACGTGGCCTGGCAGCGCGACGCCAACGCGCGCCTGACGAGCGTGTACACCTCGCGACCCAACAGCCGCGTGCGCACTGCTTCCACCATTCGCACCGAAGGCGGGGGCCTGCACACCACCTCGACCATCAGCGAGTTGGAAGTGACGGGCCTACCGACGACGTCGATGGAAACCGGGCAGAGCCTCACCGCAGCCCGGCTGTCGCGCACCACCTCCTTCACGCATGACGCCAAGGGCTTGCTGAGCAAGCGCAACGAGCCCGACGGCGCCGTGGTGGAGTTCATCTACGACTTCGGTGGCCGGCTCGAGCTCAAGAAGGAGAGCGTCGCCTCAGGCTTCGAGGAGACCAAGTACAGCTACGACAAGCGAGGGGCAGCGAGGGCGATTCTCGACCCAGAAAACGAGACGACGAGCGCGACGTACACCGGCTTCGGTGAGTTGAAGACGCGCACGTCTCCGGGCGCGGGCGGCGCGGTGGTGGCGCAGTATTTCTACGACTCGTTGGGCCGCACCACTGAAGAGCGTCTCGGGGCCTCGCGGCTTGCGTACACGTACAACGCGCTGGGGCAGCTCTTCCGCATCCACAATGGCGAGCCGCTGCGCGACTACGCGTACGACGCGCAGGGGCGGATGACGACGGCGACGCACTTCAACAGAGGGCCCTCGCTGATTCCCCAGGTCGACCGCGCCGTCACCACCGGCTTCAAGTACGACTGGGCTGGCCGCACGACAGCGGAGTCGAACACCATCGCGGGCCGCCCTGTGCGTACGGTGGCGTCGAGTTGGTCCGGCGGTGTCATGCCCATGACGCTGACCCGCTCCTCGACGAGGCCGGGCACGGCGGCAGACGACAGATTTGACGGCCTGGGTCGTCTCGAGACGCAGGCAAGGCCCACCGGCTCGAGCGCCTGGGGCTACCTCGGAGACATGGTGACGGAGCGCAGTGTCTCTTCGGGCGCGGGCTCGGTGCGCACGCAGCTCGAGCGCGACGCGTTGGGTCAGCTGCTGCGAGAGTCGACGCGCGGGTCCGGTACGGCCACCTACAACTTCGAGTTCCTGCGTGACGAGGCGGGCCGCGTGGGGAGCCTCGTGAAGCGAATCGGACTTCCCGGTGGTGTCGAGACGAGTTGGCGCGGCTTCACGTACGACAGACAAGGCCGCCTGGCTGAGCTGCACGAGGCCGCGGCCGCGCCGAGCATCAGCGTCGTCACCGGCTCGGCCGCTGAGGTCAGAGCGCTCTCGCGCAACGTCGGTGCCAGCGTGTGGGCGTACACCAGAGAGCCCAGGGTGGGCAGCACCGTGTCGATTACGGGGCCTGGGCCGGCCCGGTTGAATGCGGCCACGCGAGCGGCCGGGTACCAACTCTCGTCATACGGCGTGGGCGGCGGCGGCGCGCGAGGCTTGACGTACGACACGGCCGGGCGGGTCGCCACGCACGCGGGAGTCGCGCACTCGTGGGACGACTTCTCGATGCTGACGCGCGTGACGGGCGGGGGCTCAGAGGAGTCGCTGCAGTACGACGGCGTCGGGCGTCTGGTGGCCCGCTACGACGCGACGGGTCTCGTCGAAGAATACGTGCTGGACGGCGAGCAGATGGTGGCCGCCTTCAACCGCGCCGGGACGAGGGTGTGGAGCGCCTTCTGGGGCCAGGGTGTCGACAACCTGGTGAGCATCGACCGCGGTGGCGTCGACTACACCGCCGTGACGGATGGGCGCGGCAGCATCGGTGCCTGGTACCACTCCGGCAGCGCCACGGTGGCGGCCACCGCGGAGTACACCCCTGAGGGCCGAGCGCAGACGCACGTGGTGCAGGGCGGCGCCACTTGTAGCGAGGTCGGCAACACCTCGAGCTGTCCTGCGCCGCTCGGTCTGCCTTTTGGCTTCCATGGCGCGTTCAAGAGTCCCGGCACGGGCCTGCTGTACTTCCGCAACCGCTGGTACTCGGCTGTCTCGGGCGAGTGGTTGAGCCAGGACCCGCTCGGCCCCGTCGACTCGCACAATCTCTACGCGTTCAACGGCTTCGACTCGGTCAATTTCATCGACCCGTTCGGGTTGTCCACCCGCAGTGACGCCGAAGTCAACCCCGACGACCTGTCATTCCCGTGTTCTGTAATGGAGCCCGGTTGTCGTCAGAATCCCGGAATCGGTTCGGGCTCAGGGGGAACGGCAGACCCAGAGACGCCCAATAGGGGTCGAAATGCCGCCGATGGGGACGACCCCGCGAGCGCGCGCGCCCAAGGCCAGCCCCAGCGCCCAGACGTGGCGGGCTCCGAAGTGCCCACTCTCTCTCAATCGGCCGCAGCGGCATCACCGACGAACCAAGGCCGGTGGCGCCCACAGCGAGGGGGTCAGCGTGGAGCGCCCGCCTCGCAGCTTCAACGTCGCAACGAGATTCAGCGAAGGCTGAACCGATGGGGAGGCAACTGGGGAGTGGGCCCCCGCGGCGCTCCCCTCCGGCCTAAAGGACCGATCGTCGAAGTGTGCGGGAGCCTCTGCGCAGAGACGCAGCAAAGGATTCAGCGACAAATTGATTCATGGCGCGAGCGTTCGGCTGCCCAGAATGGTCCCCCGGCCCTGAATCCCGGAGGTGGCGTCGCGCCTCCGGCCCCGCCACGGCCGCCAGCTCCACCGTCGTCGCCGAGCTCACCCAAGCCGCCTCAAAGCGGTGCTGGTGAAGGCGTGCCCCTGTATCGCGCCGTGGGGGAACGCGAACTAGCCGACATTCAAGCCTTGGGTCGTTACCGCACCGCTACCGGGCAAGTGGAAGGCAAGTACTTCTTCCCCACTCCAGAACAAGCGTCCAACTTCGCGCGAATGATGCGCGACCAAGCGTACACCACGACGTCGGTTCGTGTGTCGCCCGCAGAAATCGCGAGAGGGCAACCGATCAACCCGGCCGGGGAAGGTCCTGGATACTTCTTCTCGACTCCCAATCTCCCGTCTGGCCCTGTGACGATCTTGAACCACTCGGTGGTGCCGCGATGAGCCGAAGAACGATCGCCGCCCTAGTTCAGATGCGCCCAACAAACGAGGAGGGGCGAACTGGCCCGATTCAATCAGGCTATCGAAGCCTGCTTCGCTTTGAGGGTAGTGATTCGGACTTTGGCTTCGAAGTCGAATTGGATTCAGCCGTTGGTGTGAGCGGACTCGCACCCGGAGCAGCGGGAACTGTTCGCATCACCTTTTGGGCAGCCGAGCGACTGCCTGCCGTGTTCGCTGGAAAGAGATTCGAACTGCGTGAGGGGGCGCGTGTTGTCGGAAGCGGGACAGTCTTGGACTCAATGCCAATCAGCCAATGAGGCACGCATCATCGCACGTGAGCCCTCTCAACCCATATTGGGTCTAACATCAGGGTGAGTACGATCCACAAACTGGAGATCAAACAAACCCGGCAGACAAGAATCGAAAGGTCGAGCGATGATCGAATACTCCGTAGCGCGTTGGATTCGAGGATTCGGATCCGATGATCGATTGGTAGCGGAACACCCACTTCCAACTTCTTGGACCCTTGCTGCGTTGCAACAGCTTTTTGGAAGACCTTCTGACGATCCAATGTGCGAATGTTATCCTATTGGAATTGTTCAAGCCGCTGCTCTCGGGCCGAGTCTCGGCAGGTCGCTGGTCTCGAAGGATATCGAATACTTTCTGGAGGTTGATGCCGAGTAAGAGCGTATTCCACGCGTGCTGATCACCGATTCCACGTGAAACCGATCAGGCATTCCATGCGAAGCCAATCACCGCGCCCGCGCCGAGCATCTGCGTCGTCACCGGCTCAGCCGCTGAGGTCAGAGCGCTCTCACGCAACGTCGGTGCCAGCGTGGGCGTACACCAGAAAACCCAAGGTCGGGAGCACCGTGTCGATTACGGGGCTTGGGCCGGCCCGGTTGAATGCGGCCACGCGAGCGGCTGGGTACGGGTGGACCCTTCCCAAATGAAACACTTGATCAATCCAGTCGCGGCCTTCCATCGATGGCTTGGGGCCAGTTGGCCGAAAGTCAACAGCCCCACACCTGCCGACATCCACATTGACGAACTCATTCCCAGGATCGGCAGCAACGCATGGGTTGTCACGTCTATTGACCTGTTCCACGAAATCGTTCGTCACCCAACGGAACAATTGGCTGGATTGGCCGTCCTCTTGGTCATACCCCTTCATGCAACGGATAGAATATGCGTTTCGGCGCCGTCCTGGGAGCGGATCCTTAGTTTAGACCCGCCAGTTCCACCCTCGCTCTATGTTATGCATCAAAGGGACCGACTCCTCCCGTGGTTGGTTGAACGCTTCGTGACACCAGTCAAGCCTGTTGGTCCGGTTGAGTTCGTTCCCTTCTACTCATGCTGGCGAGAACTCGATGCTCCACGCGAGGACGGGTGGGAACAAGACATCCGAATGGAGCACGCGTTCGGTTCGCCAGGCTACCCTAAGTCGCTGACGTGAGGCGCGGCCTCCCGTCAGCCCGGGCCTAGCAATCGCGAGACGGGGGAGCTGGCCTCGATGATTGTGGGTACCGACACGTTCGCCATCGAGTCCGGAATCTCGGAAGCAGACCACCGGACGGGGATGAGGCATTCGATGACGGGAGTCATGTGCTCCAGTTCGATTTCGGTGACCAAGTTCGAATCATCGGAAGCAGATGGACCGGGGATAGGCAAACGAAGCCCTCCGATCTTCGAGACCTCTCGCTTCCAGCAAATCCTTTTTACGAAACCTTGGAGCGATGGCTGGCGCTGTTCGAGAAAGAATGGGCATCGTCGCCAAAGACACCTAGCAGCGTGCGGAGTTTCTGATCCTTGAGCCGGGATTCTGCGAGCTCGTTGCGCTCCGACCGTGTGGACCCGAGCTGAGCCGGATTACCCGACGCCCTCCGC
>JAYVFP010000228.1:0-3556 GCA_043773025.1 Archangium sp.
CTGATCCCTCACCAGCTTGGTGACGGAGCTCCGAGCGATTCCTGCCGCAAAATCGATCCCTTACGGCTCGCCGCCTCTTCGCCTTCACGGATTGGGGCCGGGATGAACGGTGAGCGCTCCTTATTTCGAAAAAACCCTGCGAGCGGAGTCGAGATGAGAACGGTGGGTCACCCCTGAGCAACCGCGACCAGCCGGCCCACGGGGCGCACCTGCAGCTCAGGGTCGAGCTCGCTGAAGGTGAGCACCGCCACGTCGGGGAAGGCGCCTTCGATCAACCGGCGCAGCACTCGGCGAACGTCAGGTGAAGAGAGCAGCACGCCTCGCCCCTGCCGCGCGACGCGTTTGACCCCTTCGATGATGGCCCCGGCCTCGGCGGGATCGATGGCTGCGCCACCGCGCCGCAACGTCTCTTCCACAGCGGGATCCACCAGCCAGGCGAACAACGGCCCACTGTTGGAGAACTGGTGACTGATCTGCCGGGCGAGCGCGACGCGGCACTTCTCGGCGAGCTGCGCGGCATCCCCTTCGGTCGAGGGCGAAACCAACGCATCGAGAATCGCGCGAAGGTTGCGAATGCTCACCTGCTCGTGGAGCAACTTCTTGAGCACGTCGGTCATCAGCGGCAGCGGCACCTTCTGCAGCGCTTCTTTCACCAATGCGGGCGATTGCGCCTCGAGCGACGTGAGCGCGGCCTGCACCTCCTGAACGCCGAGGAATGACGCGGCGCGCTTCTTGAGCAACTGCACGAGGTGATCGACCAGCAGGTCTCTGCGTGAGCGCGTCTGCAGCCCCTTCTCGTGCAGCGTTTCCCGCGCGTCGGTGACCGAAGCGAGCGCCCGGCCCAGCGCGTCTTGCGTGGCGATCGCTTCCACGCCACCGGCCTTCAGATCCTCCGCGTTGCCGAGCACGAACAGCGCGCCTTCGGGCAACTGACCGCGGCCGGCGGGTACTTCATCGACCGCCAGCGCGTAGGAGCGGGCCTGCAGCGGCGCGCCGGTACGAACGCGGAAGGCCGGCACACGCACGCCGAGGTCCTGAAAGAGCCGCTCGCGCACTGCGTTCAGATCGAGGTGCACGAACGCCTGGCCGTCTTCCTCGATGAGGGGCGTGAGGTCTCGGGCGAGATCGAGCAGCAGCGGCGCGACAGCGTGCACCTGCTCCTCGAGCCTCGAGGGCTGCGCTGCGGGCGCGACCCGATCGTTGGGCTTCTTCGCCGGTGCGGCGGCTTGGGCAGCGCGCAGGCGGCGCAGCCCCAGGCCCACCACCACGGCGAGCGCGGCGATGAAGAGGAAGGTGAAGTGCGGCATGCCCGGCATGGCAGCGAACGCGACGCACAGCCCTGCGACCACGAAGAGCACTTTGTGCTGCCCGAAGAACTGCGCGCCGATGTCGGTGCCCAGCGAGTCTTCTTCATTCTCCGAGGCGACGCGCGTCACCACGATGCCGGCGGCGACGGCGATGGCCAACGAGGGGATCTGCGAGACGAGCCCATCACCGATGGCGATGAGCGCGTAGGTGCTGGCCGCGTCTGCCGCGGTCATGCCGTTCTGGAGCACGCCGATGACGGTGCCTCCGAGCAAATTGATGAAGGTGATCACCAGGCCCGCGATGACGTCGCCCTTCACGAACTTCATCGCGCCGTCCATCGAGCCGAAGAGCTGCGATTCGCGCTCAAGCGCCCGCCTCCTCGAACGCGCCTGGTCTTGCGTGATGGCCCCGGCTCGGAGATCCGCGTCGATGCTCATCTGCTTTCCCGGCATGGCGTCGAGGGTGAAGCGCGCGCTCACCTCGGCCACGCGCTCGGCGCCCTTGGTGACGACGAGGAACTGCACCAGCGTGAGGATGGCGAAGATGACCGCGCCCACCACGTAGTCACCGCGCACCACGAACTCACCGAAGGCCTGGATGATCTCGCCCGCGTGACCTTCGGACAGCGCCAGGCGCGTGGAGGAGACGTTCATCGCCAGACGAAACAACGTGGTGATGAGCAGCAGCGTGGGGAAGGTCGCGACCTTGAGCGCGTCCTTCGCGTGGAGGGCGGCGACCAGCAGCGAGACCGCGGCTGCGAGGTTGATGGCCAGGCCCACGTCGAGCAGCCAACTCGGCAGCGGCACGATCATCGCGCCGATGATCATGGCCATCACGATCGCCAGCACCACGTCCGACGAGGCCTTCGCGCGAATCAACACCTTCTCGACCACGGCGAGCACCCGGCTCAAGACTGCGCCTCTTCTTTCGTCTCGAGAGCGACCTTCAAGATGGCGGCGGCGGCCTGGTACAGCTCTTCGGGCACCTCTTCGCCGACGTCGTAGTGAATGAGGCTGCGCGCCAGGGCAATGTCGCGCACCACGGGAATGCCCAGCGCCTCGGCTTCTTTGCGGATCTTCAAAGCGTCCTCCTCACGGCCACGAGCCACGATGTACGGCGCCTCGCACTCGTGTTCGGCGTAGCGGAGCGCCACGGCGATGTGCGTCGGGTTCACCACCACGGCGGTCGCCTTCTGCACGCCGCGCGCGTTGCCACTGTTCGCCAATTGCTTGTGCAACGACTTGCGCTTGGCCTTCTGGTGCGGGTCGCCGTCGGAGTTCTTGTGCTCCTGCTTCACTTCCTGGTGCGACATCATCAGGTCCTTGATGTGCCGCTTTCGCGCGAGCGCCCAGTCGGCGACGCCCAGTACGAGCAACACCACGGCGGCCTTCAGCATCACGGGCTCGAGCAGCATCACCATCGCGGCGAAGGCATGGCCACCGTCATGGTGAATCGCCGACAAGGCGACGGTTGCGTTCGACTGCACCGCGCTCCAGAAGATCCACCCGATGATGGCGGCCACCGCGAGGCCCTTGAGCACGTCGACCAACTGGCGAACCGAGAAGAGTTTCTTGACGCCCTCGGCGATGTCGATGCGCTCGAGCTTGGGGCTCACCACGTCGGCGTTGAACTGCAGCCCCGACATGGCGACTGCCGAGATCAGCGCCGCGCCCATCGCCCCAACGAGGCTGGGGGCAGCGCACACCGCGAGCACGCGCACGCCTTGATCGATCGCCTCGGAAGGCGAAGTCTGCGGGGCGCTCAGCAACGCACGGGTCCAGCCCAGGAAACGGCGGCTGGTGTCGTCTGAGAAGGCGAGTGTGGCGGCGAGCCCGCCCAGGGTCACCGCGGCTGAGGTGAACAGCTTGCTCCGGGGGATTTGCCCCTTCTTCTGAGCGTCTTCACGCTTCTTCGCGGTGGGTTGCTGCGTCTTCTCGCTCATGGGCGCAGCTACCTTGAGCAGCCTTCGGGCCAAGTCGAAGGTCAGTCGAATCAGCTGCTTGCTGCGCATGTGCGGTCCATTCGAGAGACGTCACTCCTCGAACGGGACGCGCTCCCCGCTTCGCAGACTGATGAAATAGGTGCCTCGACTCCGCTCGGCACGCGCGGAACCGGCCGAAGAGGGTTGGCGGAAATAGGAATCGGGTTCCATCACCGGTCTCCCCGAGCGCAGTCGAGGGGGCACTTACCGCCCGAAGGCAAAGGTAATCCCTCGACTCCGCTCGGGATGAACGGTGGGCGCTCCTTA
>JAYVFP010000229.1:0-10425 GCA_043773025.1 Archangium sp.
ACCGCCCGAAGGCGAGGTAATCCCTCGACTCCGCTCGGGATGAACGGTGGGCGCTCCTTATTTCGATCAACCCTGCGAGCGAAGTCGAGGGCGTACTTCGACAGTCTTCTTCGCAGGGAGAGTTTTTCGACGCTCACTCCTCCTCCCCCGGGGCCTTGCGCAACCCCAACCGCTTCCGCAGCTCCCGCGCCGCCTGCCGTGACACCTCGACCGAAAGCCCACCGTGCGTACGCGCCGTGTACCCGCCGGTCTCCAGCGGTTCGAGCCGTGCCACCGCGGCAAGATTGAGCAACGCCCGCCGGTGCACACGCTCGAACGCACCATCGGGCAACCGCTCCTGCAGCTCTTGCAACGTGAAGTCGGTCAAATGCTGCGCATCCTTGGTGAACACGGTGACCAGCTCATCTTCGAGCGTGGCGTGGGTAATCGCAGACGGGTCGAGCAGCACCACACCTTGCCGCGTCGTGATGGCCAGCCGCGCGAGCTGGCTGTGCTTCACCGCTGAAGCGAACTTCTTCTGGCTGTCCCGCTGCCGTGCGCGCTCCAGGGCCTTCTGCAGCCGCGCGGGCTCGACGGGCTTGAGCAGGTAATCGACCACGCCCGCTTCGAACGCCTCGACCGCGTGCTCCGCGTGCGCCGTGCAGAAGATGACCACCGGGCCACCGACGGGCCACAAGCCCATCGCTTCAGTGCCCGTAAGCTTCGGCATCTGAATGTCGAGCAGCACCACGTCGACCTCGGTCTTCTTGATGAACGCGAGCACCTCGGTGCCATCGGTCGCCTCGCCCACGATCTCCACGTCAGGCAACGCACCGAGCAAGCGGCGCAGGCGGGTGCGCGCGAGCTGTTCGTCGTCAGCGATGAGGATCTTCATCAGTTCTCCGTTCGGGGAATTCGCAAGGTGGCCCGGGTACGTGTTTCGCCCGCGGCCTCGACGATGAGCGCGGCGTTTCCGCCCCAGGTCAGCTCGAGCTGACGGCGCAAGGAAGGCAGCCCCTGACTTCCGGCGCGTGGGCCGCGGAAGGGGCCGGGGTTCTCCAGCACGATCACCAGCTGACCGGGCTCTGCGCGTGCGCTCAGCTGCACCACGCCGCGATGACCTGCACCGGGGCCGTGCTTCATCGCGTTCTCCGCCAGTGAGATGAGCGACATCGGAGGCACCTGCACGCCCGGCAGCGGGGAGGGCAGGGTGCGCTCGAGCGAGAAGAGTTCCTTGTCGCGCAGGAGGTGGAGCTCAAAGAGCATGTCCACCAGCTCGAGCTCTTTTTCCAGCGACCAGAGCGGGGCCTTCACGCCCTCGAGCACCGCGCGCAGCATCGCTGAGAGGCGCAGCACCGCGGCTTCTGCCACCTCGCCGTCGATGCGGCACCACTCGGCGATCGCGTTGAGCGTGTTGAACAGAAAGTGCGGGTCGAGGTGCGATTTCAGGGCGAGCAGCTGGGCGCGATCGGCCTCGGCCTGCAGGCGAAACACGCGCTGCTCGAAGCCGATGTCACGCCCGAGCCCCCAGCCCCCGACCAGGAAGAGCGCGCTGATCACCAACAGCGACGTGCGCTCGGTCAAGAAGGTGTAGCCGAGGCCGATGAGCTTGGGAATGCCGGCGCCCACGGTGAGCACCACGCCTGCGCCGACCAGGGCGTAGAGCACCACGCGCACCGCTCCGTGCGAGAGGTCGAGCCCGTCGGGGAAGAGCACCCGGTAGCTCAACGGCGCGATGAAGATGAAGCTCAGGCAGAACAAGACGCCGATGGCCAGGCCGCCCGGGTCGATGCTCCAGCGAGACTGGGCGATCAACAGCGGCGCGCAGACCACGAGGGTCGGCAAAAGCCTTCGCGGATGGAGCAACGCCCGCCAGGTGGCGCGTACGATCGAACCTTCAGGCACCACGCCGAGCATTCGCCAGAGCCTGTCACAGCTGACCTTCAACACGCCCGCATCTCGCCTGACCTTCCGGGAATGTGGGGTGGGTCAGGGGCGAACGGTCGGAGAACGGCGTCGAACGGCCCCTCACCCCGACCCTCTCCCCGCTTCGCAGGGCGAGGGAGTTCGAGTATCCACGGCGGATGATCGAAGCAGGCAAGAAGGCCCCGACGTTCTCGCTCAAGGATCAGAACGGCAAGACCGTGAAGCTCGCGGATTTCGCCGGCAAGAACGTGGTCCTCTATTTCTACCCGAAGGACAACACCCCCGGCTGCACCACGGAAGCGTGTGACTTCCGCGACCAGCACGTGAAGCTCGCGAAGGCCGGCGCGGTGGTGCTGGGGGTCTCGCCCGACGCCGAGGCCACGCACCTCAAGTTCGCTGGAAAGTTCGGCCTGCCCTTCACGCTGCTCGCCGACACCGAGCACGCGGTCGCCGAGAAGTACGGCGCGTGGGGCGAGAAGAGCCTCTACGGCCGCAAGTTCATGGGCATCATCCGCAGCACCTTCCTCATCGGCGGTGATGGCAAGGTCGCCAGGGTTTGGCCCAAGGTGAAGGTCGTGGGTCACGTCGACGAGGTGTTGGTTGCCGTGAAGTCTCTGAAGTGAACGTGTGCTTGGCTGAAGCTCATGCGCAACGTCCTGGCGGTCTGCTTCGTTCTGGCCGCGTCCAGCTCCTTCGCCTCTGCCTGGGACATCCCTCCGCCGCCGCGTGGTGAGTGGGCGGTCGATCGAACGGGCCGCGTCAAGAGCAACACGCTCGCTGAGCTCAACCGCATCGCCGAGTCGCTCGACGCCTCGGGGGCGGGGCAGTTGGGCGTGCTGATCGTCGAGAGCACCCACGGCACCAACCCGCGCGACTTCGCGACCGGCGTCTTCAACAACTGGGGCGTGGGGCATCACGGCTCGAACGACGGCATTCTGCTCTTCATCGCGGTGGGCGATCGCAAGGCCGAGATCATCCTGGGTGACGGCTCGAAGGTCAGCCCATCGCAGACCGACGTCGTCATGCGCAATGCCGTGGTGGCGAACATGAAGGCCTCGAATCTCGATGCCGCGCTGAGCGATGGTGCGCGCGCCCTCGACGATCTGATGCGCGGTGCCGTCGGCAAGGCGCCCGTGCCACATTCCTCTGACAATACGGGCCTGGGCCCCAACGCCTACGTCACCTCGGGCACTGACGCTCCGGCGCTCGACGATGAGCTCGCCCTCTACGTCTACGGGAGCAGGTCGATGCCCGAGCGCAGCCCGCGTTCATGGGTGGTCGATCTCAACGACGCGCTCACTGCCTCCCAGCGCGCGCAGCTCGACGTCGCCGCGAGCGACATCTACGCGAGCGATCAAGGGCGCATCTTTTTCCTCGTGGTCAACAGCACCGCCGAGTACCCCTCGCTGTCGGAGCTGGTGCAGCGCCTGGTCACCCAGGTCGGGCCGATCTCCAAACTTCCACTCGGCGTCATTGCGCTCGACCTCAACGGACCTCGCGCGAAGCTCTACCTGCCCCAGACCGTGGTGCGTGACGGGTGGGACCGCCAGGAACTCGGGCGCGTCGAGCAGGAGCTCCGCGAAGCCGCATCGAGCGATCGCATCGCAGCGTTGCTGGGCGCCCAACGGTTCGTACAGCAGGCGTTGGTCACCGGCATTCCGCCGCGGCCCATGTCGGTCGTGCTGGAGCAGGGCTTTGAGCAGCACAAAGGCAAGTTCGAGTTGGGTGGCGGGGTGTTTCTGCTCACCGGGCTCTTGCTCGGGCGGCGGTGGAATCGAAAGCGCGTGCGCACCTGCGAGGGCTGCAAGAACTCGCGTCAACTGCTCGGTGACGATGCGGAGGACGAACACCTCGAGCCCGCGCAGAAGACCGAAGAGAACCTCAAGTCAGTCGACTACGATGTCTGGTGGTGCGGCCGCTGCGACGACGTGCTCGTGCTGCGGTACGGCGCGATCTTCACCAGCTACTCGAAGTGCCCGGGCTGCAGCGCGAAGACCAAGAGCAGCTCGACCACCACGTTGAGCCACGCCACCCGACACTCCACGGGCCTGCAGCAGATCGACGAGCGCTGCGCGAACTGCGAGTACACCAACAGGTACACCCGCACGACCGCGCGCCTGCCGTCGCCCTCCAGCTCGTCCTCTTCGTCTCGCAGCAGCGGCTCGAGCTTCGGCGGCGGCAGCTCGTCAGGGCGCGGATCGAGCGGCTCGTGGTGACACTTTTCCTACGAAGGAACTGCCCCCACCGTTCGCATCGAGCGCAGTCGAGATGCCACTGCGCTTCGTGCGGCAAGTGCCCCCTCGACTGGGCTCGGGGAGACCGGTGATGGAACCCGATTCCTATTTCAGCCAACCCTCTCGGGGAGACCGGTGATTGGAGTCATTTCTATTTCGGCCAACCCTGTCGGGGGGGCCGGTGTGGGCTGGCCCATCTCGACTGCGCCCATCCGAGCGGTGTTCAGGGGTTGAGCCAGCCGCGGTTCCACCCGGCGCCTGACTTCACGAACTCCTCGCGCCAGTGCAGCCTGAACTCGTGCGCCTTCCAGAACTCGATGCGCTCGGGCGCGAGCCGGAACCCGCCCCAGTACGGAGGCCGAGGTACCGGCAGGCCTTCGTACTTTTCGGTCAACGCGGCCAGGCGCTCTTCCAGCTCGTCGCGTGAAGAAAGCGGCTTGCTCTGATCAGAGGCCCACGCCCCGAGCTGAGAGATGCGGGCACGGGTGGCGAAGTACGCGTCTGCTTCATCCTGTGAGACGGACTGCACCGTGCCCTCGATGCGCACCTGCTGGTCGAGCGCCGGCCAGTAGAAGTTGAGCGCCGCCAGGTGGGTGGCCAGCAGCGCCTCGCCCTTGGCCGAGTGTTTGTTCGTGTAGAAGACGAAGCCGCGCGCATCGAAGTCCTTCATCAGCACCGTGCGCACGCTGGGTCTTCCCTTCGCGTCGATGGTGGCGAGCGAGACCGCGTTGGGATCTTTGGGCACCTGCTTCTTCGCTTCTTCGAAGAGGGCGCCAAAACGGGCAAAGGGTTCTGACCAGTCGGTAAGCGTCATGGTGTTCAAAGCTCCCTGACCCGCAGGTCTATTCCCAGATCCGGCAGACCTCCAGACGAAGGAAATGCGCTAGCAATCGGGGCGTGGGTCTTCGCATTCTTTTCTTGAGCTCCGAGGTGGCCCCGTTCTCCAAGACGGGGGGGCTGGGTGACGTTGCGGGCGCGTTGCCCTGGGCGTTCTCGGCACGTGGTCACGACGTGCGCGTGGTGACTCCGCTGTATCGCGGCGTGCCGCGCGCCAACCTCCAGTTGATCGGCGCGCCGATTTCCATCGAGCTGCCTTCGGGCAAGACCGAGGTGAGGGTCTTTCGCGCGCCGAGCGCAGGTGAGCTGCTCTTTCTCGACGCGCCCGAGCTGTTCGATCGCGACGAGTATTACGGCTACCCCGATGACGCGCGCCGGTTCGCCGTCTTTTCCATGGCCGCGCTGGCGCTCGCCCAGCGCGATGGCTTCATCGCCGACGTGGTGCAGGGCAATGACTGGCCCACGGGGCTCGCCTTGCTCGCGCTGCGCAACGGCTTTGCTCACACGCCGCTGGGCAAGGCGCGCAAGGTCTTCACCATTCACAACCTCGCCTACCAGGGCCTCTTCCCCAAACGAGAGGTCGAGGCGCTCGGCATTCCGTGGGATCAGTTCTCTGCGTCAGGCGTCGAGTTCTTCGATCAGCTCTCGTTCATGAAGGCCGGGCTGGTCTCGGCCGATCTCATCACCACCGTCTCGCCGACCTACGCAAAGGAGATCCAGACGCCGCCCTTCGGCGCCGGGCTCGATGGGTTGCTGCGCCACCGCGGCGAGGTGCTGCACGGCATTCTCAACGGCGTCGACGTCAACGAGTGGAACCCCGCCACCGACGTGTTCCTCCCGAAGCAGTACACGCTCACGGAGCTCGCCGGCCGCGCCTTGTGCCGCAAGGAGCTCATCGCCTCCTGCCGCATCGACGCCCCGGTCGAGGGCATGCCGCTCTTCGGGGTGATCGGCCGCATGGCCGCCCAGAAAGGCGCCGACCTGCTGCAGGCCGCCTTGCCCACGCTGCTCGAGCAAGGGGCCTGTGCCATCGTGCTCGGCGCAGGTGACGCGAGCGTCGAACGCGACTGGCAGGGGCTGGCCGCCCGGTTTCCCCGCAGGCTCGCGGTGCGCGTGGGTTTCGACAACTCGTTGGCCCACCGCATCGAAGCCGGCAGCGACTTCTTCCTGATGCCCTCGCGCTTCGAGCCGTGCGGCCTGAGCCAGATGTATTCGCTGCTCTACGGCTCGATTCCCGTGGTGCACGGGGTGGGCGGCCTGCTCGATACCGTCATCGATTTCAAGCAGCCCAACGGCAACGGAATCGTCTTCACCAGCCCCACCCCCGAGGCCCTCTTCGGTGCATTGGTCAGAGCGGTGGAGCTGTTCGGCGATCGCAAGGCCTACACGGCGGTGCAGGCGCGCGGCATGAAGAGCGACTTCGGCTGGGCCGCCTCGGCCGCCGAATACGAGCGCCTGTTCACCACCTGAGCCGGTGATCGCCCGCGATTTTCTCGAGGCGCGCGACGGGCCATCGGCTACGGTGCTTCGACGTGGCGCAGGAAACGGAACTTGGTGGGTACCAGCTCGTTGGACGTCTCGCGGTCGGCGGGATGGCTGAGGTCTACCAGGCACGTGCGCGCTCCACGACGCAGAAGAGCCCCGGCGAACCCGACGACATCGTCATCAAGCGGCTGTTGCCCAGCTACCGCAACGACGCGGCGTGGGTGAAACAGTTCGTCGACGAGGCCAAGCTGACCGTGCGCCTGCGTCACCCGAACATCGTGCGCACCTTCCGCTGCTTCAAGGCGGGCATGGACTACTTGATGGTGCAAGAGCTCGTCTCGGGCCGCACCCTTCAATACATGCAGGACGCCTTCCGTCAGGCGGGCGCTGCGATGCCGGGCTCGGCGGCGGCGTACATCACCATCTGCCTGCTCAAGGCGCTCGACTACATCCACCGCGCGAAGGTGGGCGAGAACGGCGCGACCATCGTTCACCGCGACGTGAACCCCGCCAACATTCTCTTGTCGGTGGCAGGTGACGTGAAGCTGACCGACTTCGGCGTGGCCGAGGTCGAAGGCGTGATGCGGGGTGACACCGGCGCGCTGCGCGGCACCATCGCGTACATGGCGCCCGAGGCGGTGCTGGGCCAGGCCGTCGACCACCGCGCCGATCTCTTCGCCGCCGGCGTCATCTTCTGGGAGCTGCTGACAGGTCAGCGCCTGTTCCACGGCAACAACGAGATGGAAATGATGCACAAGGTGCGCGACTGCCGCGTGCCGCCTGTGGGCAAGTTCAACCCCGAAGCGCCCGAGATGGCCGCGCAGATCGCCCGCAAGGCCGTGCAGCCCGACAAGGCGCAGCGGTTTCAATCGGCCGGTGACTTCGTGCGCGTGTTGGAGATCCTCGCGCGGCGCAATAACTGGCCGGTGAGCGTCGACGCGCTCAAGCCCCTGCTCGGAGGCTGAAGCGTGTCGCACCGGTCATCCCGAGCGGGGAACCGGCTTCGCCGGCGATTTCACCCGAAGGAACGACCAACCGGTCATCCCGACAGGGTTGATCGAAATAAGGAGCGCTCACCGTTCATCCCGAGAGCAGTCGAGGGATTACTTCGCCTTCGAGCGGCAAGTGCCCCCTCGACTGGGCTCGGGGAGACCGGTGATTGGAGTCATTTCTATTTCGGCCAACCCTGTCGGGGAGACCGGTGATTGGAGTCATTTCTATTTCCGCCAACCCTCCCGATGCGCACGGTGTGTCGAGGGAACACCACCGTCCCGCACTGCCCGTGATGCTTTGGCCACTGCTGCTCCTCGCGCTGAGCTGTGCGGGCCGCCCCGGTGTTCCCGCCACGCCCACCGTGGTGGTCACGGCCCTCGAGCTCGACTTTCCCGAACGTGATCGCGGCGCCCTGGCGTTCTCCCTGCGCCTCCCCGAGACGCCCCCCTCGTTCAGCGAGGTCTCCTGGGAGCTCTTCCTCGATGGCGCCCGCTTCGCCGCGGGCATCGAAGGTGACGTGCCCCCGACCCACGGCCTGCTGCAGCTGAAGACCGAGCTCGCCTCTCGTCACCTCGCGTGGCGAGAAGGCGATGGCTGGCTCGACGTGGTGCTCCAGGGTGAGGTGGATCTGCGCGACGGTGGGGAGCGCCTGCGCTTTCGCGACCGCCGCGAGTTACCGGTGCACGGTCGTCCCCAGCTGAACATTCCCCGCGACTGAACAGAGGAACGCACGAAGGTCTACTTCGTGCCCGCACCCGCGCCACGCGGCCCCGCTGGATGCTGATGAGTTCTCTGCGGGCGACGTGGTGGTCGGCGCAGTCCTCGCGTGGGCGAACCTGCTCGGCCTGGTGGCCGATGCGCCCAACGTGTCGGCGTATCTCGAGCGAATGAAGGCGCGACCCGCCTTCAAGAAGGCGTTTGGGGACTGATGCCCCGAGGTCGGGGAGTTCGAGCGTTGGCCCTCTTCCTGCTTCTCATGGTGACCAGCACTCGAGGAGACGACCATGTTCCTGGCCGCGGAGAAGTGGCGCCGCAGCCTCATGCAGGTGGCGCTGGTCGCAATCACGGGCAGTGCTGCGAGCGTCTTGCTCGAACTGTCCAACCGCCACAGCGTGACTGAGATCGTCGGCTGGTCGACGCGCGCTCCGCTGGAGGCCACTTGCAACGCCATGTTTGCGGTGTTGCTCGCATGGGCTGCGTTGGCGCTCACCGGAAGGGTGTTGGTTTCGCTGCTGCTTTCAGTGGCAGTGCTCGCGCTGCTGGGCGGGTTGCACGCGACCAAGCTGCAGATTCTCGGCAAGCCGCTCTTCCCGTGGGATCTGGTGCTCCAGTACCGCGAGGCGATCGTGCTGTTTCCGCAGATGACCGCTTCGGTGTGGGGCCGGCTGGGCACGTTCGGCGGCGTGTTGGTGATCGTCGGCATGGTGTGGGCTGCGCGGCGAGATCGCCGGCCGCTCCCGTGGGCGGTGCGCGGCGCGCTGGGCTGCGTGGTGGTGCTCTCGTGCTGGACCATCTTCCCGCGGGTCGACAAGGCGCTGGGCCGGGTGGGCATTCACCACACGCGCTGGCAGCAATCGGAGAGCTACCGCACGAACGGGCTGCTGCTGGGCATCGCGCTCAACGCGAACACCGCGGTGGTGAACGCGCCGGAAGATTATGGGGCGATGTCGGTGGAGGCCGCGGTGGGGGAGCTCTCGCGGGCGCCGGCTCCGGTCTCCGATGAGAAGCCCACGGTGATCGTCGTGATGAGCGAGTCGTTCTTCGACGCCACCCGCTTGCCGAAGGTGAAGTTCCTCGACGACCCGATCCCGAACCTGCGCCGGCTGCAGGCGCAGCACACCTCGGGCACGCTCTTCCCGCCGGTGTTTGGTGGCGGCACGGCG
This sequence comes from Archangium sp., assembly GCA_043773025.1. GTDB lineage: Bacteria > Myxococcota > Myxococcia > Myxococcales > Myxococcaceae > Archangium_A. Next base: position 9,338 of record JAYVFP010000229.1, read on the forward strand.
AACACCGAGTTCGAGGTGCTCACCGGTCACTCCATGCGCTTCCTGCCGGAAGGGTCGGTGCCGTATCAGCAGTACCTGCACCGCAAACATCCTTCGCTTGCTTCTCTCTACGCGGCGCAGGGCTACGAGACGGTGGCAGTTCACACCTTTCACCGCTGGTTCTGGGAGCGCGATCAGGTCTATCGCCACCTGGGGTTTCAAAAGTTCATCGGCCTGGAGGACATGCCGCGGCCCACGCTGGCCGGCAGCTATCCGTCAGACTCGATGCTCACCACGCAGCTCATCGCGCAATTCGAAGCGCGCACGCGGCCGCTGTTCCTCTTCGGCATCAGCATGGAGGCGCACGGGCCATATCAGGCCAATCGGTACGCGAAGCAGACCATTCGTTTCGAGAGCCAGCTCGACCCCGACGCGCGCGCGCAGTTGAGCACGTACCTCGAGGCTTCCAACCACGCAGACCGCGAGCTGGGCGCGCTGGTGGGGTACTTCTCGCGCGTGAAGGCGAAGGTCTTCATCGTGTTCTTCGGAGATCACCTGCCGAGCCTGCCGCGCGTGCTCGAGCAGACCGGGGTGATCACCTCGCTCAAGAACCTGAGCCTCGAAGAGCGCGCGTTCATTCACCAGGTGCCGTTGCTCATCTGGTCGAACACGCCTTCAGAGCCGAAGGAGCTGGGTGCGCTGAGCACTTCATTCTTGGGTCCCGTGGTGCTGGAAGAAACCGGCACGCCGGGGTCGCGCTACACCGAGTTTCTGACGCAAGTTCGTCGCTCGTTGCCGGTCATGTTGCCGGGCCTGGTGCGAGCTCCCAATGGTGCGCTCTCTACCGAGCCGCCCGACGAGCTCAAACCGCTCGAACGCGCGTGGTGGACGCTGGAGTACGACCAGCTCTTCGGGGCGCAGTATCTGGGTCGCGACAAGAGCTGACGGTTGTTCCCCTCGCCCTGAGAAGGAGACTGTTGAAATAGGTGCCTCGACTCCGCTCGGCACGAACGGAACCTGCCGAAATAGAAATGACTCCAATCACCGGTCTCCCCGAGCGCAGTCGAGGGGGCACTTACCGCCCGAAGGCGAGGTAATCCCTCGACTCC
>JAYVFP010000230.1:0-33499 GCA_043773025.1 Archangium sp.
TGGGGCTCACCTCGAGGCTGTCGACCCGCGGCTGATCGACGATCGGATCCGCGCAGATGAACTCACCGCCGGTGACGTTCTTCTTGAGCACGTCGCCCATCAGCGCGGTCGCGAACGTACCGCCCTCGAGCCTGCGCGCCAGCACCCGGTTGAACAGGTCGCTCTGGTACGCCGAGAGAAACAGCTTCCGCTCGAACCGGTCGCGATGCCTTCCACCCGCTTGAAGGATCCGCTTTCCCTTCTCTGCGTTGTCGCCGCCGATGCCGAAGCGCTGCTCACCAAAGAAGTTGGGAATGCCCAGCTTCACCAACCGCGCGAGCGTCTCCTGCGCGACGTCGTGATTGGTCACCCCGCGCACCATCAAGGTGAACTTGTTGCCGTGAAGGTGCCCGCCCTTGAGCTTGTTGCGATGCCGCGCGGTCCTCAGCACGGTCACGCCTTCCATCACGAAGGTGGCGAGCTTCGGCTCGACGAACCGTGCCGGCGCGCACAGATACTGCCGCGTGATGGCCTGGCGATCTTTCAGGCCCGCCCAGCTCACGTCTTTCTCGTTCATCCCGCAGTGCTGCGCGAGCGCCTTGGCCACGTCTTGCGTCGAGCGGCCGCGTTTCTCGATCCACAGAAAGAGGTGTTCGCAGTCTTGCTCGCCCGAAGGCTCGTACGCGGGGATCTCTTCGACCACGAAGTCTTCGGGCGTGCCTTTGAACGTGCCGCCGCAGCCCGGAAGATCAGCCGTCAATGTAGGGAGCAACATGGTCACTTCGGCTCGAGCTCGGCCAGATGCTCTTTGACCCGGCGCGCGAGCTCTTCATCGGCGGCCGACTCGAGCAGCTCGCCGGCCTGAAAGAGAAGAAAGAACATCACGTCGGAAAGCGCCTGCTTGAGCGAGCTGAGGGGCTCGGCGCCCAGGTGACCTTCGGCGCTGAGCTGCGCGTACTTCTCGATGAGCTCGGCCGATTCGAGCATGCCGTCGTCGCCGAACGACATGCCGTTGAGCACGGGTGAGGTCGACACGCCGTTGCCCTTGAGCGCCGCGTTGGCCGAGGTGAGAAACGGCTCGAGCGTGCCGCGCGCGGCCACTTCATCGCGCACCTCGCCGAAGATGGTGTTGAACACGCCGACCACCATCTCGACCGAGAGCACCACCGGCTTGGGCGCAGCGGGTGGGGCAGGGCGCTTCGCAGCCACCGGGGTGAGGTCGATCGACGAGGTGGCCGACGCGGTGGGCGCGGCATTGGGTGCCTCAGCGACCTTTACGAGGCCCATCTCCATCAGGTGGTGCACGATGCGCGTGGCGTCGAACTCGGAGAACCGGGCGAGCTGGCCGACTTCAATCACCGTGCGCTGGCCGTCGACGTACGCGAGCACCGCGGTCTCTTCAGGCTCGATCTCGTCTTCCGGCTGCTTGCGCGGCAGCACGTACATGCGCCCGTGCGGGATGCGCTTTCGGAACTGGGTCAGCTCGTCGATCTTCCGGATGCTGTCCATCAGCAGGCCGTTCATCGAGAGCGAGAGGTTGTGCGTCAGCGCCTTCTCGTCGATCTCTTGATCGATGAGCGCGAACGCACCGTCCTTCGACAACATGATCCCGTGGAAGATCTCGCTGATCTGCTCATTCAGACACTTGTAGAGATCGTGCGCCTTGATGAGCCCGCGTTCGACCAGCGCCTTGCCGATGCGTGAAGGCGGCGCCTCTGCCAGCACCTTCTCGAGCGCGAGGCGGGTGACGTACCCCATGCGCACCATGACCTCGCCGATGCGGTCGCCCGACGAGTCGCTGGCCGCCGAGCGCACGTCGCCGTCTTTGAGCAGCAGGCTGCGTTCACCCGAGGGCGCGGTGACCCGCAGCACGCCCGTCCAACGCGACTGGCCCAGAAACGCGATCAGGTCAGCGAGGTGAAACGCGCCGCAGTCGCCCGAGAGCACCACGCGCGGCCGGGTCTCCTGCATGCCTCCCTGGGCCGGGCTGCGCAGCAACAAAATCCAATCAGGCGAGGTGTTCTGAAGCCGGAAGTAGCCGGTGCGGCCACTCAGGGGCGAGCCCCCGCCGTCTGCAGGGGCCAGCCAGCCGCGAGCATCGACGAGAAATCGCGCGTCCAAGGTCAGTTCGAGGGCCAGGCGCTGTTGCCAGTCACCCAGTCGAGCTCGTCATCGACCGCAAGTGAGAGGGACTCGGCGCTCAGGCCGAGGTTGTACTTGCGGCCGTTGACGTAGATCGAAGGGGTGGAGTCGACGGCGGCCTTCTTGCCGGCCTCCTTCATCGACTCGATTTCTTCGAGGTACTTCTTGGCGACCACCGCCTTCTCGAAGGCCTTCACGTCGAGCCCCTGCTTGGTGAGCAGCGCTCGGATGAACTCTTCGGAGATCGACAGTTGGTTGTCGAACAGCGCGTCGTGCAGTTGCCAGAACTTGCCCGCGTCGCGCGCGAACAGAGCGGCCTGCCCGGCGTACACCGCGTTGGCGTGCATCGGGAGCGGGTACGCCATCCAGCACAGGCGCACCTGGGGGCGCTGCTTGGCGTAGCCCTCGAGAATCGGGCGGGCGGCGGCGCAGGCGGGGCACTCGAAGTCACTGAACTCGACCAGGGTCACCTTTGCGTCTTTGGGCCCCACGCACTGACGGTCATCGGGCTTGAAGGTCGCGCGGCTCTTGTTGAAGCCCTGATTGTAGCGGCTCAAGGTCACGATGATTTCGCTCGCGGCCGAACCGTCGGCGGCCATCGTCGCGCCCAGGCCCACCAGGCGGCGGGTGTGCTTGCACGCGTCACCCTTCTTCAAGGAGGCCAGCAGGGTCAGCGGCCGACCGCAGTAGTCGAACTCGTCGGTCAACACGCTGACCAGCTCGCGTTTTGCGGGGGCGGGCAGCCGGTTGAAGTCGAAGCCCGGCACGCCTTCGAGCACCCGCGCAGGGTCAGTTTGAGCCGACGCCACACCAGAGGTGAGCAGCAACGCCGTCGCCGCCAGCGCCAGAGATTTCGCCAGGAGGTGCGCCACGATGCGAGTCGTTGTAGCCACCGGGTGCTGGGTTGTAAAGGAACGCAGATCGCTGGAACTCCCCATGAAAAAAATCCTCCTGGTGCACACCGGCGGCACGCTCGGCATGTCGGGTCGCCGCCCTGATGCGCTCAAGCCCGGCTCTTTCTTTCGCACTGTCCGCGAGCGCGTGCCCGAACTAACGGAACTGGCGAGCCTCGAATTCGAAGTCTTCAGCAACATCGACTCGTGCGAGATGCAGCCCGAGCTGTGGACGAAGCTCGCCGAGCGGCTGGCCAAACGCCTGCCCGAGTTCGACGGCGCGGTGGTCACCCACGGTACGGACACGCTGGCCGAGACCGCCTGCGCGCTCTCGTTCATGCTGCCGGGCCTCAAGAAGCCGGTGGTGCTCACGGGGGCCCAACGGCCGCTGGGCGAGATCCGCTCCGACGCGCGCCTGAATCTCATCGACGCTGTCACTTCGGCTCTTCACGGGCCGCGCGAGGTCACCGTGTGTTTCGACTCGCATCTGTACCGGGGCAACCGGGTCCGGAAGGTGTCGATCGCCGAGTACGACGCTTTCGACAGCCCCAATCATCCCGTGCTGGGCGTGTTGGGGGTCGACGCGCGGTTCTCCGAGGGGGTGGCGTGGGAGGGTCGCTTCAAAATCACCGCGAAGGTGGATCCACGCGTGTTTTTGCTGCGCATTTTCCCCGGGCTGGACCCTTCGATCCCGATGGCGATCCTTCCGCAGGTAAAAGGGTTGGTGGTGGAAGCCTACGGAGCGGGTAACTTCCCCTCCTCGAAGGAATTGGGGAGGTCGCTCACGCCCATCTTCGAGCGGGCGAAGGATTTGGGGGTTCCAGTGTTGATCGTCAGCCAGGCCCATCGCAACGGGGTGGACCTCTCTCAGTACGAGTCGGGCAACGCGGCGCGCACCCATGGCGCCATCAGCGGCGGAGATATGACCGTGTCGGCAGCAGTGGTGAAGTTGATGCACGGACTGGCGAATCACTCAGGTGACGCGTTGCGCAAGTACCTCGAGCGATCTGTGGCAGGTGAACGGACGTGAGTGCTAGCGTGACGACACAGGCAATCGATGGCTGAGGACAAGACCGCAGTACATAAGATCAGTGATCTGCTCGGCGAGAGCAAAGCGGTCGCCAGCGCGTACCTGATCATCATCAGCGCCAAGTCGGCAGCGACGATCGGCAAGATGCTCAAGCTCGACAAGGGCGAGTTCGTGATGGGCCGCGCGCCCGACACGCAGCTCCAGGTCGAAGACGACGGCATCAGCCGCAAGCACTGCAAGATCACCATGGCGCCCAACGGGCACTTTCAGCTCGTCGATCTCGGCTCGACCAACGGCACCTTCCTCAACGGCATCAAGGTGAACGTGGCCACCCTGCAGGACGGCGACAAGATTCAGATCGGCGCCAACTCGGTGGTGAAGTTCTCGATTCAGGACCAGCTCGAAGAGGAATACCAGCGCTCCATCTACGAGAGCGCGACGCGCGACGGCCTGACCCGCATCTTCAACAAGAAGTACTTCCTCGACACGCTCAGGAAAGAGTTCGCGTACTGCCTGCGCCACCGCGTGCCGCTCTCGATGGTCATGCTCGACATCGATCACTTCAAGAAGATCAACGACACCTACGGTCACCCCGCGGGCGACTACGTGCTGCAGAAGGTGGCGGCGAAGGTGGCCGAGACCGTGCGGCAGGAAGACCTGTTCGCGCGGTACGGCGGTGAAGAGTTCGCGCTCATGCTGCGTGAGTCGGCCTCGGAGAAGTCGATCCGCTGTGCTGAACGCTGCCGCCGCGCCGTCGATGGTTCTGAGTTCGTCTTCAACGGCACGCCCATTCACGTCACCATCAGCCTGGGCGTGGCGACCGTGCTCGATTCAGACTTCGCGCAGCCGGAAGATCTGATCGCTGCGGCCGACAAGTACCTGTACCGCGCCAAGAAGGGCGGCCGGAACCGGGTCGACGCGATGGAGCTGAGCGGCCCGTAATCTCCCTTTTGGAAGACTGATGAAAGAGGTGCCTCGACTCCGCTCGGCACGAACGGAACCGACCGAAATCCGTTCAGCCCGAGAGGGTTGGCGGAAATAGGACTCGGTTCCATCACCGGTCTCCCCGAGCCAAAGTCGAGGAGGCACTGGCTGCGCGAGGCAAAGGTACTCCCTCGACTGCTCTCGGGAGGACCGGTGTCCGTTCGTTATTTCGAAAAAACCTGCGAGACGAGCCTCCGACCTCAGGTCGGTTCGGTCTTCTGCGAGATTGACGCTGAGTGAAACACCCTCACCCTCTCCCCGAGGGAGAGGGGATTCCCGGCGGGAGCGGGGCACCCACCGGCGTGGGGCTCGCGCCGGCGATCTGCGTGACGAACTCCACCCGATTGCCACCGCGTGACATCGCCGCGGTCAGCCCGTCTTGTGCCTGGCGAACGAGATCAGAAAAGCCGTACTCGCGCCCCGGCTCACCCGCGGCCACGCCGACGGAGATGGTGGGGTGCAGCACCGTATCGCCCGCCTGCAGCGTCGCCCGCGCCACGCGCTCACAGATGCGGCGCGCGACGATCAGTGAACCCGCAAGGTCGGTGTGCGGCATCAGGAGCAGCACGCGATCGGCCGACTGCTGCACCGGATAGTCGGTGTCGCGCAGCGAACGGCGAATCGCCAGCGCAAGACCGCCCATCATCTGGGTCTGCAGCTCAGGGTTCATCCGGCCGGAGATCGGATCGAATGACACCAGCGCCAACGCCAGCGGGAAGCCGTAGCGGCGCGCTCGTTTCACCTCGACGAAGAGCACCTCTTTGAAATGGGCGAAGGTGTAGAAGCTGGTGGTGAGGTCGAGAATGCCTTCGCCGGGCCGCGGCGCGGGGGCCGCGGCGATGGCCGGCTTCTGCCGCTCGGCCAGGCGCACCTTGAGGTCGTTCGCAGAGACCGGCAGCGGCAACACGCCGTCGGCCCACGGCGCCTTGAAGCCCTTGGCTTGACCTGCGAACAGCAGGGCCCCGGGCGCGTGACGGCGCACTTCGCGGGCGACGCGGGTGGGGCTCTTGAGGGAACCGCCGAGCACGACCAATTGTTCGCGACCCAGCTGTTCGGGCTCCCTCGCGGCGGACACCTTGAGGCCGGCTTTCTTCAACGCGTCGGCGACGGCCTTGTAGCGCGCGGCGTTGGGCTCGATGACGGCGGCCAGCTTGATGGTCATGGTGAGGGACTCCCTGGCGCGAGTTTACGCAATGACTGCGCCGCGACGAACTTCACGTTCGCATCGGTGTCATTTCTTGACGCGTGGCTCAAAGCGCTGATCGCGCGCGGGCTGGTGAACCGGGCGAGCAGCGTGGCCGCGGTGGCACGGACCTGGGGCGACGCATCGTTCTCCAACGCCGAGCTGAGCTTCGCTTCGAGGGCCGGCGCGTCGAGGGCGACCAACGCCGTGAGCGCCTCGCTGCGCACCTCGGGCTCTTCGTCGCCCGTCATCGCGCTGAGCCGCGCCGCCCCCCCCCGCCAACCCTGCCGGCCGATCGCCCGGCACGAGGCCGAACGCAGGGCAGGTTCGGGCGCATCGGAGGCGCGCAGCAGGCGGTCCGTCAGTTGCTCCGAGCGGGGGGAAAAACCCAGCGCAGTCACGGCCGCTGCCCGATCGAACACGGCCGGCGCGTTGAACGCCGCTTCGACGTCGTCGCGGGTGGCCTCCCAATCGCACGAAGCAGCCACCGCCAACGCACGCGCACGAAGCGCTGGGTCGCGGGTGGAATCCCTCCAGCTCTCCAGCACGATGGGCGCGCAGTCGGCTTCGCGTTTTTCGCCCACCAGGTCGAGCAGCACCCGCTGTTGCGCGGCCGTGGCGGGTTTGAGCCCCGAGAGACGTGCGCCGGCCATCGCGGCGACCGAGCGCGTTTCGCCCCGCGCCAGTGCAGAGACCGCGTTCACGCGCAGGCTGTAGACCGGGTCTGCCAACGCTCCGAGCAGCTCTGGCTCGGAAAGCGGCGCGAGCTCTGAGAGGAGCCCCAGGCCCTCACGGCGCGCCGCTTCCTGCGGTGAGGCCAACAGGGGCTTGGCGGCATCACGTTTGCGCGCGTACACCGCGACCACCCGGTTCATGGTCTCCACGTCTTTCGGGGTGGCCGCGGCCATCAACGAAGCGGCCGGAGCGACCCCTGCCTCCACCGACCACGACGCGAGCGTGTCGAGCACGAGCTCGTCGAATTCAGGCGCGTGAAAAGGGAGCGCGTCGAGCACCACGCGGGCAGTCGAACGTTCGAAGGCGCGGGCGAGGTCCGTCAACGCCTCGCGGCGAAGCAGTGCGCTGGGTGAATAGAGATCGACCCACAGCGCCTTCCTCAGCACGCCCTCCTGCGCGAGGCAGGTCTTCGCCGCGCGTGGGTCATCGACAAACAAAGCGGTGAGCGATTCTTTGAAGGCGCTGGCCGCATGCACCGCGGTCAGACACGCGCGCGTCGCTTCTTCTCCCTTCGCGCCACTCAGCCAAAGGGCCAACTGGTGCGCGGCAGTGCCCTTCACCTTGCGTGCCTCGAACAACAGCGCGGCCCAGCGCACCTCCCAGTCGGGATCTTCGAGCAGCCCAGGTGGCGGCGCCGAGAGCCGGCTCAACCACGCGTCGGCTCGATCCGGGGCGGTCAGGCAGGCCCCACACGCAGTGGCGCGTTGCCGGGCCTCGACCACGTTTCGCTCGCACGCGGCCCAGCACCGGGAGACCCGCGATTGCGCCAGAGCGGACGACGCGAGGAGAACCAGGGCGAAGGCACTGAGGGGGCGCACGTGAGCTGTGGATGCTACCGTTCCTCCGCATGAAGCGCTGGCTGGCTGTCCTCATTCTCTGCATGGCTTCTTTCGCGGCGGCCAAGCCCAACAACGGCCTCGAAGCGGCCAAGGTGCTCGACCAGTTCTTCCAGGGCACCATGGCGCTCAACGCCGCGGTCAACCGGGTGCAGTTCCTGGGTGAAGAGCGCTCCGTTTCCGGTGAGCTGGTGCTGGCGGTGCGCCGGGTCAACGGGAAGATGCGCGGGCAGGTGCTGGAGTTTCTGGTCTCGCTCGCGGTGCGCGACGGCGAGGTCGAACGTGTGTTTCTGCGCGCGCTCGGAAGCGACGACATCGGCGAGGTGATGACGGGCGCGCGCGGGCTGGGGCGCATCAAGAGCAACGAGGGGGTCAAGCCGCTCATCGCGTTGTTGACCAACCCGCTGCTGGGGCCACGCAGGGAAGCCGCGCGTGCGCTCGGAGAGATCGGAAAACCCGCCGCTGCTGCTCCGCTGCTCAAGGCTGCGAAGACCGAGACCGACTTCGATCTCAAAGTGATGATGATCACCTCCGCGGGGCGCTCGGGAGACAAGAAGCAGATCCCCGCGTTCGAGGCGTTGCTCAAGGACGACTCGGAGTCGACGCGGTTGGCCTCGGCGCAAGCGTTGTGTCTGCTCGGCGCGCCGAAGTGCGCTCAGTTCGCTTCCAGGCTCCTGGCCTCGGCTGACAAGAACGAACGGTTTCAGGCGGTGATGTTGTTCGAGGGGTCGAGCGCGAAGGTCTCGTCGGCCACGCTCACCCCGCTGCTGCAGGATCCCAGCGACAAGCTGCGCGCCCGGGCCGCTCGCATCCTGGTGCAGGGCGGCGACACGAAGGGCCTCGAGTGGCTGGTGATCGAGAGCGCCAAGGCGAAGGGCGAGATGCGGCTCATCTACGAAGACGAGCTCGAGAAGCTGCGCATCACCGACGAACAGCGGCAGGCCATCTTGAAGAAGGCAGGGCTGCAGTGACGAGCCTGGTGGCGCTGCTGTTGGTGGCGACGCCGTGGGCCTCGATGGGCGAGACCCAACGCGCCGATGCGATGGCGCACTTGAAGACGTTGCCCACGCTGCGTGAACGGTTGCTCGAGGCGACGGCCGGGTTCGTGGGCTCGCCCTATGTGCTCTCGGCGCTGGGCGAGGGCTCGGGTCACGACGCGGATCCCCTCATCCGTTGGGACGCGGTGGATTGCGTCACGATGATCGAGCAGTCGATCGCGTTGTCGACCGCAGACCCTCAGACCCTCGTTCAGGTGCTCAGCGCGCTTCGCTACGACGGCCCGCCCAGCTGGGAAAACCGGCTTCACGTGATGGAGTCGCAGTGGCTGCCGCAAAACGTGAAACGCGGCCTCTTGCGCGATGTGACCGCGAAGTGGGGCGGGGCGAAGACGCGCCGGGTCAAGAAGGTGATCACCCCCGCGACGTGGAAGGAGAAGAGCGGGGCGGGGCTGGCCTTGCCCGAGCCCAAGCAGCTCAGCGGCACCTTCGAGTTCGACATCGTGCCTTCAGCGGCGGCGGTCGAGGCGCTGAGGGACGCGCCCGCGGGGTTGCTGGTGGTGGTGGTGCGCGCGGATCGCCCGTCGGTGGTCACCCGCATCTCGCACGTCGGCGTGCTGGTGCAGTCGCCCAAAGGCCCGATGCTTCGTCACGCGTCGCGCAGCTTCAAGAAGGTCGTCGACGAGCCGCTGAGCCGCTACTTGAGCCGCAACCTCGACTTCGCGCAGTGGACCATCGAGGGCCTGGCTTTGTATGAGCCGGTTTTGGTCGAGCCGGTCAGCCCCTCACCCTGACCCTCGCCCAGAGGGCCCAGAGGGAGAGGGAATTTCGCCCGACATCGCCTCTTCTTCAGCCGCCCTGCCGTTCGCCTCGCCGTCGCGCTCGATCTCCTGGAGCTCGGCGTTGATGAGGCCCTGCGCCTGCTCGAACCCCTCGGTCGGCACCAGGATGTCCCAGAAGGCGGGCGTGGCCGAGGCGAAGGCGGCAGAAGAAGCGGCCCCACCAGCCCGGCTGAAGGCGTCGAGCCCGGCTTCCTGGAGCAGGTCGACCAGTCGTTCGGCGGTCAGGGGATCCTGCACGGACGTCGCGACGGAGAAGGTGCGAGGGGCCATTTTTGAAACCTATTCGAATCGTCCACTGATGCGAGGGCCTCGTCACTGAGAAATTGGCGCCGGGTCCTGACGCGCGTGCTATGTGCTTGCGCCGATGGCTCGCCTCAAGTTTCTCGCCTTTGCCCTCGTTGCCCTCGGGTTGTGGGCCTACCACCTCACCGTGATTGCTCCGCTCGCGTTGGCCAGCTCTGTCGAGCAGGCCCAGGCAGCGGTCGCAGGCGCGGCTGGCCCACTCGCGGTCGCGCTGGAGTCGCGCCGCTCCCTCACCCAGGTGGTCGCGCTCAAGGTGGTCGGCGGTGCCGCCGCCTGGAACGCAGGCCCCAAGCCGGGCGCCAAGCCCGAGGCTCCGACGGTGGATCGTTTCGCGGCGATTCGCACGGCCGCGGCCGAGGCGCTGCCTGACGAACTCAAAGAACAACTGGTCGTTGGGTTGATGAACGAAGCGGGTGTGCTCTGGGTCAAAGGCGGCGGCGAGCCCGCGACCGCGGCCCCAGAGGGCCTGGAGTTCGCGCAGGTGGTCGAGGCGGGACCCGCGGGGGCCGTGCGCAGCGTCGATGGCGCCAGCTACCTGCTGCTCGCAGTGCCGATGGTCATCAGCGACAAGAATGAAGTGCGCCAGGCGGGCAGCGCCATCGTCGGCCTGCCGCTGTTGCCCGACGTGAAGGTGCTCGAGGCGACCGTGAAGTCGCTGGGTCTTAAGAGCCTCGCGCTGGTCTCCGATGGCAAGGCCGTGGTGAGCGCCGGTGAGAAGGCAGGCACCGACGCGGTGCTGGCCGGGATCAAGGCGGGGGCCTCGGGCGCGCTCGCCTCGGGCCCGGTTCGCGAGCTGGGCCCGCTCGCGTTGCCCATGATGGTTGAGAGGCTGGTGCAGAGTGTCGGCGGCCGCCAGGCGATCGGCGGTACCACGTTCGAGGTCGCGGCTTCCGCCTCGTCGAAGGCTGCGCTCGACGCGCTGGCCGGTTACCAGGTGTTCGGTTTCGGCGGGCTGCTGGGCCTCTTTCTCTTCGCGATCGTGATGGCCATCGTGATGGGTGGCGCGCCCGAAGAAGTGGGCGCGTCGATGGTGATGCCGCCCCCGATGCCCCTTCCGCCCCCGCGGCGCGAAGAGCCGATCGTCAAGCCGCCGATCACCATGCCGGACCAGCAGGCCGCCCCCGAGGCGAGCCCCGACGACTTCGATTTCCCGGTGAGCTCGAACAGCTCGATAGGTCTGCAGGCGGGCCAGCCGTCTTCGCCGCCGCCCTTCTCCACGGGGGGCACGGGGCAGTCTCCGCCGTTCGATCCCGAGCCCACGTCGGATCCGTTCGCCAACAGCGCGCCGCCTCCGCCTCCTTCGTTCAGGGCTTCTTCGTCGCCGCCTCCAGTCGCGACGTCGGAATCGCCGGCCTTCTCGCCGCGCGGCGGGTTGATGGATGAAGACGAGGCCCAGCGCACGGTCGCCTATCCCGCATTCAAGCCGCCTCCGGGCGCCCCGGGAGTCGCGGCCCCGTCGACGCCGTCGGCTGATCCGTTCGCCATGGCGGCAGCTCAGCAGGGCTATGAATCGGCAGATGCTTCGCACGAGGACAACCCCGATGCGACGCGGGTTGCCGCGGTTCCGGCAGAGCTGATCAAGGCCGCTCGTGCAGGGGCTTCGGGCAACACCAGCGAACGTCCGGCGCTCAAGCCCAACACCGCGGCGATGCCCAAGGTCGCGTCGATGGCGCCCGCGGGCGGTGGTAACGAAGAAGAGCGGCACTTCCAGGACGTGTTCCGCGACTTCGTGGCCACGCGCGAGAAGTGCCGGGAGCCTGCGGATGGGCTCACGTTCGACAAGTTCAAGGCGAAGCTGCTCAAGAACAAGGAACAGCTCGTCGCGAAGTACCAGTGCCGCACCGTTCGCTTTCAGGTTTATGTGAAAGACGGCAAGGCCGCGCTCAAGGCGACTCCGGTCAAAGACTGACGAGACTGAAATCCCCTCTCCCAGAGGGCGAGGGGGCACTGACTGATTTCTGGTCACTCCTCGGAAAAACCGAGACCTGCGTGTCGCCACGGTCACGCTGCGCTTCGTCAGTCCCGCAGAACCCGATTGATCTCGAGTGCTTCCCCGCCGCTCAGGCGGTGGGCTGAGGTGGCACAGGAACTGCTCAAAGCCGCGCCGATGCATGGGCGGGGTGGGCCGGGGTTCTACGTGGTGCGGAGGTCGACGATGCTGTCGGCTGCAGCCAGGAGCCGGGAAAATGAGCACAGAGGTCATGAGATACCTGCGTCCGATCACCGCCGAGGTGACGGGCCGCGAAGCTGAACTGGCGCTGCTGGTGCGTGAGCACCAGGAAGCCAAAGCCGCTGGCTCCGCGCGTTTCGTCTTCGTGCGCGGACCGCGAGGCGTCGGCAAGACGCACCTGCTCTCTCAACTGGCCCAGACGCTCAGCGCCCAGGGCACCCCCATCTTCGAAGGCGGCAGTGGCCGCGACGCCCGGCAGACCTGGGGTGTGTTCGCGCCGATGCTGGGCGAGCTGCTCACGTTGGTGAAGCGCTCGGGTGTTCCCGAGACCACGCTCGCCCGCCTGGCCCGCGCGGTCGAACCGGTGCGCAATGGCAGCCAGTCGCTGCCTGCGGAAGAACGAAGGCTCGCGCTCTACGACGGCGCAGCTGAGCTCTTCTCTCTTTTGGGGCGCTCGGCGCCGCTGGTCATCTGGCCCGATCTCGACGTGGCCGATCGCGCGTCGCTCGAGCTCATCCGCTACCTCGCCGCGATGGCCTCCACGCCGCAGTCGAAGGTGTGCGGCCTGTTCGTGCTCACCTTCCGCGAAGACGAAGCGCTGCCCGCGCCGCTGGCCGAGGTGGTCAGCCACGTCTCAGGGCGTACGCTTTCATTGGCGGGCCTCGATCTCGACGGCATCCGCAGCTTCCTCGCCCGGCAGGACATCGCGCAGAAGCTCCTCGAGGCGACTGGCGGCAATCCGCAGGCGTTGGGCGAGCTGCTCGAGCGCCCCGTCGCCGCGATCGACTTCTTCGTGCGCCGCGTGGAGCGGCTCACCGAGCTGCAGCGCGCCGCCCTCTGCGTGCTGGCGATCGCCCCCGAGGCGCTCCCGGTGGAGTGGCTCGCGTCGACCCTGGGCGCCGAAGCGCCGCAGAGCGCACAGACCCTCGATGGGCTGCTGCGCGAGCGCCTGGTGACCGTGAAGGTCGTCGACGGCCGCCCTTCGTGGCGGTTCGCGCGTGAGACCGAGAAGCAGGCCTTCGTGGCGCTGGTACCCGAAGAGCAGTGCCGGGTCTCCACGCTGGCGCTGGGCCGGGTGATGGCGAACGCGGGCCAGCTGCTCGCGGCTGCCGAGCTGCTCCTGCCCGTCGCGCCGCTCGAAGGTGCAGCGCTCGCGGTGCGTGCCGCCGATGGCCTGGTCGAACGGGGCGCGCTGGAAGACGCCGAAGCGCTCTACGCGCGTGCGGCGGGTCTGCTCGACGCCACCCAGAAGAGGCCGGTGCTGGAAGCGTGGGGCCGGGTGCTCGCGCTGCTGGGTGACTACCGGGGCGCCGTGCGCCGCCTGCTCGAGGCTGCGCGCCGTGGGCCGAAGACCCAACGTGCACCGCTGGCGCTCGAAGCGGCCCGGCTGCTGATCAAGGTAGGCCGTGCCCGGTCGACCCGTGCGCTGCTCGATATCGCGCGCGCCGACGCCCAGACCGCGGCCGGTGCCGAAGCGACCCTGGCTGAGCTGTACGTCTCCACCGGCCGCGCCGCCGACGCGCTCGAGCTGGGCCGCACCGCGCTCGCCGACCGCACGACGGATGACACCTCTTCCCTGCAGCTGCGCCAGGCCATGGGCAAGGCGCTGCTGGTGCAGGGGCAGGCGGCCGAAGCGCAGAAGGTCTTCGCCGACAACGCCGAGCGCGCCACCAAGCTGGGCGACACGCGGCTGCTCGCGCTGGCCCGCTTGAACGAAGGGGTCGCGGCCTACAAGCGGGGCGATCGCGATCGCGCCATCGCTTGCTGGGAGAGCACGCCCCCCGAGAGTCGCCCGCTGCACGCGCACGCCGAAGCGAACCTCGGCTCACTCTACGCGGAGTCGGGTGACTTCGAGCTCGCGCTGAGTCACCTCACCCGCGCGCTGTCTGCGTTCAGCCGCTTTGGCAGCTTGCGCGAAGTGGCGATGGCCGCCAGCAACCTCGCCCGCCTGCACCACTTCCTGGGTGACACCGAGCGCGCGACCGAACTCTCCGAGCACTCGCTGCGTCAGGCCCGCCGCCTGGGTGATGGCTACCTCGAGGCGTCCGCTCAGTTGAACCTGGGTGCGCTGGCCGTCGACGCCCGCGAGTACCCCGAAGCGCGCCGCGTGTTGGAGGCGGCCCGGGTGGGCTTCGAGAAGCTGGGCAACGACGCCTGGGCTGCGCTGGCTGCTGCGTGGAAAGCGCGCGTGCACCTGCAGACCGGTGAACGGGCGCAGGCTGAGCTCGAGCTCTCGCGCCGCTCGGTTGAGAAGGGCAGCGCCACGCTGCAGGCCGCTTCACTCGAGGTCGAGCTGACGCGCACCGAGCTGTGCCTGCTCAACGGAGATCTCCTCGGCGCAGGCCGGGCGGCCTCGCGCGCGCGAGAAGCGCTGCTCGACAAGCCTGATCTCGAAGGCCCGATTCGCACCTACTTCCTCATGGGCAAGCTGCGCCTGGCGGCCAACGACATGAGCGGCGCGCAGGCCGAGTTCAGCCGCGCGGGCCGCCTGCTCGACGAGCTCCTCCAGCGCGTGCCGCCCGTGCGCCGCACCGCGTTCCTTTCGTTGCCGCGTCGCGCCGAAGTGGTGGCCGCGGTCGAGCCCGAACTCCGGTTGCCCCGCGCGATGGCCTCGCTGGCCCCGCGTCAGGTCGTGGAGAGCATGAACGGCCTGGTGGGCCGCTCGGTCGCGCTCCAGCGCATCACCAAGCAGCTCGAACCGATTGGCCGCAGCAGCGCCACCGTGTTGGTGCGCGGCGAGAGCGGCACTGGCAAGGAGCTGCTCGCCGACGCGTTGCACGCGCTCTCGCCCCGCCGGCACATGCCGCTGGTGAAGGTGAACTGCGCGGCGATGGTGGAAGAGCTGCTGCTCTCAGAGCTGTTCGGTCACGAGAAGGGCGCGTTCACCGGCGCCATCAAGGAGCGGAAGGGCCGCTTCGAGATGGCCGACGGCGGCACCATCTTCCTCGACGAGATAGGCGACATCAGCCCCAAGGCGCAGGTCGCCCTGCTGCGCGTGCTGCAAGAGCGCGAGTTCGAGCGCGTCGGCGGCAGCAAGACCATCAAGATCGATGTTCGCATCATCTGCGCGACCAACCGCGATCTCGAGCAGCTCATCGCGCAGGGCCGGTTCCGCAGCGATCTCTATTACCGGCTCAAGGGCGTCATGATGGAGCTGCCCTCGCTGCGTGAGCGCCTGGAGGATCTGCCCGGCCTGACCCAGCACTTCCTCGAGAAGGTCGCCCGCGAGCGCAACGAGCCCGTGCGCCGCCTGTCGACCGAAGCGTTGGCGCTGCTGGGCCGGCACCGGTGGCCTGGCAACATCCGCGAGCTCGAGAACGTCATCGCTTCGGCGTCGATCTTCGCCGAGAGCAACGAGATCGATCTCGAGGCCTTCACCCACGTCGGTGAGCTCCGCGCGTTGATCGAGGCGCCCACCGGCACGTCGGTCAACGTGATTCCCCTCGCGACGGCTTCACTCGAGGTCGCGCGGGTGGTCACGCTCCCGGTGGGCTCTCCGGTCGCCGCGCCCAGCCCTGAGGGGCCGCTCGACTATTACGAGCTGGCGCGCAGACGAGACCTCTCGCTCAAGGATCTGCGCCACGAAGTCGAAATGCAGTGCATCAAGCGCGCGCTCGAAGAGGCCGGCGGCAACATCAGTGAAGCGGCTCGCCTGCTGAAGATGAAGCGCTCGCGCTTGTCACAGATCGTCAACGGCGAGACTGAGCTCAAGGAGGTCACCCATGGCGACGAGTGAATTCATCTCCGCCCGCGGTTCGGCATCGGGGTTGCAAATGGTCAGCAGCATGAAGCGGGTCGCTGTCGCAATTCTGGCAATGGTCGTCGTGTCCGGGTGCGGAGTCGGCGCCGATGAGTCCTACGACGGCCAGAATCTGGTCGCGGCCAACGGTGAAGCACTGACCACGGGGCCCGAAGCCGGCCCTGTGTTGCCGGGCGCAAATGGGCCGCAAACGCCCGAGACCACGGCGCCTTCACCGGTTCGTGATCCGTCGACGGTCGCGCTGCCCCAGGACCCGATCCCGGTGCTCGAAGGCCGCCCCTTCCCGCAGACGCCCGCTCCGATCATCGAAGGTCAGCGGGCCCCCCCGCCCACGCCCGGCCTTCGCTGAAGCGCCAAGCCCCTAACGGGGTGACACGGCTGGCAGCGAAACCCGAAACAACGCCCCGCCTGCCGCGCCGTCCACGGCCTCCAGGCGGCCGCCATGCTCCTGACAAATACGCAGGGCGATCGCCAGACCCAGGCCGGTGCCTTGTGGCTTGGTGGTGACGTACGGCTCGAAGAGGCGGTCTTTGAGGGCTTCGGGGATGCCCGGCCCTTCGTCTTCGACCTCCAAAGTCACCTCGGGCCCCTTCTTGACCCGCACGTGAATTGCGCCGGTTTTGCCGACCATGGCTTCTTCTGCGTTCTTCACGAGGTTCACCAGCACCTGGGTCAGTTGATCGCGATCGATCGAGACGAGGGCGCCTTTTTCGAGCGCGACGTCGAAGGTGATGCCGTCGTGTTCGGCGTACAGCGACATCACCGCCTGCATCACCTCGGCGAGATCGTGCTGCGCGAGCTGCGGGTGGGGCAGCCGGGCGAACTGGCTGAACTCGTCGACGATGCGCTTGAGGCGGTCGACCTCTTCCAGCACGGCGCGGGCGCTCTCGGTGAAGAGGCCCTTGAAGCGGTCATCGAGCGGGCCGCGTTGGCTGGCGGCGAGCAGGGTCTCCAGTGACATGCGGATGGGCGTGAGCGGGTTTTTGATCTCGTGCGCGAGGCGGCGGGCGACCTCTTGCCAGGCGGCGACACGTTCACTGGCCACCAGCTTGTTGGTGGCATCTTTCAAGTCTCCGGTCATGCGGTTGAAGGTGTTGATGAGACCCGCGAGCTCGCCCGACGCGTCTCGGGCGTCGACGGTCACGCCGGGGGTGCCGCTGGAGATTTTGAGCGCGGCATCGGTGAGCGCTTCGACGGGCCTCGTGATGCGGCGGCTCACCAGGAACCCCAGGATGACCGAGAGCAGCAGCCCCACGCCGGCCAAACCGAGGAAGGCGCGCAGCACTTCGCTGCGGGTGGCCACCAGGTCTGCTTGAGAAAAGATGAGGCGGATGGTGGCGACGTCGCCCACGGGGAGCGTGCGGGTGAGCGTCGGCGGTGCGGCGGTACCGGCGCTGGCGTGGGCCACGCCGTCGGAGACGATTTCCACGCGGGCGCCGGTGAGACGGGAGAGGTCTTTCGCGCGCGCTTCGGAGAGCAGCACGCCGCCCACGGCCCAGACCCGGCGTTCGCCGTAGTCGATGGGTCGGGCGGTCACGAGGGCGGGCGCGCTCACCAGGCCATCGGCACCCGAGAGCTCGACCCGGGTCGCGGTCACACTTCGGGCGGCGCGTTGGGTGACGGCGAAGAGCGGGTCGTCAGGCTCACCAAGGCGGGCGGGCAGGTGACCCGAAGAGAGCGTGCGGCCCTGCTCGTCGAGCAGCGCGAGCACGTCGAGCCCACGCGGGGTCATCAGCGACGTCGCGGCGGTGGTCACGTGCGCGGGCGCGGGAATTCTCGCCGCGTCACGCGCCACATCTTCGAGGCCCTGGCTCAAGGCGAGCTCATCCATCGAGCGGCGCACGTCACCTTGCAGCCGCTCGGCTTCGGCGTCGACGGTGACCATGAGCTGATCGACGCGCGCTTCCTGCTGACTGGAGAGCAGCGCGGAGAGGTTGCGCAGCGCGAGCGGAACCACCACGGCGATCTGCAGCACCGAGAGCGCGATGAAGGCGAGGGCGAGCGTCCAGCGCAGGCGCATCGGGTGGCTACTCCGTGGCCAAGAAGACGTCGTCGAGGCGGGGCAGCCCCAACGCGTCACGGGTGAGGTGCTGCACTTCTTTGGCGGCGACCACGCCGAGCCCGCGCGTCACCAGGGGAATGAGCGGGAGTTCGGGGGCCAGCTGAAGGGCGAGCTCCCGCGCGCGCGCGTCGAGGTCGGGGGCGGCGGCGAGCTGCTGCAGCACCGCGGGGATCCTCGCGTGCTGACCTGCCAGCTCGAGCCAGAGGATCAGCGCTCCGGTCGGCGTGGGCGGCAGGGCGACGCTCTGGAGAAAGACTTCGCCTTCGGCGGGCCGGTGGTTGCGGAGCTGACCGCGTGGCGTGGGCTTGAGGGCGAGCCGGTAGCCGAGCGGCTGGAGCTTCACTTGAAGGCGCTGCGCGATGCTCTTTTCGTGAGCGGCCTCTTCGTCGAAGAGCAGCGAGAGCTCGCGCGGTGGGTTCTGCGGGGTGGGCTTCGCGATGGTGGGCGCGGGGACTTGCGGGGAGAGGCTCGGGGGGAGCAGGCCGGGCAGGGGGCCTGCGGGGCCGGGCACGAAGAAGCGGGCGAGGTCGCCGCGTTCGATGGTGCTCTCGAGAGCGGGGCGCAGCGCGGAGAGCCCGGGGCCGAGCACCACGGCGGTGGCGAAGAGCTGCACCACTTCGTCGGAGGTCGCCGCGCCGAGCACGAGCTGCACGCGGCGTTGCGCGAAGAGGCGCTCGGCGGTGCGGGCGTCGGCGGCTTGCAGCACCACCGCGTCGAGGTGCGGGCGGCCCGAGGGCTGTTCGTCGAAGGCTTCGAGGCGATCGGCTTTGGCTTTGAACGCGCCGACGGGGATGGCGAAGGCAGGGTGGCAGAGCATTCGTTCGAGATCGGGTGAGGGGCCTTTGAGTTGCAACTCGACGGCTCGGCCTTTGATCGACCAGCTCGCGATGGGCAGTGCGAGGCCGCGCGCGGCGGTGGTGGTGGTGCTGACGCGTTGGAGTGCGTCGGTGATGAGTTTGGGATCGATGGAGGGCGGGGTGGTGAGGCGCAGCGTGTTGGGTGAAGGGCGGGTGACTTCGACCACGCGGCAGAGGAGCTGGTGGGTCAGCAGCAGGCGGAGCGCGTCGACCGGTGAGTCGGCGGTGAGGGGATCGACCGCGGCGGACGGTGAGACGAGCGCGACTTGCAGGGTGCCGCCGGGGTGGGCTCGGCTGCCGGCGAAGGTGGACGTCGCGAGCAGGATGAAAAGAAACAGCTGTCTCCCTCTCCCCAGGGGGGAGAGGGTCGGGGTGAGGGAGCTCGAAGCGGCTCGGTGCTCACCTGACGTTCGGCCCTCACCCTGACCCTCTCCCAGAGGGAGAGGGAAAGAAGTCTTCGTCATGGGGCTCTCCGCAACACGAGCAGCTCACCGGTGCCCTCGTTCGACCACGTACCGAGCACGACCTCATCGACGCCATCACCGTCGAGATCCCCGCTCGCCGCGACGATCGCCCGGCCGTCGATCTTCTTCTGCCACGCCACCGCGGCCTCATTGAGATTCCCGCCGCGCGCCTGCGCTGACTCGAACGCGCCCAGTGCCACCACCCGCACCTCATCGACCTCACCTGTCGATCGCGCCGACGTCGCGACCACCTCAGGCGAACCATCCCCATCCAGATCCGCCAACGTGCTGCCGCTCCCGACGCCGTTGAGCAGCGTGACAGGCGCTTGTCCCCGGGCGATCGCCGCCGTGCCCGTGGGAGAAACACTCAGCGCCAACGCGTTGAACGAAGACCACTGCTGCACGGGCTCAGGCCAGCTCAGCGCCTTCCCCGCCCACGTCAACTCCTTTGCGAAGCTGGTGAAGCCGGGCCGCAGCGTGAAGGTGACCGGCCCCAGCGTCGGCGCTTCCGCAACGCCGGTCGATCGCCAGCCCTGCTGCCACGAGAACGACTCTGCACGTTCCCGGCGCGAAGACCAGGCGATCAACTTGCCGTTGCTCACGCTGAGTAACCCGAACGGCTCGCGCGTAGGCCGGGAAGACATGGGCGCGGTCAGCTCGACGCGATGGCGCAGCTTTCCATCAGACCCCCAGGTGATCACCGCGTCCGACACCAGCGCGATGACTTCTGCGCGGCGATCTCCATCGAGATCCGCGATCACCAACGCAGCAGGCAACGCCGTGAGCCGGGCCAACACGCCCAAGTTGAGCTCGAGTGGCCGCGTCGAGGCAGGCGCACCCGCCAACGTGAGGGCCTCGAGATCCGCATCGACCGAGCTCACCACCGCCGCCGCAGGCCCGGTGCGCGTGGGGGTGGACCCCGACCAGAAGTTGACCCACGTACCGAGCGCATCACCACGCACCACCAGCTTCGGCGGCTCGAGCGAGACGGTCAGTCGCACCAACGAACGCAGCCCCTGCTCACGCGCGATGCGTTCAGCCTCGGTCGCGTCACGGGCGGTGACCGGCACGGGCGCGAGCTTCTGGCTCGACAACGACGCCATCACCAACGACGCGAACGCGCGGCTCGCAGGTGCAGGGCTGCCCTCGACGTACACGCCGATGGGGCCTTCGAAGCCGGCTTGACCGACCGATCGCGAGACGTCGAGCGCGAGCCGCTCCAGCGCAGAGCCGGGGGCAGGTGAGGAGACCGCGAGAATCAAAGCCACCAGACCCGTCACTGGCCACCCTTCTGATCGTGCAGCAGGAAATCATTCGGGTCGACGGCGCGGGTCTCTTCGGTCGGCTCGGTGCCTTCGAGGAACCACTCCGCGCGACCCGGCACGGAGCCACCCGCGAGCTTCCCCGTCCGCGGATCGATGCGGACTTGCTTGACGCCTTCAGGCACCACGAACTCGCGCGGAGGAAGACCCTGATGGGCGACCCGCATGAACCCCAACCACACCGGGAGCGCGGCCTTGCCACCGGTCTCACCCGGCCCGATGGGCTCGTGATCATCGAAGCCCACCCAGGCCGAAGCCACGTAGTCGGCGGTGTAGCCGCTGAACCAGGCGTCGCGGAACTCCTGCGCGGTGCCCGTCTTGCCGGCAGCGGGCCGGTTGAGCTCGAGCACGGCGACCGCGGTGCCTTCTTCGACCACGCTGCGCATCAACGACGTCGCGAGAAAAGCGACAGCCGGGTTGATCACCTGCTCGGGCGCGGCATGACGTTCCTCGAGCACCTTGCCGGTCGCGTCGGCCACGCGCACCAGCATCACCGGCTCGGCCAGCATGCCGTTGGTCTGCAGCGTGGTGTACGCGTTGGCGATCTCCAGCATCGAGACCTCACCGGTACCGAGCGCGAGCGTGAGGTTCTGGGGCAGGGTGCTCTTGATGCCCGCCTTGTTCGCAAACGCGATCACCGCGTCAGGCCCGAGCGCTTCGATGAGCCGCACGGAGACCGTGTTCTTCGACTTGGTCAACGCCGTGCGCAGCGTGATGGGCCCTTCAAAGCCGCCTTTCTCGTAGTTCTGCGGCTTCCACATCTTCCCCGTGTAGGGATCGCGGATCGCCTCAGGTGCGTCGTTGATGATCGAGGTGGGCGTGAAGCGCGTCGACTCGAGCGCGGTGGCGTAGAGAAACGGCTTGAACGACGAACCGGGCTGGCGACGGGCCTGCGTGGCGCGGTTGAACGCCGAAGTGTTGAAGTCGTAGCCACCCACGAGCGCGACCACCGAACGGTCTTTCGGGTCGATGGCGACGAGCCCACCTTGCACGACGGGAAGCTGCGCGATGGTGGCGGCGATGAGCTGCGATGCGGGCAGCGCAGCACCCAGCCGCACGCGCACCAGCTCGCCTGCCTTCACCACGTCAGACATCTTCACCGGGTTTCCCGACACCCTGGTGCCCTCGCGGCGGCGCGCCCACTTCAGGCTCTCGAAGTCGAGCTGACCCGTGGCTCCGATGAGATCGAGCTGGGCCGTGCCTTTCGCGTCATCGATGGCCGTGACGTAGCCGACCGACTCCACGCCGTCGGTCAGCGTCTTCACGCCGATCGCGCGCGCGAGCTTCTCGTCTTCGGTGACCACCGGCTCATCGACCTCGAGGTTTTCCTCAGGATCCGCCAAAGGGTCTGCGCCTTCTTCACGCTCAGGCGGCTTGAGATCCTTGAGCACCGTCAAGTCAGCCACGAAACGTTCATCAGGGCGGCGCTTTCCCGCTTCAGTCAGCCGCTTCTCGAGAAAAGGACGCAACGTGGTGAAGCGCGCGCTCTCTACCTGGCCGATGGGACCGCGGTAGCCGAGGCGGCGATCGACTGCCTCGAGACCTGCACGCACCGAGCTCTCGGCGGCGGCTTGCAGCGCGGGCTCCATGGCGATCTGCACGCGCAGGCCACCCTCGAGCACCGCCTTTTCGCCGTATCGCCCGACGAGCTGCTTGCGTACTTCTTCTGCGTACGACGCGCCGACCTGCGCAGGCGGGCGAGGGCCGAGCACGATGGGCTTCTCCATCTCACCGTCGATGGTGGCCTGCGGCACGAAGCCGTGGCGCGCGAGCTGGCCGAGCACGTACTTCTGGCGGCGCTTGGCCTTGACGATGTTCGTGACCGGGTTGATGCGATGCGGGAGCTGCACGGTGCCGGCGAGCACGGCCGCTTCACCCAGCGTCAGCCTGGCTGCGTGTTTGCCGAAGTAGAAGAGCGAGGCCTCCTCGATGCCGTAGCGGCTGTGACCAAAGTAGATGGTGTTGACGTAGAGGTTGAGCACCTGGTCCTTACCCAGCGCCTTTTCCATGCGGGGGGTGAGGATCCACTCGCGAATCTTGCGAGCCAGCGTGCGCTCCTGGGTCAGCAGCAGCGCGCGGCAGGCCTGCTGCGAGATGGTCGAGGCGCCCGACTTCATGCCGCCGGGCTTCAGGTTCTTCACCGCGCTGCGCAGGATGCCGGCGTAGTCGAGGCCGTTGTGCGAATAGAAATCGGCGTCTTCCGCCGCGAGGAAACTTTCACGCACGTGCGGGGGCAGCTTGGTGACGTCGACCCAGGTGCGGCGCTGCAGGTAGAACTCCGCGCAGACTGAGCCGTCGCGGCAGGCCACCTTGGTCACTTGAGGCGGCCGCCAGGTGCGCAGCTCTTCGACGCTGGGCAGATCGCGCGAAAACCACGCGTAGCTTCCGGCGGCGACTGAAACGGCCACGATGATTCCGAGAATCGTCAGCTTCAGCAGACGCCTGGTCCATCTCCACAATCGACTGGGCTGCTTGGGGCTCATCAGCGGAGTCAGACTGTAGCCTTCGGGTGGCAGCTCCGGGGTTTCGTTGTGCGGCACCGGGGCGAGGCGGGAGAGACGCGGTTTGCGGGTGAACAGCCACGAAGCGGTGCGCATTCACCCCAGGGGAGCAAATGTCCTGCCGCAACTCCGCGCTCGGTGGCTGCGAGAACTCTGCATGCGGCTGCGGATTCCCGTGCTCTCACCCATCGAAGTCGAACCTGCCCGGGTGAGCAGCAGCGTGGTCTTCGAAGCCCTGCCTGAAGCTCAGTCGCCTGTCGTCCCCGGTGCTCGCGTCACTTCCCGCGAGCCGAGGAGACGACCTTGGTGCGTTCAAAGCCGATTCTCGCAGTGCTGCTGACTTCCACGTTCGCCCACGCGCAGTACGCGCCCCACTCGTTGGGCGCAGGGCCGCAGGTCTCTGGCGTGGTGGGGACAGGGCAGGTGATGGGCGGGATCTCGCTCGAGGGCTCGCAGTACCTGGAGAACGGGTTCGAGTTCTTCGTGCGCGTGCCGGTGCTGATCGCGCAGACAGCAGTCGGGGCGGATACGCCGAGCGGAGCAGGCCGGGTGTTCTCGACAGGGGGTAGCCTGGGGGTGAGGTACCTCCTGGTGGAGGGACTGGTCAGACCGTGGGTGGCGCTGCAGTTGAGTGGCGTGGTGTTGCTCACCAAGCCCGAAGCGATCTGGTTTCTCGGGACGGGCACCACGCTGGGCATCGACTGGGTGTTGTCGGAGTCGTGGTCGATTGGTGCGCGGGGAATCTACGACGTGTTTATCGATCTCAATGGACCATGGCGACATCAGCTCGGGGGAACGTTGCTGGTCTCAGTGCTGTTCTAGTTGTCTCCCTCTCCCCCGCGGGGGAGAGGGTCGGGGTGAGGGCTTACTGCTGCTGCTGCTCGGGAATCGGGTGAGGCATGTCGCTCAGGGTCTCATCGACCTGCGGTGCCTCTTCATTCCCCTGCGACGCCTTCGCGACCCGCGCCGCGTTGATGCGAGCCTTCACATACTTCGGCGAGAGATCCATCGCGTGCTGGTACGCCGCCTTCGCTTCATCCCCCCGGCCGACACGCTCGAGCGCGACCCCCAGATTGTTCTGCACATACGCGACCTGTGGCAGCACCTCGGCGGCGTGTTCGAGCGCGATCACCGCCTGCTCGTTTCGATTGGCGCGCAGGAGCGCGAAGCCGAGGTTGTTGAGCGCCCAGCCATGATTGGGCTCGAGCTCGACGGCCTTCTCGAAGCTGGCGATGGCCCCGGCCAGCTCGTTCATGGCGAGCTGCGCGATGCCGGTGACCTGAAACGCCTCGACGCTGCCCGAGTCACGGGTGCTCGCTTCACGCCCGGCCATCACCGCGCCGGAGTACGCCTTGAGCTGAATCAGCGCGCGCGCCTGGGCGATCAACGGAAGCGCGTCATCGGGAGCGATTTGGGCGACGCGGCCCCACGCTTCGGCAGCCAGCGCAGGCTGACCTGCCCGGCGAGCGAGCTTCGCGACGGTGCTCAGCGTCTCCACGTCGGCCGGCGTGGTGAACAGCGCGCGACGGGCCTCGAGCAGCGCCCCCTTCACGTCACCTTCCGAGCTGAGCTGATGGGCGCGGCCGAGGTGATCGACGTTGGGCGCGTCATTGGCGATGGCGAGCGGGTCGACTTCGACGGGCACGACGGCCATCGGAGCGCCGGCATCTCGCACCTCGATGGCCCGCGCGACGGGCTGCGTGATGCTGATGACCTTCGAGGGGATGACGGAGCGGGGAGCGGGCTCCTGGCAGGCGGTGATGGAGAGAGCGGCGAGAGCAGCGGCAAGAATCTTCTGGGGCGACGACATGGTGGTTTGACCTTTCTGGGACCGTGTCCCTGCAGGCTTCCAAAGCGAGCGTCGTGCCAGCCCCCAACCTCCCGTGAACGGGCGCTTTTTGTCTCGATGTGGGCGGCCAGCCGCGCGGTCGTATGAGGCCGCGTGCGTCCCGGGGTCCTCGGCGGATTGGGCTTGCTGCTGGTGGTGCCGCGGTTGCGCCCTCGCGGCACGCCTCTATAGTCGCCCTCGAAGATGAAATTGGCTGGCAGACTCCGTGCGCTGATCTTGCTCTCGTTTGGAGCCTGTCGTGATTTCGATCTCGAGGCGGCCCAGTGTGTCGAGGAAGGCCGTTGTGCCCTGGAGGATGCGGGCGGCGACGAAGGCACTCTGGACGCAGGCACTCTGGACGCAGGCACTCTGGACGCAGGCACTCTGGACGCAGGCACTCTGGACGCAGGCACTCTGGACGCGGGCACTCTGGACGCGGGCACTGTGGACGCGGGCACTGTGGACGGAGGAACTCAGGGCCATCCCTGCGATGGCGGCCTCGTCTGTGACAGCGGCCGATGCGTCGACGGCCGATGCTGCAACAGCGACTGCTCGGGCGCGTGCGACTTTTGTGACCTGCCCGGGTACGAAGGCGAGTGTCGGGTCGCTCCGCTCGGCCGCACGCCCTCGGTGGCCTGTGTCGGCGGGTATGCATGCAACGGAGACGACGCCGAATGCAGCACCACGTGCAGCTCGGATGCGGGCTGCGTCGGGGCGCGATGTGGGGCAGGAGCGGTGTGCATCGAGAAGTTGGTGCAGCTCAAAGACGACTTCAACGCGGGAGGTTTCGACGCGTCCACCTGGGTTTTGCCGGGGCCGAACTGCTCGGTGAACAACCAGCAGTTCCACGCCACCACGGCGCCGGGCGGCATCAACTTTGCGCGTGTCTATTCGCGCCGACGCTACGAGCTGATCGACTCTGAGCTGCGGTTGGAGCTGGTCAACGCGGGAAATCAGTCACTGGCGACCCTGCAGGCGCTCGCGGGCGGCTGTGACTTTCCCACCGGCGCGCGCTGTCTCTACCTCACCGTCGGCAACGGACAGGTGAATCTCCAGTTGGGCGACGGCACCACGTACACCGCCCCCCTCGGCTACTTCCCCCTGGGGACCTTCCGCGTGCTCAGGATGAGAGAACAATCAGGAACGCTCTACCTCGAGGCCCGAAACGCCGACGCGGGCTTTCAGCAGCTCGGCTCGATGCCCACGCCCCTTGCTGCGGCCTGGAGGGACATGAGCATCGGCCTGGGGGCGGGCACGTACGGGGCCGAGCCCACCCCGAGCACCGTCATCTGGGACAACGTCAACACCCCTTAAGGATTGCGCAGGATGTCGGCGCCGATGGTGTTCGCCCACGCGAATGATTGATCGGAGTCGCTCTGAATGGTCCACACGAAGGCGCCGCGAATGTTGATGCCCGCGTTTCTGATCTCAGTGAGTGCCTGCCCCGTGGTGGAGATGGTGACGAGGCTCACGGGGCTGACGGAGGTGTTGGGCGAGTCAGGCCGGTACTTGTTGCCCAACAGGACCTTCGCGGCTCCGTATTTGTTCGTCAGCGCGGTCATCCGTTCGACGATCTTCGCCTGGTAGCCCGCCTGTGAGAGCCCGAGGTCGTAGACCTGCTCCCCGATCGCGTCCCAGCCGTTCGGGCCGAGCTGCTCGAGCACACCACCCGGGCCAATCCACGTGCTGAGCTCGGGGCCCGGAGCGAAGTTGATGATCCACGTCGGCCCGAACGCGGCGCGCATGCGCTGGGAAGCCGCGACGATCCCCGCGACGTCGGGCCGGTTGCCCTGCTCGAGGTCCCAGTCCATGCCGTTGAAGCCCCAGTTGTCGTGGAAGTCGCGCATCGAGGCCATGAACTGATCGACCTTGGCCGTCGAGTCGAGCCGGTAGCCGATGTTCGAGTTGCCGAGGTCGAAGTAGCCGCCCACCGAAAGCACCACCTTCTTTCCACGCGCGTTGGCGTAGGCGATCTGGCTCTTGAAGTCGGCGGCGTTGGTGGTGCCCGGCGGCAGGTCGAGGCGCAGCGTGCCCGACGAGGCGGCGACCCCCACCGCGAAGGAGACGTACACGAGGTTGTAGTTCGTGCTGTCGGCGATCGAGCGCAGGGTGACTCCGTTGCGGGCCTCCCAGGTGGTGAAGTAGCCGGCGACGACCTTCGCCGGGAGGTTGCTCGCAGGAGGGGGCGTCGTGGCGGCGGTGGTGATGAAGGTGTTGTCGCCCGATGAAGTGGTTCCACCGGCCTGATTCCGCGAGGTGACCCGGTAGTGGTAGCGCGTGCCCGGGTTGAGGCCTGAGAGCGCCTGGGTGTGCCCCGAATAGGTGAACGACACCTCTTCGGGCGTTCGAACGGTCCCGTAGGCCGTGGTGGTTCCGTACTCCACCTTGCCGGTGCCCGGCTCGTTCAGCGCCCAGGAAATCACCGCTGCGGTCTGGGTGAGGTTGCTCGCCGTCACCGCGCTGATCACCGGGGGCTGCACCGGGGCCACGACAGAACAGACCAGCGGATCCCAGTAGTACGTGCTGATCGTCGGGTCGTACCCGGGGTTTGCGAACTCGGCGATGTAGAGATTGCCGTCGGTGTACCTGACGACGTCACCGGCCGCGTACTGCGCTTGTCCGCTCCACGCGGGGTAGCTCCTGAACGGCGCCCAGAAATACGTGCTGATGGTGGGGTCGTAGCCAGGGTTTGCGACCTTGGCGATGTACAGGTTGCCGTTGGGGTACTTCACGACGTCGCCCACCGCGTACTGCGATTGCGGGTTCCACGCCGGGTAGCCCGCGAACGGCGCCCAGTAGTACGTGCTGATGGTCGGCACGTAGCCCGGGTTTGCGAACCTGGCGATGTAGAGCTTGCCGTCGGTGTACTTGACGACGTCTCCCGCCGCGTACGCCTTGCCCTGGACCCAGCTCGCCACCTGATCACACGCCGCGACGAGCTCTCTTTCGGAGGTCGTCAGACCGCCCTCGGCCGACGTCTCACCGCAGCCCGACGAGACGACCGACACCACGAGGACCAGCAAGATTGATTCGCGCATGACACCCTGCAAAGCAACGCCGGGGCCAGCTCAGAAGTCGTTGATCTGGCTCACGTGAGGGGCCTCGCGCATGGACTGAGGGTGGGCCAGTGGAGCGCCAGGGGTGTTCGGTGGGCCGAACAGTTCGACGACGCGGCGCTTTCCATCGGGCCTCGACTGAGGCTTCCTTCGACGCCCATGGCCGCGACCACGACGCTCACGCACGTCATCGACGCTCTCACGAGCCGCGCCCACCTCGAGTTTCCCAGGTTGGTGCTGGAGTCGGGGAAGGGCCCGGCGAGGCGTCGCCAGAAGACGTTCAGCACCGAGCGTGTCACCATCGGCAGCGGTGAGGGCGCCGGCTTCAGGCTCGACGACGCGACGGTGAGCGCGCTCCACTGCGAGCTGCGGGTGGTCGAAGAGGGCATTCGGGTGGTCGACCTGCACTCGAAGAATGGGGTTCGCCTCGGAGGCCGGCGGGTCTTCGAGGCGCTGCTCGAGCCCGATGACGTGCTGGTGCTGGGCGCGAGCAGTGTGCGAGTGCGCGCCGGCGAGGCGATGCAGCGCGACGTCAGCGCGCGCACCGAGCTGGGCGGCTTGTTGGGCAGCTCGCTTTTGATGCGAATGCTCTTCGACTGGATCGAGCGGGTCGCGCCGACCGACACCTCGGTGCTCATCACCGGCGAGACGGGCACCGGAAAGGAGCTGGTCGCCGAGGCGCTGGTGGCGCTCAGCCCGCGGGCCCGCCAGCCGCTGGTGATGGTCGACTGCGCCGCGCAGACCGACGAGCTGTTCGGAGCGGCGCTGTTCGGTCACGAGAAGGGCGCCTTTACGGGCGCGGCGGGGGGCCTGGGCGCCTTCGAGCGCGCGAACGGAGGCACGGTGTTGCTCGACTCGATAGGAGAGCTCCCTCTGTCGCTCCAGCCGCACCTGCTCGGGGTTCTCGAGCGGCGGGTCGTGCAGCCCATCGGCGGCGCGCCGCGGCCGGTGGATGTGCGCGTCATCGCCACCTCGCAGCGCTCGCTCGAGCGAGAGGTCAATGACGGCCGTTTCCGGGCCGATCTCTATTTCCGTCTGGCGGGCGTGCAACTGGTGGTGCCCCCGCTCGAGGAGCGTGCAAGCGACATCCCGCTGCTGGTGGGCCACTTTTGCCGCGAGCTCGGCCTCAAGAAGCCGCTCCCCGCCTCAGTGCTGGAGCGGCTGTTCGCCGGGCACTACCCGGGCAACGTGCGAGAGCTGAAGAACGCGGTGGCGCGCGCCGTGGTGGGCGTGATGCCCCCGGTGATGGGTCGGGTGGGCGCTGAGCTGTCGACCGACGAGCCGTGGTGGCCACAACGAGAGCGCGCGATCGCCGGGCTCGAGTTCAACTACCTGGCGCGGCTGCTCGAAGACTGCGACGGCAACATGTCTGAGGCCGCGCGCCGCTCGCAGATCAGCCGCGTGCAGCTCTACGCCCTCGCCACCCGGCACGGCCTGGGAGGGAAGCGGCGGTGAGCTCGTTTCAGGTGCTTGGCAAGCTCGGCGCCGGCGGCATGGCCGACGTCTTTCTCGTGCGTCACAGCGTGCCCGGGACCGCGCCACGGCTCGTCGCGCTCAAGCGCATTCGCGCCTCGATGGAAGAGCGGCCCGAGGTGTGGGTGCAGTTTGAGCGCGAAGCGGCCATCAGCAAGCTGCTGGTGCACCCCTGCATCGTGCGGCTCGAGGGCGTGGGCAGCGACGCCGAGGGGCCGTGGCTCGCGCTCGAATACATCGCGGGCACCGACGCCAACCGGTTGATCAGCGCCTGCACCCGCACCGAAAAACCGTTTCCGCTGCGGTGGGCGCTGATGCTGTGTCGTGACGCCGCCGAGGGCATCGCCTGGGCCCACGCGCTCGAACACGGCGGCGGGGTGGGCGTGGTGCACCGCGACATCTCCACCGACAACCTGCTGGTGGGGTACGACGGCCGGGCGCGCGTCGCAGATTTTGGCATCGCGCACCTCGACGGCCACACGCGCATGACCAAAACGGGTGAGGTGCGCGGAAAGATCGCCTATCTCGCCCCGGAAATCATCAACGGGGCCTCGCCGTCGATGGCCTCCGACGTCTTCGCGTTCGCGGCCACGGTGTACAAGACCCTCACCGGCGTCGCGGCGTTTCGCGGCACCAACGACGGAGAGATCTTCCGCGCGCTGATGCTGGCGGACCCCGCGCCCATTCTGGGCTTGCGACCCGACGTGCCGCGCCCGGTGGCCCAGTGGCTCGACCGCGCGTTGTCCAAAGAGCCCGAGAGGCGGCCCACCGCCGCGTCGTTCGTCGAGCTGATGGCCCCTGCGACTGAGCGCGAGCGCGCGGCCTTCGGCGCGTGGGTGCTCGAGTTGAGGCCTCCTCGCATTCCTCCGCCCGAGCCGGGAATGGTCCCCGGGGCGACCACGGTCACTCGCGCGCCCCGTTCACGCCTTCCGTGGTTGGGTGCGCTGGCGCTGCTCCTCGCTGCCATCGCTTTCACCTCTGGTCTGGCCTTGCGGAGAGGTGAGCCGGCCATGCCGGTCGAAGTCTCGATGCCAGCCGCGCTGCCGCCCCTCGCTGCGCCCGAGCCTGCGGTGCCAGCGCCTTCGCCTTCGCCTGAAAGGCCACCAGTCGCGCCCATCGAGAAGCCGCCAGAGCCGTCAGCGCCGATCGCGCCGAAGCCGGTGCGCCCGAAGGTGGGCAAGAGTAGCCTCGACCTGCGTGTCACCCCCTACGCAGACGTGTTCGTCGATGGTCGCCTGCTGGGCACGACGCCGCTCAAACCCATCGAGCTGACGCCCGGGGTGCACCGGTTGCTGCTGGTGAACGAAGAGCTCGACGTGCGGCGCGCCACACAGGTCACGCTGGAGCCGGGCAAGAGACAGCGACTCGAAGTCGACTTGCGCAAGCCGTGATTCAGGTCGCGCTGCCGCGGCTCAAGGCGTGGTGACCACGAAGGTGATGACGCTCGCGATGCCGAGGCCCGCCGCGGCGCCGAACGAGACCCAGGCCCCCGTTTGCAGCCCCTTGCCGTCGGTGACCAGGGAACTCAACTCGCCTGGTGGCACGGTGCCCGCTGCCAGGCGCTGGTAGCGCGCCTCAGACTGCTGCGCCAACACCACGCCGGCGACCGCAGCGCTGGCGCCCAGCACCACGGGGGCGATCCACCACAACGAGCGGGTGGGTGGGATCGTCGCGGGCGGTGGCTCGGCCCGCGCCAGGGCCACTTCAATGGGGGCGAGGGGCTCGGTCTTGACCTCAATGACGGGCGCGTCGGGCGCCTCGACTTCTCCGCCCACCCGACGCCACCAGTCCTGAATCTTCGGGGGCAGCTCGCGCGGGAGCCGCAGCGCTTTGTCGAGCTTGCGCGCGGTCGAAAAGGCGTTGAGGGCCTGCGCCTCTTCAGCGGCCTCAGCCCACGCCAACCCGAGGTGCAGGTAGATTTCAGCGAGGAGGATCGGTCGAACGGCCGCGAGGCCGACCGCCTTCTCGAGGGAGCGCCGCGCGGCGACGTCTTCGTGACGTGCAAGCTGTTCCTTCGCTGTCGCGAGCAGCGCCTCGGGCGACGCAGAGTTCAACAGCAGGGCGAGGAGCGCGCTCACGATCACGGCCAAATCGTAGCACCCTTGAAAAAGCTGGCTGGGCCCGCGTCGGCTCTGGGCTTTCCGCGCACAAGATTGCTAAGGGTCGCGGCTTCCCCTTCGTCTCGGAGTTTCTTGAGAGCGCTTACGTTGCTGGTCGCTGTGTGGTTGCTCTCTGGTTGTGCGTTGGGCGTGGGGCGGGTGAGCGCGTCGCCTTCGGCGCTGAGTAACAACGACAGCACCGGGATCATCGACCACGGAGACGGCACTGGCACTGTCGTGGCGGGTGGGTCCGTGGACACCGGCGACGGCTTCCACGTCGGGCTGCTCGCCGGCGTGAAGGTGGGCCGCGCGTTCGGCTTTCTGGGCACCCTGCCCTTCGCCCATGGCTGGGCCTGGGACGCCCACGTCGACCTCATGGGCAGCTCGGGGGGCTGGCTCTTCGGTCTGAGCGGCAGCTACCTCATGCAGAGCCTCGAGTTCACCGGCGACTTTCGCGCCGGCTACTTCGGCCCCGCGGCCAGCGCGCTGGTGGGCGTGTGCCTGACGCCCGGTTTCGCCATCTTCGTGCACGGCGGCCCGACCTTCGGCGCCATCTCGTGGGGCAACTCCGATTCGCTCGAGAAGTTCGGCAGCGCGATGGCCATCGGTGGTCGCGCGCAGATCGGCGCTGACCTGCAGTTGGTCAAGAGCGACATCTTCGGCTTCGGAGTCCGGCTCGAGGGGGGCATCCTCGCCACCGGGCCCGCGACCGTGCACGGGCAGACCGCGGCGATGCTGACCGGGAACCTCATGGCGGAGATCGCCGGGAGCTTCGCACCATGAACCGCGCGTTCTTCGCGGTGTTGCTCCTTTGGACCGCGTGCGCGGTCGCGCCTGATCGTGTGCCCTTCATTCCCGACTGCGCGGACCCTCCGATCCAGGCGCTGCCCGGCATGGGCACGCTCATCGTCGAGCTCGGCTCGTGGGGTGACGGCGGGTTTGAGCCGCTCGATCCCACGACGGGGCGGCTCGAAGTGCTGGTCAACCCCAACGCGGAGGCCGAGCGAGGGCAAGGGTTCCAGGTGGTCGCCGCGGTACGCGTGACGCCGACCGGCATCATGCCTGCCAGCGACGCGCCGTGTGGCATGACGAATCTGAGCGGCTACGAAAAGGGCGTGCCGTTCGTTCGCCAGGGCGCGCAGTGGATCGGTGGGCCTTTTCTCACCTCTGGGGGCGACGACCCGCTTGCCTTCATCGACGGGGGGCGGGCGTTTCCGGAGTTCCTGACCCGGGTCACTCTTCCGGCTGCGTCTGGAAGTGAGCCTCTCAGCGGTGAGGTGACGCAGGCGCTTCACCTGGTCAACGAAGAAGGCTTCTTCGCCAACCCCGTACCCTGACGTCAGGTGATGGTGGGCGGCAGAAAGCCTCTTTCAGGCTGCTAGGCTCGCAGGCCATGAGTGAGCCCATCGACCGACTCAACGCGCTGAAGACGATTCCGTTGCTGGCCGGTCTGCCGCACAGCGACCTCGAGCAGCTCTCGAAGAAGGTGAACGAGGTGCGGCACGCGCAGGGCAGCGAGATCATCAAAGAAGGTACCTCGGGCTCGTCGGTGTTTTTGATCGTCGAAGGGCGGTGTGAGGTGCGGCGCGGCAAGAACCTCATTCGCGAGCTGAAGGTGGGGGAGTTCTTCGGGGAGATCTCCATTCTTGATCCCGCTCCGCGCACGGCGACGGTGCGGTCGGTGGAGAACTCGGTGTTGCTGGTGCTCGAGGGCTACGATTTTCGCACGGCGCTCAAGTCGAGCATGCAGATGTCGCAGCGGTTGATCGCGGTGCTGGCGGAGCGGCTGCGGCACATGACCGACGAGTTCGCCCCCCGCGCGCGGATCTAGAAAGAGGTGCTTCCTCGTCTTCGGTCCTCAGGAACAGCCCACACCGTTCGCTCGCAGGGTTGACCGAAATAGAAATGACTCCAATCACCGGTCTCCCCGAGCGCAGTCGAGGGGGCACTTACCGCCCGAAGGCGAGGTAATCCCTCGACTCCGC
>JAYVFP010000231.1:0-3539 GCA_043773025.1 Archangium sp.
CTCGCGCACGCCGCGCAAGCGCCTTGCTGCGCTCAGCCCGGTAGGAGACTCTCCAGGGCGGCGCCCGGTTTGGGCGGTTCATTTGTCCTCTTCTTCTTCTTCGTGATCGCGTGCACGCGTTTTTCAAGCTCGGCCAGTTCGTTGGCATTCATGCGGCCGACCGTAGCTGGCGCGCTTACGGAGTCGTCAATGCCGGCTTCTCAACCGCTGAAATGGGCGAGTTGAGAGCCCAACCTCCCGGCCGACCGATATAGACCGCTCGTTTTTCACACCCGGTCACGCCGATCTCCATCGCCAGCTGCGGGTAGGTCGGCGCCTGGGTGTTCAGCACGACCAGCGAGAGCGCTTCCTTCGGGCAGGAGAGATCGAAGGCCGCGCGGTTCCGCACGAAATCGAAGTCCAGCTCGAGCGCCTTCTTGGAGAGTGAAAAGCCGCCTGACTGGGTCAACGCCGGGCCAGCACACGAAGCGGCCAGGCTCATCGAGAGGATCAACGTGGTCAGTTTCAAGAGAGGGACTCCAGTGGAAAGGGTGCGCGCGCAGAGCTCGCGGACCAGGAGCAGCGCCCAGTCCGAAGGGGCTCCTTGGCGCAAATCTCCATCGAGGTAAATCAGGAAGTCGCGCGGTGTGGCGCGCTGCTCGCGATCTCGGGGATGATCGTCGCGCTGGGTGCCGGAATCTCTGCTCAGCAGCGCTTCGATGAGGAGGCGCAGATGGCGCTGCAGGAGCGCGCGAGCGGCCTCCTTCTCGCCCGGTTCTGATCAGGGCCTCATCGCTCGCTCGCGACGACGATCACCCTGTCCTCGTCAGAGAGCGTGAGCGCCTCGCCGCGAGCGGGGTTCAAGTGCACGCCTGGCGCGCTCCCTCCGCGCAGGTAGCCGATCGCGACCTCGCTCCTCATCGCGGCCACGGCCGCGATTGCCTCGAACGTGCAGCGCGCTGGCTCCTCCGCGTAGCGGCGAACGGGGCGCAGATAGAGCTCATGGCCGCCGGCGCTCAAGAGATCCTCGTAGATCTCCTTGAGCATCAGCTGCTGCGAGAGCTGGGTGAGCAGCATGCTGACGATGGCGGGGCTCACCACGAACTCGAGACCGCGCTCCGCCTGCAAGAGCTCGCAGTTGTCGGCGTTGACCACCTCGGCGACGACGCGCGCGTGGGCTGGAACTCCGGGCTGCAGCGTACGCAGCGAGAGCACCGTCATGATGGTTCGCGCATCGGGCTCGAGCTCGTGGCTCGATTCGTCCGCAAGGATGATCAAATGATCCGCCGAGGCGATCGGCAGCTTCGCGAGCGCGCTCTGCTTCGAGGTGTCGAGGCGCTGGTAGCTCACCACCGCGTGGTGCAGCGGCCGGGTCAGGTGCTCCTTCAGCAGCGCCGTCGCGTGCTCTTCCGGCCAGGCCGCGGCGATCACCACGCTCGTCGGCGCGCTCATGGAGCCGTCGAACTCCGCCAACACGTCGTAGAGCTGATCGTTCCACCCGAGGATGACGATCTGCGCCTGGCGCGCGGGCTGCGGCACGTCACCAGGGACGACGGCGCGCAGGGGCAGTGCCTTCGCGCGATCGAACTCGATGCGCTCGTCGCGCGCGACGCAGATGATCCACTCTTCAGCCGTGACGACGTGGTCTCCCGGCGGGTTGACCTGTGGCACGAAGCTCGAGCGTCCGCCCTCGACGCTGCGGCGGCTGACGCCGATGGGGATCGCGTTCAAGAAGCCTGAGCGCAGCGTAGACGCGCGAGAAGCCAGGCTGCCGCGCGGTCTGCACGGTGACCTTCGAGATGATCTGGCTGCTGCAGATGATCGAGATCTTCCCGCTCGCGGCGATCTGCGCGATCTGCAGGTGATCCTTGTCGACGATCTCCGCGACCATCTTGGGCTCGGGGCCGCCCCACTCGCGAGTCGCCGCGAGGTGCATCAGCGTCTTGATCGCGCGCAGATCGACGGCCTCGCCCTGCTCTTCGTTCGACTCGTCGCCGAGCACGATGATGCTGAAGGCGCTGTCGAAGGCCACGCGCTCGAGCTCCACCAGGTTCGTCGGAGAGCCCGTGCGCAGGATCGTCTTCACCTTACGCCCCCGCACGCCGCGCAGGCGCAGCAGCTCGTTCATTCGCTCGATGGTGTGGTGCGAGAGGATGACGACCTTGATCGGCTCCTGCTTGTCCTCGAGCAGCTCGAGGATCGTGTAGACCTTGTCGTTCCACCCGAGGATGAGCACGTGGCCGCGCTCCTTCACGGCGCTGTTGCCCTTCCGCAGCGCGGCCATCTGGTCCTCGATGCCGTTCGAGATGAACCCGAGCATCGTGGCGAAGAGGCTCATGCCCAGCACGGACATGATGAGCGAGATCAGCACCACCGGCCACGTGGCGCCGTAGTTCGAGTCGAAGAACGACGGGTCGAAGACGTGCTTGGCAGACCACCAGAGCGTGTCGATCGCCCCCACGTCGATCTGGCGGCCGATGCCGGCGACGTTGCTGTTGCGCTGATCGAAGAGGCCGAAGAAGAAGGCGCTCATTCCGAAAAGAATCACGAGCCCGGTGATCACCGTGAGCAGGGCGAGCTGCGCGAACGAGCCGCCGGAGAAGATCTGCTCGACCCGGTAGCGCAGGTGATCCGTCAGACCGCGCCAGATCTTCCTCATGGCACCGTGTAGGTCAGGCCGGTCGCGAGCGACCTGCTGCTGTTGGAATCGTTCGGTTTCTGCTTCAAGACGCGCGAATCAGAGCACACGCAGCGCGAAGGTGCAGGCGGTCGATTCAGGCACACCTGTGACGACTGAGTCCCGCCGAGAAGTGGCGCGTCGAATCAGGCTGCGAGTCGAGCTGTCAGGCTTCCGTGCGCTCGAAGCGAGCTCACAAACTCAGACCAGGAGCGTTGGGCCAGATCGACCTCAGCTGAAGGAAAGTGCATCGCGAGCATTTCGTTGTGCGCCCCAGCCACGCAGGCGTTGAGCACGCCATCTTTGGGAGCTTCGACCTCGTCGAGAGCCGACCGGTCTGCCGACCACTGGCGGATCAACTCCTGATGATCCGCATTGTCATGGACAGATTGGCAGAGCGCTGAAAGCTGCGTGGTCGATTGGTACAGCCAAGCCTCGACCGAATAGCAGGGATGCATCACGAAGAGCCCGCTGGTGACGGCGACGGCCGCGGCTTCGGAGAGGGGCGAAAAGCGTGGCGCAGGTGGAGGGCGCGCTGCCGGAAGACGAGTACGAGGGGCTGCAGGCGGCCTCGGTGCAGAGCCGGATGGAGCTGGGCGACGCGCGACGGCCTGAAGAGAAGAAGCGGCGGGTGGCGCGGGGCCTGGGCTTCTCGCTGCACGCGGACACCGCGGCGCACGGCAACGACAGGGAGGGCCTGGCGAGGCTGTGCCGGTACGCCTCGAGAGGGCCGGTGGCGGAGGAGCGACTCCAGCGGCTCGCCGACGGGCGCTACCAGTACACGACGAAGAAGGGCGCGGTGCTGGTGCTGACAGCGCACGCCCTGGTGAAGCGCTTGGTGGCCCTGGTGCCGCCTGCACGGGTCCACCTCACCAGCAGCCAC
>JAYVFP010000232.1:0-10294 GCA_043773025.1 Archangium sp.
CCGGTCTCCCCGAGCGGAGTCGAGGGGGCACTTACCGCCCGAAGGCGAGGTAATCCCTCGACTCCGCTCGGGATGAACGGTGGGCGCTCCTTATTTCGAAAAAACCCTGTCGGGAGGACCGGTTCGCTTCTTCCCCCTACTCGCCGAGGTAGGCCTTCCGGATGTCTTCGCTGGCGAGCAGGGCTCGACCGGTGCCCTCCATCGCGACCTCACCCGTCTCGAGCACGTACGCCCACTGCGCGAGACCCAGCGCGAGATGCGCGTTCTGTTCGACCAGCAGAATCGACATGCCCCCCGCGTTCACGTCACGAAGAATGCGGAAGATCGTCTGCGTCACCTGCGGCGCCAGACCCAGTGAAGGCTCATCGAGCAGCAACAACGTCGGCCGCGACATCAGCGCGCGCGAGATGGCCAGCATCTGCTGCTCACCACCCGACAACGTGCCCGCCAGCTGCGTCTTCCGCTGTTCAAGAATCGGGAAGTAGCCGAAGCACTTCTTCAAGTCGTCCGCGATGCCCGCTGCGTCGCGCCGCAGGTACGCGCCGAGATCGAGGTTCTCCTGCACCGTGAGGTTCGGGAAAACGCCCCGCCCTTCCGGTGCATGCGCCATTCCGCGCGGCACCATCTGGTGCGACTTGAGCCCGGTGATGTTCTCCCCGCGCAGGGTGATGACGCCCGCCTGGGGCTTGAGCATCCCGGAGATCGCGCGCAGCGTGCTCGTCTTACCCGCCCCGTTCGCGCCGATGAGCGCGACGGCCTCGCCCTTCCCCACCGACAACGCGATGCCCTTGAGCGCCTTTATCGCGCCGTAAGAGACCTCGAGCGCCTTCACGTCGAGCAGCGGCTCCAACGGGGCGCGGTCTCCCAGGCGGCGTGGGTCAGACATGAGCGGGCGCCTCTCCCAGGTACGCCTCGACCACCTTGGGGTCCGTGCGCACCGCCGACGGCTCACCGCGCGCGATGGTCTCACCGTGATCGAGCACGGTCAGGTGCTCGCAGATGCCCATCACCAGCTTCATGTCGTGCTCGATGACCAGGATGCCCAGCTCGAAGCGGCCGCGCAGCTCACGGATCAACACCATCAGATCCGCCTTCTCACGCGTGTTCATGCCGGCCGCCGGCTCGTCGAGCAGCAACACCCGGGGGCGCGTGCCGAGCGCGCGAGAGATCTCCAGCCGGCGCTGTTCACCGTACGGAAGATTGCGGGCGAGCTCGTCGACCCGGTGCGTGAGGCCCATCACCTCGAGCAGCTCCTTCGCGCGCTTCTCGATGCCTTCTTCTTCCCGCAGAAACCCCGGAGTGCGCAGCAACGCCCGCCACCAGTCGCGGTAGTTGTCGATCGCGTCGAGCGCAGTGCCCACCGCGCGGCCTGGATAGGGACCCCTCTTGAGCGACTCTACCCGTGTGCGATCGAACAGCGGCGTGCGCTCGGCCAGCACCGCGATGCGCACGTTGTCGAGCACCGTCAGCTCCTTGAAGAGCCTGATGTTCTGAAACGTGCGCGCGAGCCCCAGGCGGTTGATCTGGTGTGGCCTTCGGCCATTGACCTTCTCACCGCACACGAACACTTCGCCTTCGGTCGGCAAATACACACCGGTGAGCACGTTGAACGCCGTGGTCTTGCCCGCGCCATTGGGCCCGATGAGCCCCTGGAGGTCGCCCTTGCGGATCTCGAGGTCGAACTCCGAGAGCGCCTTGAGGCCCCCGAACCGAATCGACACCTTCTTTGCGTGCAGCAGTACGTCACTCACGAGCGCGCGCCCTTCTTGCGCTTGAAGAGGTCCCACGCCTCATGCGTGCCGAAGATGCCTTGCGGCCGGGTGAGCATCATCACCACCAGCAGCAACCCGAAGATGGGTTTGCGCAGTTGATCGATGCTCTGCGCCAGCGCGACGTTGCCGCCGCCGATCTGAATGAACACCGCGCGCATCGCCTCGGGGAGCAGCGTGAGCACCACCGCCGCCACCACCGCGCCCGTCGTGCTGCCCAGGCCACCGGCGACGATCATCACCACGATCTCCATCGACTTCACGAAGCTGAAGCTGTCACCCGGCGTGATGATGCTCTGGAAGTGCGAAAACAAGCCGCCCGCCACGCCAGCGAAGAAGCTGGAGACCACGAACGCGCGCACCTTGTAGCCCGTGGTGTCCACGCCCATCGCCTCGGCCGCCACTTCGTCTTCCCGAATCGCGACCAGGTTGCGGCCGTGCGGTGAAGCGAGCAGCCGGCGCGCGAAGAGAATGACGATGAAGACGGCAAACCACACCGAGAAGAAGGTGGTGTGCTGCGGCGTTCCCGAGAGGCCCAGCGCTCCACCGAAGGTCTTCGTGTTGCGCACCACCACGAGGATGATCTCCCCGAAGCCGAGCGTGACGATTGCCAGATAATCACCGCGCAGCCGCAAGCTGGGCAGGCCGACGATGAAGCCGCACAACCCCGCAGCCGCGCCGCCCACCACCAGCGAGATGAAGAAGAAGAGCTGGTGCTCGACGGGCTCCGGCAGGAACCCCATGCGGTACTCATTGAGCACCTGAGACAGCAGGGCCGAGGCGAACGCGCCCACCGCCATGAAGCCCGCATGCCCGATGCTGAACTGCCCCGTCATGCCGTTGATGACGTTCAGGCTGACCGCCAACACCACGTTCACGCCCACCAGGAGCGAGAGGTAGACGAAGTACTCGCTGCTGGCCGTGAGGACCTGAAGCAACGCGAGCACCGCGATGGCGATGGCGACCGGGGCGAGAGACTTCACGGGGAGCGCCGCTCCTACACCGGCGCAGTCCCCGTCTCAACGCGTGAAACCGAAAGCTTAGAGCTGGCCCTTCTCTGCCAGGACCCACAGGGTGGCCGCCACGTCCGCCGGGCAGTCGTAGGTGCGCTGCGCGTCGCTGGCCGTGGCCCAGCTCGAGCCGCCCTTTTCGATCTTCCCGTTCTCGATGGTGGCCTGGGTGCTGCCGCCGACTTCGACGTACCACTTCGAGCCCCGCTTGACGGCCTTGCCCTTGGTCGAGCCGCCCTTCTCGATGACGATCTCGCCCGAAGATTCCTTGTAATTGTACTTCGTGCTGCCGCCCTTCTCGACCCGGCCACTGTTGCACTTGTAGTCGGCAGCGATGGCGGGGGAAGCGACGAGGGTGACGAGCGCAGCGGCCTTCAGGAACGAACGGAGCATGGAAAGTCCTTGGAAGTGGCGGAAGTGACCATTGCGAGACCCGCTCGGCTGAGTTCGTGTGCAAGAAAGCGTGAGTGGGGTTCTTCGATGGTCTGCAGCGGTGGCAACGGCGGCGCAAGGCGAAGGCCCTGCTCGAGCAGGGCGACATCGAGGGGGCGCGCACGGTCATCGGCACCGATTCGGCGCTGAGGCATGAGCTGGCGGAGGGGCTGCTCGATTCAGGCCGGCTCGAGCTCAGCCAGGCGCTGCTGGGGCACCGTGGTTCGACCTTCGATGCGTTGTTGAAGGCCACCCCGGCGGATCCCGAGCTCGATCGTCTCCTGGCCGAAGCGAACGCGCGGGCGCTGCCGTCGGAAGCGCGGGTGTTGCAGCTCTCGAGCCTGTTGTTGGAGCGGGGCCAGCTCGAGCCTGCCCACGGCCTGCTCGAACGCGCGGCCCTCTCTTCGCGCAGCTGGCCGGTGCTGGCAGCGGGCATCGAGGCGCTCAGTCAGGCGCAAGCGTGGGAGCGGGCCTGGCACCTGATCGAGGCCGGCTTCGGGGCGCTCAAGCAGCAGCGCGGCACGCAGGAATACGAATTCCTTCTTCGGGCGCATCAGCTCGTCCTCAGCGAACTCGAAGGCGCCGAGGCGGTGACGGTCGACTTGATGATGCGAGGTGAGCTCGATGCTTTTTCCGGGCACAACCACCTGCTGCTCGCGAAGGCGTTGATGAAAGACAGCCCGGTGCTGGCGACCCGTCTCGCGCTGGTCTCTGCACCGCAAGAGCTTCGGGAGGGTGACCTGCGCCTGGCGCCCGACAAGAAGAACGCGAGCGGGCTCCTGCTGGTGGGCTCGGCGAAGCTGCGCCTCGGTGAGTTAGAGGAAGCGGCCGAGGCGTTCGAGCGCGGCCGAGACATCGCGCCACGGCACTTCGCGCTGGTCGCGGGCCTGGGGGCTGCACGTTCGTTGCAGCAGGCCCGCGCGATCGCCCGGGTTCGTTCCCTTCCTGATCTCGTCGAAGTGAAGGGTTTGTCGTCAGTGCTGCCTGATCTCGAACAACTCACCATGCTCGAGCTGCGCGTGGCGCAAGCCAGCATCAGGCCGCTCGCGCGGTGGTTGCCGGCCCTCGAGGACAGCCGTCTTCGTGTGCTTCCACTCGACGTGAGGGTGACCGATCTGCCCGACTTCGAGGCGCTCAAGGGCCAGATGGAAGAGCGTGATCACCGCGCGTGGGATGCGCTGGGTGGCCTCGCAGGAGACGGCCTCGCGTGCATTCGGGTGGAGGAGATTTTCGACACCAGTGAACTGGGGTGGACGCTCGCCCACGAGTTCGCGCACCTCGTGCATCAGGTGTTGCCCGAGCCGCTGCGGCAGCAGATTCACGCAGCGTGGGAGACGGCGACGGCGGCCGAGTTTGCGTTCGATCAGTATCAACTGAGCAACGAGCACGAATTCTTCGCGGTCACGTACACGCGGTGGTTGTGCCGCAGATATCGTCTCCCGCTCACGCTGGAACAGGACTCCGAAGGTCACCTCGAGCGTGCGTTCGGCTGCATCGAGGCCGTCGTCACTTGAGCTGATTGAGGGTGGCGAAGTTCTCCTGGTCGGTCTGGAGGACCTTCAGGTTCGCCCGGTAGGCCGCCACGGCCTTGATGGTGGAGACGGTCTCCTGCACGAGGTCCGGCGCGCCGCCGCGCGCTTCGGGCGAGATGGTCACGGAGTCTCCAGTCGCCTGCGCCACTCGCTGCGCCGAACGGTCGAATTGACGCTCGGCGCGTTGGATTCCCTGCAGGCCGCTGATCAACATGAACGAAGCGTCATCGCCTCGGTCAATGGGCGCAATGAGGCAAAGGAGACTCGTGGCGGGTTTGGGCTTACCCAGCCTCGAAGGCGTCTTCGACCAGGTTTTCCAGATCCTCCAGCACCGGGGTGGTGGGCTCGCCCAGCTCATCCATGAAACAGGGGCTGGAAAGTCGCTTGAGGTGGGCCAGCTCTTCCGCGCCGTCTTGCAGCAGCTCGGCCGCGTCATCGTCGAGCAACACCTCGGAGAGATCGAGCGTGTGCAGCCCTCGAAGCAGGTCAGAGTCGAGCAGCCCCTCGACCAGCTCCGCAGAGAGTTCGACCCGCCGCAGGGCCAGGTGCTTGAAAGTCTGGGGCCTGGTGAAGAACCACGAGAGCAGCAACGTGGGGTCTTCGTCACCGAAGCCCAGCTCGAGCCGCTCCAGCTTCGGCCACCTCGCGCGGGTGAGCGCTCGCACTTCGCGGCTGGTGAAGCCTCCCAGGCGAGAGAAGGTGCGCAGCTCAGGGAACACGAGTTCACCTGGCTCCAGCACGCCCGCGCACAGCTTGAACTCACGCAGCTCGGGAAGCCTCGCCCAGACCTCGCTGAAGTCACCCGCGTCGATGTCGGCCAACGTGAACTCGTGCGGGTCGAAGGCGTTGAAACGCAACGCGGTGATCAGCTCGGGGTGCTTCGCGCGCGTCACTTGCATTGCGGCATCGCCCCAGCGCTCCCAGGACAAGCCAAAGTTCAGCTCGCGCACGAGCTCAGCCACGGGCGCGCTCAGGAAACGCCGCGTCACTGCG
The DNA here is from genome assembly GCA_043773025.1 of Archangium sp. Taxonomy (GTDB): domain Bacteria; phylum Myxococcota; class Myxococcia; order Myxococcales; family Myxococcaceae; genus Archangium_A. The sequence goes on from JAYVFP010000232.1 coordinate 5,737, forward strand.
ACCAGCTCGTTCGCGTCGCTGGTGTCGGGCGCGAAGAGCGTCGCCTCTTTCACGAAGCCGGGCGCCCAGACGAGGTCACCCGCGTGGCCCTGGTGCACGTCGTTCTCCGCGGCGCCAAAGAGCGCGGAGGCGTTCGCGAGCAGAAAGCGACCGAGTTCACCCTTCTTGCCGCGGTTCACCAACGCTGCGACTTCTCCGCGAAGGTCGCCTTGAGACAGCAGCTCGTCGCCGTAGACGATGAGCGGTGAGTCATCTTCGGGGTGCGCGCGCAAGACGTCGGCGATGCCGGTGGGCCTTTCTTCCGGCAAATAGCCCAGCGCGCTCACCTTCGTCACCAGCGCTTCGAGCTCGTGTTTTGCCAATGCCACCGTGCTGAACGGGGCCTTGCGCGTCTTGACTGAGCTGCCCTTGCCCCAACGTGCGTGCACGACCTTCCCGACGAGCGTCACTTCCCAGAAGCCTCCATCGGGTGCGACGTACCTCACGTGCTCAAGCCTACGACCAAACACCGTTCGCCCCGAGAGGAGTCGAGGGGTCCGTTGCCTGCGCGACACAGAAGGAATCCCTCGACTCCGCTCGCAGGGTTCTTTCGAAATAGGGAGCGCTCACCGTTCATCCCGAGAGGAGTCGAGGGATGACCTCGCCTTCGAGCGGCAAGTGCCCCCTCGACTGCGCTCGGGGAGACCGGTGATTGGAGTCATTTCTATTTCCGCGCGCCATCTCCCCCGCGGGGGAGAGGAAGCTATGCCCACGCGCGAGCATTCTCGAAGAAGCGCAGCCACGGGCTGTCGTCGCCCCACGCCTTCGGATGCCACGAAAGCTGCGCGGTGCGAATCACGCGCTCGGGGTGCGGCATGAGAATGGTCGCCCGGCCATCCGTGGTGGTCAGCGCGGTCACGCCCTCCTTCGAGCCGTTCGGGTTGAGAGGATACCGCTCGGTCGCAGCGCCCTGGCTGTCGACGAATCGCCCCGCCACCAGCATCGGCGCGTCACCCTGCTTTTCCACCAGGCCCTCGCCATGCGCGACCGCGATGGGGAGCACGCTGCCTTCCATGCCCGCGAAGAACAGCGAAGGAGATTTCTCTACCTTGATCATCGCCACGCGCGCCTCGAACTGCTCGGATCGGTTGCGCACGAACCGCGGCCAGGCTTCAGCGCCGGGAATGAGGTCCTTGAGCTGCGACATCATCTGGCAGCCGTTGCACACGCCAAGGGTGAAGGTGTCGGGCCGACGGAAAAACGTTTCGAACACGTCGCGCGTGCGGGCGTGAAAGAGCACCGACTTCGCCCAGCCGCCACCTGCACCGAGCACGTCGCCGTACGAGAAGCCGCCGCACGCCGCGAGCCCCCGGAAGGAGCTCAGGTCGAAGCGGCCCTCCAGCAAATCGCTCATGTGCACGTCGACCGCCTCGAAACCGGCGCGCGTGAAGGCCTGCGCCATTTCGATCTGACCATTCACGCCCTGCTCGCGGAGGATCGCCACGCGGGGCCGGGTCGCTCGTACAGGTGCACGCACTTCAGCGTCGAAGGTGAGCTTCGTGGTGAGCCCGGTGAATGAAGCGTCGGTGCGCAGCGCGTGCTCTTCATCAGCACAGCTCGCGTCATCGCGAAGGCGGTGCAGGCGCCAGGTGGTGTCAGACCACAGCGCGCGGAGCTCGGTGCGCTGGAAGGTGAGCCCTGCCACCGCGATGACGTCGTCGGTGCGCGGCGTGGCGACGAGGTTCGCGTTCTTCGCCCGGGCAAGAATCGCGGCCACGTCGGCATCGCGCACCTGCACCACCGCGCCGAGCTCTTCCGAGAAGAGCGCAGCGAGGTCTTTGGGCGTGATGGTCAGACCGCAGCCACTCGCGAACGCCATCTCCGTGAGCGTGACGAAGAGGCCGCCGTCAGAACGGTCGTGGTACGCGAGCAGCTTGCCCTCGACGTTGAGCGCTTGAATCAACGCGAAGAACAAGGCGAGCGCCTGGGGTGAATCGACGTCGGGGGGCACTTCACCCACTTCGTTGAACACCTGCGCGAGCGCGCTGCCGCCGAGCCGGTTCTGACCGTGACCCAGGTCGAAGAGCAGCAATGAAGTCGGGCCGACGTCGAGCTGCAGCTCGGGCGTGAGCGTCTTCCTGACGTCACTCACCGGGGAAAACGCGCTGACGATCAACGAGAGCGGCGCGGTCAGGGTCTTGCCATCCCAGACCGTGCGCATCGACATGGAGTCCTTGCCCACGGGAATGGCGATGCCCAGCGCAGGGCACAGCTCGACGCCCACCGCCTTCACCGCTTCGTAGAGACGCGCGTCTTCACCGGGTGAACCGGCGGCGGCCATCCAGTTCGCGGAGAGCTTCACGTCGCTCAGCTTCTCGATGTTCGCCGCTGCGAGGTTGGTGAGCGCTTCTCCGACCGCCATGCGCGCGGAGGCCGCGGCGTTGAGCAGCGCGAGTGGCGTGCGCTCACCCATGGCCATCGCTTCACCCGTGTGCACGTCGTAGCTCGTCATCGTCACCGCCACGTCGGCCACCGGCACCTGCAGCCGGCCCACCATTTGATCTCTGACCACCAGGCCGGTGATCGATCGATCTCCGATGGTCACCAGGAACGTCTTGTCGCCCACCGCGGGCAGCAGCAGCACGCGCTCGATCGCTTCGGCGAGTTCGATGGCAGGGAGCGGCCGGCCCACAGAAGGAAGACTCTTCACGTCGCGCCGCATCTTCGGGGGCTTGCCCAGCATCACCTCGAGCGGCACGTCGATGGGCGTCACGTTGAAGTGCGAGTCGGTCACCTGCAAGCGGCCGTCGTCGGTCGCGTGGCCGAGCACGGCAAAGGGGCACCGTTCGCGGACGCAGAACGCCTCGAAGCGCGGGAGCGCAGCAGCGTCGATCGCCAGCACGTAGCGCTCCTGGCTCTCGTTGCACCAGGCCTCCTTGGGTGCCAAGCCGGTTTCCTCGAGCGGCACCTTGCGCAGGTCGAAGGTCGCGCCCTGCCCGGCGCCGTCCACCAGCTCAGGAAAGGCATTGCTGATGCCGCCGGCGCCGACATCGTGAATGGCCAGCACAGGGCTCAGCTCACCGAGCGCCCAGCAATGGTTGATGACCTCTTGCGCGCGGCGCTGGATCTCGGGGTTGCCGCGCTGCACGCTGTCGAAGTCCAGCGCTGCGGTGTTGCTGCCCGCCGCCATCGAACTGGCCGCGCCGCCGCCCATGCCGATGCGCATGCCGGGGCCGCCCAGTTGCACCAGCAGCGTGCCGGCGCCGAAGGGCAGCTTGTGGGTCTGGCCGGCGCTGATGGTGCCCAGGCCACCGGCGATCATGATCGGCTTGTGATAGCCGCGCCGCACGCCGGAAACCGTCTGCTCGAAGACGCGGAAATAGCCTGCGAGATTGGGCCGGCCAAACTCGTTGTTGAAGGCCGCGCCGCCCAGCGGGCCTTCGCTCATGATCTGCAGTGCGCTCGCTATGTGATCGGGCTTGCCGATGGGGTCGCGCTCCCAGGGTTCATCGGTTCCCGGCAGGTGCAGGTTGCTCACCGAAAAGCCCGTGATGCCGGCCTTGGGCCGCGCGCCGCGGCCCACCGCGCCTTCATCGCGAATCTCGCCGCCGGCGCCCGTGCTGGCGCCGGGGAAGGGGCTGATCGCGGTCGGGTGGTTGTGGGTCTCCACCTTCATCAGCACGTGGGCGATTTCATGCCGCGCGCCGTAGGCCGGGGCATGGGTGAAACCCAGCGGCAACCAGCGCTCGACTGCGCCGCCCTCCATCACCGCGGCGTTGTCGTTGTAGGCGACGATGCTGTGTTGCGGCGAGGTGGCTTCGGTGTGGCGGATCATGCCGAACATCGAATGCGGCTGCGCCACGCCGTCGATCGTGAAGGCGGCGTTGAAGATCTTGTGCCGACAGTGCTCGCTGTTGGCCTGCGCAAACATCATCAGCTCGACATCGCTGGGATTGCGGCCGAGCTTGCTGAAGGCCGCGACAAGATAGTCGATCTCGTCGCTTGAGAGCGCAAGGCCGAACTCGACGTTGGCCTGATCGAGCGCAGCGCGGCCGGCGCCCAGCACATCGACATGCGCCAGCGGCTCGGCGGCGCGCGCATCGAACAGATGCGCAGCTGCGTTACGTTCGAAGGCCACGCTCTCGGTCATGCGGTCGTGCAGCAGCAGCGCCACGGCAGCGCGCTCGTCGGCGCTCAAAGGCTTGGCGCTGCCCAGCAGTGGTGACTTGAGCGCGAGGTGGAACTCGCTGACGCGCTCCACGCGGTGCAAGGTCAAACCACAGTTGCGGGCGATGTCGGTGGCCTTGCTGGCCCAGGGTGACACGGTGCCCAGGCGCGGCATGACGACGATGCGATCGCCAGCGCTGGTGCCGGCGAAGGGGTCGCCGTAGCGCAGCAAGGCGCCCAGCTTGTCGATGTCAGCGCGTGCCGGCGCGGCGTCAAACGCGACCCAGTGGACGAAACGCGCGGCCACGCCGTTGATGCGTGGGCAGGCAGCCTGCAGCCGCGGCAGCAGCGCCTGGGCGCGGAAGGCCGAGAGCGCGTCGCCGCCCTCGAAGTGCATCAGATGGAGGGGCGT
>JAYVFP010000233.1:0-33232 GCA_043773025.1 Archangium sp.
TTGGCCGAAATAGAAATGACTCCAATCACCGGTCTCCCCGAGCGCAGTCGAGGGGGCACTTACCGCCCGAAGGCGAGGTAATCCCTCGACTGCGCTCGAGGCGCTCGGTGCCACTACTTCTTGCTGAGCCCCACCAGGTAGATCTCCATGCTCGCCTGCCGGGTCGCGTCGGGGCGCACCACCTTCACGTCGCTGAACACCTGCTTCACGTCAGCGCGGAACTCCTCGAAGTCGCCGCCCATGAAGAGCTTTGAAATGAAGTGACTGCCCGGCTTTCCACGCGCGCGCGCGATGTCGAGCGCGATGCCCGCCAGCCGGTGCGAACGCGCGAGGTCGACGTCTTTGACCCCCGTCGTCTTGGGCGCGAGATCTGAGACCACCACGTCGACCGGGCCCGGGTGCAGCGCCTCGAGCTTCACCGCGAAGTCGTCGGCCAGCACGTCCATCACGGCGGTCTTCACGTTGGGCTTGCCCAGCGGCTTGATGGCCGCCAGATCGACCCCCACCACGAAACCGGTCGGGCCGATCTCATTGAGGATGATCTGCAGGAAGCCGCCCGGCGCGGCTCCTAAGTCGACGACCATCTGCCCCTTCTTGAAGATGTCGAACCGCTTGGCGATCTCGTCGATCTTGAAGGCGCTGCGCGCTCGCAGCCCCTCGTCCTTCGCCTTGCGGAAGAAGAAGTCTTTGGGCTGATACTTCGCCACTTAAGGCTTCGACTCGGCCGACAGATCGTCGCCGTTCGCCACGCTCTTCACCTTCTCGAAGAGCTTCAAGTACCGCGTCGGACCAAAGTCTTTCACCTTGTCGAGGTTGATGCGGCGCGCGCTGGTCGAGCTCACGAGCGCCTGAAAGAGGCGCTGTTTCGGGGCCGCCTTGTCCTGCGCCCAGACCCTCACGGTCGAGGCGACCGGGCAGGCATCGGTGGCGAGCCGCGCGGCGTACGCGGCCTCGACGGGCAGATCGTTCTGCTCCTCGTTGAACCACTGCACCGAGGCGATGGCGTGGTCGCCAGACGTGTCGACCTCGAGCTTGCCCATGCGGCCCGCGAGCTGACCTGTGGCGAAGGTCTCCTTCAGGTTCGCCTCGCACTTGGCCTTCAGATCGCCCGCGGCCTCCACCTTCGTGATCGCCTGCTGCAGATCCTTGAGCTTGAAGCTCGCGTCCTTCGCGATCGCCGGGAGCCGAGCCTCAGGCTTCATGGCCTGCACGCGCGTGTCGGCCAGCGCCAGCTTGTAGTGGAGGTACATCTTGAACTCGTCTTCCGACGCGCCGAGCGGTTCAGCGGCAAAGGCGGGAACTGCGAAGACGGCGAGCATCAGGGTCGAGAGATGGCGCATCGGCTACAGACCTCCGGGAGGGGGGTGCGTTATACCCACGCCATGCCCGGCTGTGGAAAGTGCGGTGCGGTTTTGGAAGCGACCTTCAACCAGACGGGCCGTCGCGAGACGTGCCTTGCTTGCGGCTCTGAGCTGCACTCGTGCATTCACTGCAGGCACTACGACGAGACCGTGGCCAAGGAGTGCAAAGAGCCCTTCTCAGAGGTGCCCGACGACAAGGAGTCAGCCAACTTCTGCGACTTCTTCCAACTGGGTGACGGCGCGAACCGCAGCTCAGGCCCTGGGAAAGACGCGCTGCTCTCGGCGGCGGAAGCGCTTTTCAAGAAGTAGCAGCCCCCACAAAGGCAACAGCCCCCCGGTGGCAGCGCAGCTCGGCGCCTTCGTCTGCTCGCCACAGGTCAAAGGTGCGCAGCCTTCACCTTCCGCGCAGAGCCGCTCTTCGCACTGCCCGGTCTCGGGCGCGATGAGGGTCACTTCAATCGAGCCGTCGTCGAGCACGCGCACGTCGTCGAGCGTGAGCCCCGAGGCCGCGCCTGCGTAGAAATTGGTGGAGTTCACCTCGTTCGTCTTCGACAACGGAATGCCCCGCGCGTCGGGCCGCAGGAACGCGCCCGTGCCGAAGAGATCGCCTGTGCCAAAGCGCCCGTTGCGTTCGATCTCGAACAACCCGTCGGCCTGCAGCAGGCGGATGTACGGGTGGTACGGCTCGCAGTTCACGCAGTCGAGAATGCGCTTGACGAAGTCGCCCTCGACCCCGCCCAGCTTCACCGTGCGATCGACGTGAAAAACAGCGAGGCCCCGCTCGGGCAAGGACTTGTCGAACGAGCCACCCGGGCCGCGGTTCTCGATGAGGAAGTACTCGTCGCCCACGCCCAGCCGGTACACCTCGCCGCTGGTCTCCGCGGGCTTGATGGTGACGCGCTGGCGGCCCTGCACCTGGTGCCAGTTGGCCCAGCGCAGGCGGAAACGTGTCTCGGCGTCGGGCAGCGGGATGTGGGGATCGTAGCCCCAGGTGCCCATCACCGAAAGGTAGAGCCCGTCGTACTTGCCCGACTCGTCGTAGAGATCGGTGAGCCCGAGCAGGTGACCGAACTCGTGCACCATCACGAACTGGTCGTTCTCTCCGGCGATCGCCAGGTGGCCGACCTTCAGGCCGTCGACGATGAGCGGGCCGCTGGTGCCGCCGTTCAAGTTGTCGCCCCGGTTGAAGTACGCGAACGGGAAAGCGATGCCCCCGAAGGGCACGTTGGTCAGCAGCATCACGCCGTCGACCCAGCCATCGGCCACGCCCTTGCGGCCGTTGACGTCCATCGGGGCGAAGTCGAAGCCGGCCTCGTCGGCCTTCTTCACGGCCTGCCGCATCATGTCCATGCCGGCGGTGAAGGCGCTGATGTCACCGCGCGCTATCTCGCAGGTGGGGAACTGCGCCGCCGGCAGCGGGCAGCTCGCATAGCTCACCTTGGGCGTGACGGTGACGCGCGGGCGGTAACGGCCCAGCGAGGCAGTCTCGTAGTACCGCACGAAGCCGTTCGGATCTTCGGGCGAGAAGAACCGCTCGAGCGCCGCTTCATCGATGGGCGGAAAACCCGCCACCTCGATGGGAATGAGCACCAGCATCGCCTCACCCAGGTACGGCGCCTTGCGAGGGCCCACGTCTTCGCGGACCACGAAGTGATCCATGTAGTCGGCGCGCGCCAACGAGGCGGCGCAGACCAGGAGCGTCAAAGACAGTCGAAGCACGCTGAAGGGTGTGGCACGGCCACGCCGCGCAGGGCAAGGGTACAACCTCAGAAGCCGGACAGCTTCGAGATGATCTCCTTCATGATCTCCGAGGTGCCGCCGCCGATGGTGAGCAGGCGCACGTCACGCCAGGCGCGCGCGATCTCGGTCTCTTCGATGTAGCCCATGCCGCCGAAGAACTGCTGGCAGTCGTAGGCCACCTTCTGCGCGAGATCGCAGGCCACCAGCTTGGCCATCGAGATCTCCTTCACCGGGTTCTCCTTCGCCTCGAACAGCTCGACCGCGTGGTACGTCAGCCTCTTGGCCGCCTCGATGTGCGAGAGGTGCTCGACGAACTTGTGGCGCCACACCTGGAACTTGATGAGCGGCTTGCCGAAGGCGCTGCGCTCGTGGCCGTACTTGAGGGCGCCGGCGACCATCTGCTCCATCGCCGCCACGGCCGCGATCGCCGCGGTGAGGCGCTCGCCCTGGAAGTTCGTCATCACGTGGTAAAAACCTTCGTTCTCTTCACCCAGCAGGTAGCGCACGGGCACGCGGCACTCTTCGAAGAAGAGGATCGCGGTGTCGGAAGAGAGGTTGCCCACCTTGTCGAGCTTCTTGGAGACCTGGAAGCCCGTCACGTCGGTGGGGAAGGTCAAGAGAGAGACACCGCCGTACCCCGGCTCACCGGTGCGCACCGCCAGGGTGATGAAGTCGGCCCGGGTGCCGTTGGTGATCCACATCTTCGAGCCGTTGATGACGTAGTCGTCGCCCACCCGGCGCGCGGTGGTCTTCAGGTTGGCCACGTCGCTGCCCGCCCCCGGCTCGCTCACGCCCAGCGCCGCGATCTTCTCGCCGCGCAGCGCCGGCTCGAGAAACAGGCGCTTCTGCTCGTCGGTGCCGATCTCGTTGATGATCGGCGTGGCCATCTGGCTCTGCACCATCAGCGCCATGTTCACGCCGGCGTTGTGGCTGCGAACCAGCTCTTCGCAGAAGGCGGTGACGTACCAGTAGTCGAGGCCACTCCCGCCGTATTTGGGATCATGGTTGATGCCGAGCAGGCCCAGCTCGCCCGCCTTCGAGAAGATCTCCCTCGGGAAAATGCCGGCGCGATCCCACTCGAGGGAGTGCGGCGTCAGCTCTTTCTCGACCCACTGGCGGACCGTCTTGCGGAAGGCTTCGTGCTCAGGCGTGAAGAAGTTCGGCATGGCGGGCTCCGGTGGTGAAGATTGATTTGGGAATCAATATCAAACCGGGGCCGCAACGCAACGCTGCCTTCGGTGCTTCAGCTCGACCAGAGCTGAAGCACCTTTCACCCTTCGGCGATCAGCGCGTGGCTGGGCGTGAGCGACTGTTCACGGGCCCATGGGATTGCAGTACCCGGTGCCGCTCTGGGCCGTGGGGATCGCAAGGCACGTGCGCGCACGATCCTGCAAGCAACCTGCAGTGCCGGCCGCGGTGTCGCAATACGCCCGGCAGATGCCGGTCTGCCCGAGCGCGAGGCCCAGACAGTGGAGCGAACGAGCCCCCGGCACCATCGTGAAGCAGGCCGTCGCCGTGGAGCAGGCGTCGTCTTCTCTCTTCGTATCGGTGGGCACTGCGCAGTACGTCGAAGGCGTCGCAGCCGTCGAGTCGAAGTAGCAGTACAGGCCCGGCTGGCAGTCAGGGCTGCGCACGTCGCACGGGCGGCGGCAGACCTGCTGAATGGGGTTCGAGATGCAGATCTCGGCGGGGTTCACCACGCCCCCATCGGCGCCGGTCGAAGGGGCGCACAACACGCCACCGCGCCCGCCGCACTTGCACAGGCCGTCTTCGGGGTCGCAGCTGGTGCCACCCGCGCACAGCTTGGGGCCACCGTCGGGCAGCGCGCACTGCTGGCCCCCTTCACACTGCGCCGGAGGGCCGAGGTTGCAGATCTGGTTGCTGGCGCACGCGGGGCCACCGGGGCCGCCGCACCTGCACTGGCCATCACCCGGGTCGCAGGTCGTGCCGTTGTTGCACGTCACGTTGTTGCACAGCCCGCTCACCCGGCACACGCGTGCGTTCGCAGCGCACCCGCCGTCACCACCCGCGGGGCAGGCGCAGGCCTGGCCGCTCTGGCAGACGACCGAGTTGCACTTGCACAGGCCGTCAGCGGGGTCGCAGAGAGACGTGCCGGTGCAGGCCACGCCAGCGCAGTTGTCGGCCACGCAGGTCTTGTTCGAGGTCGCGTCGATGCTGCACGATTGGCCCACCGCGCAGGTGGCCGTCGCGCACTTGCAGACGCCGGTGGTGGTCTCGCAGGTCTGGTTCAGCGGGCAGGCGATCTGGTTGCAGTTCGAGCTCGCCACGCAGGCCTTCGCGTTGGGGTTGCAGGTCTCGGTCGCGCCGCAGACCGCGCCCCCCGTACCACCGCACTTGCAGACGCCGTCGAGCACGTCGCAGCTGGTGCCCACCTTGTCGGAGCAGTCGACGTTGTCGCACTTGCGCGTCAGGCAGGTGTTCGAGCCGGGGTCGCAGACCGCGCCCTCGGCACAGACCACCCCGCCCCGCCCGCCGCACTTGCAGATGCCATCACCTGGGTCGCAGATGGTGGGCGAGGTGCATCGGATGTTGCGATCGACGCAGATGTTCTTCGGCTCGCCGCCACACGAGGCGCCCACGACACCCATCACGCCCGCTGAGATCACGGCCACACACAGATTCTTCCACATGACTTGAGCTTCTCTTTTCTGAACGAAAGGGAGTGCGCCGAAACGATCAACGGCGGCGGCGGCGGAGGGCGAAGCCTGCCAGCGCGAGCGCCAGCAACGAGGGGTCGAGACCGACAGTGCTGCAGCTCGACTTCTCGAGTGAAAAGTCAGGCCGCAGGCGAAGGGCCAGGGCACGAACGTCTTGCCGCCCGAGGCTGTCGGTCACCTTCACCAGGAACGTGTAGGTGCCCGTCTCGGCCAGCGCGGTGCCCAGCACCGTACCGTCGGCCGCGAGGTTGAGGCCGGCAGGCAGGCGCTGCAACGGCTCGCTGGCCGCGCACTGGAACTCGCCGGGGCGCACCGCCTGCTGAATGCAGGGCACCGAGAAGGCGATGCCCACCGCATCGCTGCCGCCGTTGTGCGAGAGGCGCACCTGGTAGGGCTGGTAGGGCTGGTTGACGAAGGCGTCGGGCAGCTGGAGCGTGGTGATGGCGAGGCCGTCGCGGTAGCTGACGCGCAGGAGCACGCTGGCGGTGTCTTCGGTGTCCACTCCGTCTTTGACCTTGAGGGTCAAGGCGTAGAGGCCGGCGCGCCGCGGGGTGCCGCTCAGGTACTCGGCGGTGTCGCGGTCATCGATGCTGATGCCGAAGTCGGCCGGGAACATGATGGGGTTGCCATTGTCGAAGAGCACCGCGCCGGGGGCGTCGGTGATGTTCTCCGGCAGCTCTTGAAAGCGAATGAGCGACCACGCGTACGGCGCGCTGCCACCCACCGCGATCAGCGGCTGCAGGTAGTCACGGCCCACCAGCGCCGTCTCGAGCGCCGAGGTGGCGATCGACAACGAGGTCGGCGTCACCACGCGCAGGCTCAGTTCTTTCGAGACCGCGGCGCCGGTGGAGTCCTTCACCTCGACGGCGAAGGCGAAGTCGCCGGCCATCAGCGGGCGGCCTTCGAGCAGGCCATCGGTGGCGACCGCGATGCCCGGGGGCAGCGCATCGAGGTCGAGCGCGCGCCAGACGTACGGGGGCGTGCCACCCACGGCGACCAGCGACGACGTGTACACCCGGCCGAACTCGGCGGCGGTCAGCGACTGGTCGACGATGACCAACGGCAGCCCGCCGGGCATCACCTGCAGGCTGAGCATGCGCGTGTCTGTCAACGTGCCGCTGGTGACCTTGGCGTCGAAGGAGAAGGTGCCCGCCGTCGAAGGAGAACCGACCAGGTCGCCTGAGCTGGAGAGCGTCAGGCCGGGGGGCAATGCGCCGCCCGTCAGCTCCCAGACGTAGGTGCCCGTACCGCCGGTGGCCTGCAGCCGCAGCCCGAAGGGCGCGTAGCGGGTGGCGGTGGGCAGCGCCGCGGTCGAGATGGTCACCGTGCCGGTCGACACCTGCACCGCCCCCGACTGCGTGAAGCAGTTGTTCACGATGGTGATCTCGTTGCCACCGAAGCGAGAGGTGGCGCCGTCGAAGTTGACGCACACGCCCAGCCAGTACGAACCGGGCGAGAGGTCGGCGGGCACGGTGATGCTGTCCATCGCCATGTCGACCTGCAGCGGGGTGAGCGCGCCCAGGTTGCCCACGCTCAACGAACGATCCGCGATGGACACCGACGCGTTGTCAGAAAGGAAGTAGGTGTACTTCGCTGCCAGAGAGGCCGCGTTGCCCAGGTTCTGCAGCGAGCGGCTCACCTGGAGCGTGGCACCCGGCATGGCCGCGGTCGGCGCGGAGAAGCCGGAGACCACGAGGTCAGCGGTGGGTGCGCCGATGGTGACCACGGAGGGCGCCGAGACGTTGTTGGCGTTCGACTGCTCGACGATCAGGTTGTCGGGGTCGACCACCGCGAAGAGAAAGTACGAGCTCTGGGTCAACGTGGTGGGCAGCGGGAGGTTGATGATCGCCTGGGCGGTGCCTTGCGCATCGACGGTGATGGCCGCGCTGGTGCCGATGATGGTGTCGGTCATCTGATTGAGCGTGGCGTCGGTCGACAGAAAGAAGCGCGTGGTGACGCCCGTGGAGTCGCGGCCGCCGCGGTTCCTGATGCTCGCCGTCTGGGGGAAGGCGACGCCGGCGTAGCCGGTCTGCGGCGCGGACAACGAGGTGACCTCGAGGTCGGGCGGGAGGAAGAAGTCGATCGCCTGGCCTGCGGGATAGGCGCTGGAGGTGCAGTTTCCGCTGCTGGCGCAGCTCAGGCCCGGCACGCCCACGCCTGCTTCCTTCTGCAGACCCACCGAGGCCGAGGCCGTGGCGGGGAGCGCCGTGCTGTAGACGAAACGAATGCGGCCGGTGGTCTCATACAACTGCACCTGGAAGGCGATGCGCGAGGCCGCCGCGTTGGCGCCCACGGCGTTCCACTCGAAGGCCATCACCCGGTTCGGCGCGACGCCACTGACCTGGTAGCGGTACCCGTTGGCCGCGCTCTGCGGCGTGGTGAGCACGTCCCACCACGGGGCGATGAACGCCTTGGGCACGCTCGAGAGGGTGCTGCTGTGCGGCACGAACTGGTTGGAGGACGAGGCTGCCGGGGCGCCACCGATCGCCAGGTAGCCGTACTGCGACATGGCCACCGAGGTGAACTGGTTGTCGAAGAACGGCATGGGGAACGGCACCGTCAACGAGGCGGCAGCGGTGGTGACCGCTCCGTTGACCAACGGCTGGTAGGCCACCGGCGTGGGGCCGACCACCTGGTACTGCGCGCGCGCCGCCATCGGAACCAGGGCGATCGCCGCGGCGAGGCCAAACGCGCCGGCTGAGAAGCGGCGCTTGCGGAAGAGCATGAAGCCCAGCGCGGCCAGCAAGGCGAGCGGCGACCAGCGGGTCGACGTGCTGCTGCAGCCCAGCGCCTTGGGCTCACGCTCCACGCGCAGGGAGACCGGCGTGAGGCCCGTCATGCCCGCGGTGTCGCTGACCTCGACGACGAACGACCAGAGGCCTTCCGACCCATCGGCCGCCACGGTGCCCTCGATGGTGCCTCCGGGGAGAAGGCCGAGGCCGGGGGGCAACACGCCACTGGCCACTTCGTACTTCACGGTGCCACTGGGAGAGACGCTCAGCGGCACGGAGACCGCGGCGCCCGGACGGAGCACCTCGGGCAACACGCCGGTCACGCGGTATCGGGGGGGATGCACGGTCATGGTGAACTCCAGCGTATCGGTGCGGCCATTGTTGTCTTCAACACTGATGTTGAAGCTGAAGGTGCCGGCCTGGGTGGCGCGGCCGCTGACGGTGATCAACTCGGCCTGCGGGGTGACGCTCAGCCCGTTGGGCACGGCGCCGGTCACCCGCCAGGTCAGCGGCTTGGCCAGCATCGAACCGTCCTGGTTGGCCACCGCGATGTCCTGCAGATATTCCTGGCCAATCAACGCGTCGGGGATCGCCACGGTGCGGAAGGTGATCGCACCAGCGGCGATGAGGCGCAAGGACAGCGCGCGCGTCGCCCGCCCGCCCACCGCGTCACGCACTTCGAGGGTGATGGGAATGGCGCCGTTCGAGGCGTTGCGGGGCGCGCCGGAGAGCACGCCGTCAGCGCTCAGCGCGAGGCCGGTGGGAATGGTGCCGCCCGCCAGACGCCAGGTGTACGGACGCACGCCGCCGGCAGCGCCGAGCGCGAACTGGTACTGCGAGGTGGTGCTGTTGACCACGGCCGGCAGGCTCGTGGTGGTGATGTCGAGGCCCGAGGTGGTGGGCAGCACGCGCAAGGCGAGCCGCACGGCCGCCTGACGGCCACCGTTCTCGAGCACCACGGTCACGCCCACCACTTCGGCACCGCCAGCGCCCGCCGGGGTTCCGGAGAGCAGGCCGTCGGTGGGGCTGATGGAAAGCCACGCAGGCGCGCCACCCAGCGTGGGGTCGATGCGCCAGGTGGAAGCACCCTGCTCGCCCACCGCCGCCAGGCGGTAGCTGTAGGGGCGGCCGATGACCGCGTCGGGCAGCGCCGTGTTGACGACCCGGAGCGACGACGGCGCGATCACCATGCTGCGCGACGCGAGCGCGTTGTTCGTCACGTCGAGATCGCCCGCGACCGTGAAGCCGGGGTCGACGATGCAGCCCACGTAATAGGTGCCTGCGGGCATGGTGCCCGGCAGCCGCACCAGTTCGGTGGCGGTGTCGCCGCTGTTGCGCAGCAGCGTCACCATGCCCTCGTCACGCAGGTTGCCGTTGTCGACGATGCGCAGCAGCACGTCGTCGGCGGTGATGATGTCGTTGGCCGAGGCATAGAAACGGTAGACGGCGGCCGGCGCATCGACGTTGCCGATGTTGCGAATGCTGCGCACCACGGGGACGATCTCACCCACGCCCGCCGAAGCCGGCGCGGTCACGCTGGTGACGGTCAGATCGGCGCCGGGCTCGGTGATGCGAATGGGCCCGAGCATGAGGCTGTTGTTGGCCTTGTTGCTCTCGAACACCGCGCCCGTCGAGTCGACGATGCCGAAGAGGAAGTACTGGCCGGTGCGGAAGGCGACGTTGCCCGCGGTGCGCAGCGGGAGGCTGCAGTTGAGGGTGACCTCGGTGGACATCGTGCTGGGCGCGACCACCGGCACCACCTGATCACAGACATAGGTGTCGGAGAGCAGCGAGAGCGACGAGTCGTTCGAGAGCACGAACGCCACGCGGAAGTTGTTCGCGTTGGCGCCGCCCGTGTTGCGGAACCTCACCTTGAGCTGGGTGGGCTCACCGAACTTCGCCTTGGTGGTCTCGAGGCCGGTCACGGTGTCGAGAAAGGTGACCGTCTCGATGAGCAGGTCGGCACGGCGCACGTCGACCTTGGCGGTCGAGGCGGCCACGTTGTTGGCCTCGTTGGCTTCGACCACCCCGCCGTCAGGGTCGACCTGCAGCAGGAAGTGGAACTGGCCGTTGGGCGCGTTGGCGGGGATCACCACGGGCAGCGCGGTCTGGGTGATCGTCTGACCGCCGGTGACCGGGTACGAACCGGTGGAGACGGTGAAGTCGCTGGGGTCGAGCACCTGGTCGGTGCTCATCAAGATGCGATAGCCGACCGGCGCCGCGGCCGCGGTGGTGCCGCGGTTAAAGAAGCTGAAGGCAAAGTTTTCAGTGTTGCCGCCGCCGGTGGTGACGGGGCCTGCGATCGACGTGGCGACCAGGTCGATGCCCTGCACGAAGGCGGTGGTGGTGGAGCCGACGTTGTTGACCTCGGAGGCCTCCATCACGGTGTTGGTGGGGTCGACCTGCACGAGCACGAAGTACTCGCCGGTGGCGGGGGGCGTGGTGGTGGCCGCGCTGCCGCTCACCAGCACCAAGGCCTGGCCGCCGTCGAGGGTCACGCCGCCGTCGACGCCCGGCAAACTCTCCGGCCCTCCTTCGGCGACCTGAATGTCGGCGCCGCCATCCGTGGCGGAGACGTCGAGCAATTGATCGCGCGAGAGAAAGGCGCGCCACATGAAGGGGCCGGCGGCCGTGCGGCCGAAGTTTCGCAAGGTGGAGTTGACCGTAAAGCTCAGGTTGCCATCGCCCGCGGTGGCGAAGCTGGCGATGGTGACCGTGCTGACCGCGAGGTCGGCCTCGTTGGGCTCCCCCACGGTGTAGAGGGTGTTGTTCGGAGGAAAATGAGCAGCGCTGCAGGTCGTGGTGCAGCCGTTGAGCAGGTTCGCTCCGAGGGAACCTGCGGGGTTCACGAAGCCAGCCGACGCGTTCCAGGTGGTGCCCGTGCCCACCAGCGTGCCGTAGTGGAAGGTGACCGAACCTGAGGCGGTCATCTTGATCTGAAAGGTGACGTTGGTTGTCGGCGCGCCGTAATGCGGCACAGCCACGTACTCGACCGTGAACTGTCCGGGCCCTTGAAGCGTGCGCACGGACCCAGACACACGCAGGTCGAGATCGTCCCAAAAGGCGGCGATCGCGGGGGCGATGCCACCCGTGGTGGGGAAGCTTTCATTGGTCAGACAGCCACTGGCGCAGGTGGTGGTGGTCGCCAAGCCCGGAATCATCACCCCGTTCGTGCTCAACATCACGTGGGTGTAGCTCTGACCGAACCACGGAAAAGTGAAGCCCAGCGGCACGAGGACACCCAGGTCGTCGCCGTTCAGCCCGGGGACCACCGAGCCAGCGGTCAGCGACTGGTAGGGCTGCGTGCTCGTGATGATGGGCGGCAGCTGCGCCCACGCAGGGCTCGAGGCGAGCGCCCCAACGAGGAGGCAGGTGCCAAGCGCAGTCGAGGGGCCGATTGAAAAAAGCTTCTTCACGTCGTTCTCCATCAAAACAGAAAAGCGCTCGCGGCCCGTGCCAGGCCACGCGAGCGAAAGGCGAATGTCACGTCGACCGCATCACGGAATGCAGGCCGCCGTGTACGTCACGGTCAGGGTCTTGCCCGGCTCAGGCACGTACAGCGGCTCGAAGTTGATCGAGTTGTTCGTCGCGTCGTACTGCCAGATGCGCGACATCAGGCTGGGGTCGGGATCCACGGAGGGGATCGCCATGCCGTCGATGGCGACCTGAATGCCGGTGGCCGCCGCGAGATCGGGGCGCGAGGTGAGGAAGAAGTTGGTGCGGTAGCCGAACGCGTTCTTGCCGATGCGCTCGAGCGCGACGGCCCAGTTCGGGGTGCAGATCTCTTCTTTGACGCCGTTGGTCTGCGTGACCATGAACTCGTGCCGACCATCGTTCGGGTCGTCATACGCGCAACCAGAAGGCGCGCTGGGAAGAAAGGGGCCGATGACGTTGTAGCTGAACTGCCCCGAGCGCTGCGCGCCTTTGATGTTGAGGAGCTGGTTCAAATAGAACGACGGCGCCTGAGGGGCCTGGTCGCGGGCGTCGGTGACGCACACCACCGCGAGCACGGCCTCCTGCCGCAAGAAGCCCGCGTTCTTGGCCGGGTCGGTGATGTTCGGCGAGGTCAACGCACGGGTCGCGGGGTCCATGCACGATTCTGCGTAGCCCGGCGTACCGACGTTGACCAACGCCGAGAACTCGGCCTGCAGGTTGGGCGTCGTCGGGCGGAGGATCTTGTTGCCCGCGGGCGACGTGTAGAGCGTGCCGGCCTTGATCGCCGTGCTGCCGCTCATCTCGGTGTTGGTCACGCCGAGGTGGAAGTCGACCTGGTTGCTGGTGGCGTACTGAAGGAACGAGGCCATGTTCTGCGCCAGCGCGGTCTGCTTGTCGCCCATCGAGCAGGAGTCGTCGATCACCAGGAGGATGTCGGCCTTGGGCTTGGTGTCCTGGCGGAAGGTGTCGGTGTTGAGGCCCTCCATGTCGCCGCGGCCCTGGAGCGCGACCACGTAGTCGAGCGCCTGCCCGCCTTGCGTCACGCTGATCACGAAGGCGCCGGTGTCGGGGCCGTAGTTGATGGGGCGGTACTTGAGCGAGAAGGTCACCGGCGTCGAGCTGCCGGGCGCGACTCGGGTGCCTCCGCTGATGCCGGAGACCACGAAGAACTCGGGGCACCGTGCGCCGCCAGGGCAGTTCGGACCGCCGGGGCCTTCACCTGCCGCCGAGCCCATCGCCGCCGCGTTGATCACCACGTCGGTCGAGCACGAGTTGTAGATCTGGAAGTTGCGGTTGGGCGAGTTGCAGTCCTTCTTCACCGTGCCGAAGTCGAGCGTGCTCGGTGAGATGGTCAGGCAACTGTTCGCGATGGTGGCGGTCAAGGCGACCTCACGCGAGGGCGCGACGGGGTCAGCGAGGTTGAAGGCCACGCGGCCCACGACCTGCGCAGGCACGGGGGGCAACTGACCCTGCGGCCACGCGCGCACCATCACCTGCCTGGTCTCGCCCGGCATCAGGTCGAGCTCGTTGATGGGGCCGCCGGGCAGCGAGAAGACCGCGGGCATGCCGGTGGGCGTGCCGTTCTCGGGCAGCAGCTGGAGGTTGCTGAGCAGGCAGACGTCATTGGGGCCGGTGAGCCGGTTGCGGATGGTGAAGCCGAGATCCTTGATGGCGGGCGGCGAGACGATGCCGAAGGCCAGCGCGATGGGGGTGATCTCTACGTCGCAGGGGGGCAGCATCACCGAGTTGGCGATGACGTTGATGACGGTGACCGGCTCGTCGGGGTCGTTCGAGAAGAGCTTGAGTTCGAACTCACGCGTGCCCAGCCCGTTGGGGGTGATGCGCACGGGGATGTCGAGGTTGCTGGTCGACGAACCGGCCTCGAGCCCCTGAATGGGATCGTAGCGGCCGGCGCCCGCGGCCGGCAGGTCGTCGGTGCAGCCGTTGGCCGCGTCGTAGAAGCCCACGCAGATCTCGCTGGCGAGCGCGCCGTTCTTCGGCGTCACTTCCCAGTAGGGGCGCACGAAGCCGCCGGCGCCGTCAGACCTGCCGAGCTTCAGGTTCGCGCGGGGGTCGACCGGCGTGGGCCGCGTGCCGACGTTCTGCACGGTCAGCTTCCGGTTGGCGAACGAAGCGGGGTTCGCCGTGGCGAAGTAGGCGATGCGGCCAAAGTTGAGCGTGGGTGACGGGCGCGCGTCGATGTCGGGCCCGCCGCCGACGCCGCGGAGGTTGACGCTGACCATCGGCTGGCTGGTGAGCTCGGTGGCGGCGGTGAGCTGACCTGCGCGGGGGCCGAGCACGGTGGGGCGGAAGGTCAGCTTCGCCACGGCGGTGCCGGGCGCGATGCCCACGGGCGCGGTCGCGTCACGCACGCCGGGGGGTACGACCAGCGTGGTGAGATCGGTGCTGTCGGTCTCGACGACCTTGAACACGTTGCTGGGGTTGGAGCCCTCGCGGGTGCCGAGCACGGTGAGGCGCACGGGGCGCAGCGAGAGGTTCGAGAAAGTGACCTGACCGTTGACGGTCGTGCCCGGGGGCGCGTAGCCGAAGTCGACGGTCGGCGGCGTCCACGAGAGCACCGAGGCCACGCCCGTACCGAGCAGGCGCACCGGCTTCTCGGGGCAACCCTCGGCGCGGCGCATGCGCACGGTGGCGATGTACTCGCGCGCTTCGGTCGGCTTGAAGGTGAACTTCGCGGTCTTGGAGCGCATCGCCGCGAGGAGGAACTCGCCCTTGGGCGAATCAGGCGAGATGACGAAGATGCCATCGCCCTGCTGCGACTCGACGGCGCCCAGGTAAGCGCGGGTCTCGATCGGGCGCTGGTTCACGAACGCGTAGTCGAGGGTGTAGCTGTCGCCGCGCGCCACGGCGCCGAAGTCGATGGTGG
This sequence comes from Archangium sp., assembly GCA_043773025.1. GTDB lineage: Bacteria > Myxococcota > Myxococcia > Myxococcales > Myxococcaceae > Archangium_A. Next base: position 14,834 of record JAYVFP010000233.1, read on the forward strand.
CCGGCAGGTCGCACTCACCTGAAACCGCGGTGCCCTTGAGGGTGATGCTGGCGTTCTCTTTGCCGATCTCGGTATCGCCCGAGGTCATGGTGAGCACGGTCTGGTGCAGCACCTGGGGCACGCCCTCGACGACGGGCGGCGTGTAGCGGATGTCGAACTCGACCGACTCACCGGAACCCAGGATGGTCTCCTCGGTGAAGCCGACGGTGAAGACCGGTGAGGGCTCGTCGACGAAGGTGCCGACCCTGGCCGGGGTGCCGCTCTCCTTGGCGAACTTCTGGATCACCAGTGTGCCCAGACCCACGTTCTGCACGACGAGCTTCTGCACGAGGTCCTTGCCCATCGAGACGGTGCCGAAGTCGTAGATGCCGTTGTCGCCTGAGAGCTGCTGGTTGTTCGCGTCGGTGTAGATGATTCGCACTTCGCCACGGCCGCGAGGAATCGGCCTGAGACCACAGTCCTTGCACCCCTGCAACACGGCAAGCACAGAGACGAACAGGAAAAGTTGGGTCGAAGAAGATTTCATCGGAGCTCTCCAGCGAGGCGCGAACATTGATGGAGGACCCGGCGCGTCCGACCACGAACTCGAAACAATTCAATGCACTTGGCACAAACCTGAACGAACGGTCAACTGGTTGTCGCCTTTCCTTACGTTGCCTTCCGGCCTGATTTGTAAATGGCAGTGGCACTCGTCGACGGCTTCTATCAAACACCGGTCGACCCCATGGCAACCGCACGAGCCGAGTACGAAACGCGCGTCACGCAGTTCCGCGCCGAATTGGTCACGCTCGATCGCCAGGGCGGCCGGTTGGCCAACCTGCGCACCCTCACCTTTCTGGGCTTCATCGGGCTGGGGTTCGCGGTCGGCTTCGACAAGATCCCCCGCTGGGGTCTGCTGGGCGCGTTGGCGTGCCTTGCCGGGTACATCGCGCTCGCGGTGATTCACGCGGGCGTCATTCGCCGGGAAGACTTCGCGAAGATGCGGCTATCGCTCAACGAGCGCGGGCTGCTTCGTTTGCAGGGCCGCTGGCACGACTTTCCCTCGACCGGTGAAGGCCGGGTTCCCGAGGGGCATCTGTATGGTGGTGACCTCGACATCACGGGCCGCGGCAGCCTCTTTCAGCGCCTCGACGACACGGGCACGGCGGCCGGAGAGCAGCGGCTGCTCGACTGGTTGCTCACGCCCGCCCAGAGCGCCGAGGCGATCCACGCGCGGCAGGGCGCGGTGCGTGAGCTGGGGCCGTTGATCGACTTCCGCCAGACGCTGGTGGCCGAAGCGCGCATGGCCGGCAAGAAAGACAAAGCCGATCCGTCGCGGTTCCTCTCGTGGGCCGAAGCGCCTTCGACGTTGAACGCGATCCGCTGGGCGTGGCCCATCGCGCACGTGCTGCCGGTGTTCACCATCACGGCGGGGCTGCTCTCGGCCAACGACGTGATCAACGCCCTTCCCTTCTGGTCAGGCCTGCTGATCCAGATCGCGATCGTGGTGGCGACGCGCAAGCCGATCGGCGCGATGTGGGAAGCGCTCTCGATGGGCGAGCACGGGTTCATTCGGTTCGAGCAGACCTTCGCGTCGATCGATGCGCAGAAGTTTTCGGGGCCGCGGTTGCTGGCGTTGCAGCAGGGCCTGATGGAGGGCCCGAAGGTCTCCGCCCGCCTTCGTACGTTCGCGCGGTTGATGGGTTTTGCCGAGCTCAAACACTCAGGGCAGATGCACCCGATCATCAACGCGCTGACGTTGTGGGATCTGCTGGTGCTCTTCCGCATCGATCGCTGGCGCGAGACGCAAGGCAAGGGCGCGCGGCAGTGGTTCGAGTCGTTGGCTGAGTTCGAGGCGCTGTCCTCGTTCGCCACGTGGCACTTCGAGCGGCCAGAAGACGCGTTCCCTAAGGTCGATGACGGCTCAGTGCACCTCGAGGCCGTGGAGCTGGGTCACCCGCTGCTGGAGAAGCCGATTCGCAACGACGTGACGTTGAGCTCGCCGGGCACGGGGCTCGTGATCACCGGCTCGAACATGAGCGGCAAGACCACCCTGATGCGCGCGACGGGGCTCAACACCGTGATGGCGCTTGCGGGGCTGCCGGTGTGCGCGAGCTCGATGAAGGTGTCTTGCGTGCAGGTGCTCACCAGCATGCGCGTGAAAGATTCACTGGAGCGCGGCGTGTCGTATTTCTACGCCGAGGTGCAGCGAATCAAGACGGTGCTCGACACGGCGAAGGAGCACCAGGATCGCTGCCTGTTTTTCCTCGATGAGCTGTTCATGGGCACCAATGCGAAGGAGCGGCAGATCGCCTCGCGGCAGTTGTTGTTGATGTTGCTCGACCTGGGTGCTGCGGGCGCGGTCACCACGCATGATCTTTCTATCTGCGAGCTGGCGAAGGAACGCCCGGAGAAGATCCGCAACGTGCACTTCAGGGATGAAGTGAGGGACGGCGAGATGACCTTCGATTACCGGCTGCGGGAGGGCGTGGTGCAGACCACCAACGCGCTCGAGGTGCTGCGGCGCGCGGGCGTTCAGGTCGGCTGAGCGGACTGGAAACAGCCCACACCGTTCGCATCGAGAGGGTTGGCTGAAATAGGAATCGGGTTCCATCACCGGTCTCCCCAAGCCCAGTCGAGGGGGCACTTGCAGTGCGAAGGGGAGGTAATCCCTCGACTCCGCTCGGGATGAACGGTGGGCGCTCCTTATTTCGATCAACCCTGTCGGGATGAACGGTGGGCGCTTCTTATTTCGAAAAAACCCTGCGAGCGAAGTCGAGATGCCACTTGCTGCGCGAGGCGGAAGTGCTCCTTCGACTTCGCTCAGGAGGACCGGTGGTTCTTTCTGAAAGAAATCGCCGACGAAGCCGGTTCCCTGCTCGGGAGAACCCCCTCTACTTCAGCGGGTCGAGGCCAGGCTGCGACGGCGCGGATGGCGTCGGAGGCGCGACCACGCGGGGCTCGATGCGCACCGTCACCACGCGCGGCCCTTCGGTGTTCACCGTGACCACCCGGTAGTCATCCATCATCCACACGTCGCCCGTCACCGGCACCCGGCCGAGCTTCGCCATCAAGAAGCCGGCGATCGTGGTGACCTGCGACTTGTCGACGTCGAACTCGACCTCGAGCGTGTGTTCGATGTCGTCGAGCTGGGCGGTGCCGGGCAGCTCCAACTTGCCGCCGGGCAGCTTCTGCATCGGCTCGACCTTGCGGCCCAGCTCAGCCACCTTGCCGACCAGCTCAGCCACCACATCCGCCAGCGTGATCAACCCCGACGTACCGCCGTGTTCATCGACCACCACCGCGATCTGCTTGTTGCGCCGCTTGAACTCGTTGAGCAACTGATCGAGCGTGATGTTCTCAGGCACGAACAACACCGGCCGCTGCACCTGGCTCAGCGACTTCAGCTCGTGCCGACCGTGCAGATAGAACAGGTCTTTCACGTTGATGAGCCCCTCGACCCGATCGAGCGAGCCGCGAATCACCGGCACCCAGGTGTGGCCTGCCGCGTAGGCTGCCGCGAGGTTCTGCTCGAGGGTCAGCTCGAGATCGAGGGCCTTCATCTGCGAGCGGGGCACCAACACCTGGCGTGCCGTCTTTTCCATCATCGACAGCGCGCGCTGCAGCAGCTCAGCCTGCTGTTTCTGCAACCCGCCCGCCTCGGCCGACGAGGTGAAGATCATGCGCAGCTCGTCTTGAGAGAGGGCCTCTTCGTGCTCGGCGTTCGCGCCATCGAGCCCCAGCAGCTTGAGCACCAGCCGGGTGCCGCCGTTGAGCAGCGCGATCACCGGGTAGAACAGCACGTAGAAGACCCGCATCGGCCAGGCGAGCACCAGCGCCGTGCCCTCTGCGCGCGTGATGGCCACCGTCTTGGGCACCTGCTCGCCGACCACGATGTGCAGGAAGGTGATGATGCCGAACGCGATCACCACGCCGGCGGTGTGCGCGATGGCCTGCGCGGTTTCACTCGAGGGGGCGATGCGCAGCAGCACGGGCTCGATCAACCCCGCGAACGCCGGCTCGCCCACCCAACCCAGCGCCAGCGATGCGAGCGTGATGCCCACCTGCGAGGCCGACAGCCAGATGTCGAGGTTCTTGCGCATGGTGAGCGCCAGCTCGGCGCCCGACCTGCCTTGCTCGACCAGCGACTCGAGCTGCGTCTGACGCACCTTCACCAGCGCGAACTCGATCGCGACGAAGAAGCCGTTGGCCAAGACGAGCCCCAACGCGAGGAACAACGCTCCAAGTTCCATCTTAGCGGAGCGCCTCGAACTCGGCCTCGCCCTCGAGCGCCTCGAACATGGGGTCTGCCTTCAACCAGCCGCTCACCTTCGTGCGATCGACCTGCAGCGCGAGCTTCAAGTGCTCGATCGCGTCGGCTTTGCGGCCCCACTGCGCGTAGAGCGCGGCGAGGTTGTAGACGAGCAGCAGATCGTCACCCTTGATCGCCCGGGCCTTCTCGTACGCGCGCTCGGCCTCTTCATAAAAGCCCTTCTGCGCGTAGCAAATGCCCAGGTCGAGCCAGGCTTCGAAGTTGTCGGGCTCGAGCCGGGTGACGTCTTTGAGCTGGGTGATGGCCGAGCGGTAGTCGCCCTCATCCATCTGCAGGCCGGCCAGCTCATGCCGGGGGAACGGATCGGTCGGCTCGAGCTCGATGGCGGTGCGCAGCTCTTTGACCGCTTCTTCCGTGCGCCCGGCGTCGGCGTAGGTGAGACCGAGGTTCAAGTGCGCGTCGGGGTAGTCGGGCTCGAGCTCGATGGCGGTCTGGAACTCGCTGATGGCGAAGTCGAGCGCGTGCGCCGAGAGGAAGCAGGCGAGGTTGTAGTGGGCGGTGGCGCTCTCGGGCTCGAGACGCAACGAGACGAGGTACGCATCGAGCGCATCACGAAACTGCTTCTTTTCCGCGAAGACGGTGGCCAGGTTGTCGTGCGCGTGCGACGAGTTGGGATCGAGCTCGATGGCCTTCTTGAACTCTTTGAGGGCCTCGTCGAGCCACCCCCGATCGGCCAGTTCGATGCCGCGCGAGTTGTGCTCGTCGGATGAAGCGATGGAGTCCTTCTCTCGAGCCATGCAGGATGCTCCCTAACAAGAATGACCGCCCTCGTCCTGTCACTGTTGATCTCTGCTGCTCCGCCGGAAGTTTCGGTGCTCGTCTCGGGCGACGTCACGCTCGGCTATCACTACGAGGAGTACGTCGACGAGCAGGTCAAGAAGGGTAAGCCGCAAGACGAGATGCTCGCCTGGGGCTTTGCCAAAGTCAGGCCGCTCACCACGAAGGCAGACCTCTTCGTGGTCAACCTCGAGTGCCCCTTCACCGAGCGAGGCGAGAAGATCGCCAAGAACTTCAACTTCCGCGCGCGGCCCGAGCTGGTGGGAGCGCTCATCTCGGGGGGCGTCGACGTGGTCAGCCTCGCGAACAACCACATGATCGACTACGGCCCCGAAGGCCTCTTCGACACGGTCAGCACGCTCGACACGCACGGCATCGTGCACTTCGGCGCGGCCCGCACCCTGGTCGAAGCCCGCGCGCCCGCGATCGTCGAGAAGAAAGGCGTCACCATCGCCTTCCTCGGCTACTTCTTCCTGGGCGATCGCAACATCGAGCCCGCGCAGGTCATCGCCACGGGAGATCAGCCCGGTGTCGCAGGTCACTTCAGCGACACCGCCGCGCTTAAAGAGATGCTGGTAGCCGACATTCGCGCCGCCAAGCTCAAGGCGGATCACGTAATCCCCTTCTTCCACTGGGGCCGCGAGAGCAGGGGCCAGCCCGAGCCGTACCAGCTCGAGGTCGCCCACGCAGCCGTCGAGGCCGGCGCGTCGGCGGTGCTGGGCTCACACCCCCACGTGCTGCAGGGCATTGAGCTCTACAAAGGCGCTCCCATCGTCTACTCGCTGGGCAACTTCGTCTTCGGCGGCAACTGGGATCCGAAAGACAAACGCACCGCGCTGGTCGAGCTCAAGCTGACCCGAACGGCGGTGAAGGCGATCAAGGTGATCCCCGCCTACAGCGACGCGTTTCCTGAGGTGCCGGTGCAGCCGTACCTGGCCGAAGGAGAGAAGGCCGACGCCGTGCTGCAGCACCTGGCCAAACTCTCCAGCGGTTTTCCCGCGACCATTCCCCAGCTCAAAAGCATCAAGCCGGCCCCAGACGACGCGCGTCCAGATGCCGGCTCGAGTCTTCCTGCAGACGCAGGGAAGTAGGACTTAGTACTTGCCCTTGGCCTTGCGCGCGCGCACGCGGCGGCGCTTGAGGGCGCCCTTCTTGACCTTCGCCCGGTTCTTCAGCTTCTTCTTAATCCGGTTCGACTTGACTGCCGGCATGGCGTTCTCCGTGGGGTGCTGCGTTGAGTGAGAGGCGCTGACTACATGAGCGGGCCCCTAGCGGCAACACCGGACCGCAGACCCAGCAATACAGTGTTGCTCACCACGGGGCCTGCGCGTACATCGCCCGCGCCTTGAACGAGAAGCTCGACGACGTCGAACAGCGCTTCGAGCGACTGACTGCCGACCTCTCCAACCCCGCTGTGATCGCCGATTCGACCCGGCTGCGTTCGCTTAGCCGCGAGCGCGCCAGCATCGAGAAGCTGGTCGAGTCGTACCGGGCCTACAAGAAGGTGCTGGCCGAGCTGAAGGGCAACGAAGAGCTGCTCGAGTCGGGTGACGCCGACTTCAAGGCCATGGCCCGCGACGAGCTTCCCGCGCTCAAGGCCCGCAGGGCCGAGATGGAAGAAGAGCTCAAGCTGCTCCTGCTGCCGAAGGATCCCAACGACGAGAAGAACGTCATCGTCGAGTTCCGCTCGGCGGCCGGTGGCGACGAGGCCGCGCTCTTCGCCGAAGAGGTGATGCAAATGTACCTGCGCTACGCCCAGAAGCGCGGCTGGCAGGCAGAGCTCATGGACATCAGCCAGGGCAACCAGGGCGGCATCACCGGCGCCACCATCACCTTGTCGGGCGAGTCCGTGTATTCCTCGATGAAGTGGGAGTCAGGCGTGCACCGCGTGCAGCGCGTGCCGGCCACCGAGACGCAAGGGCGCATTCACACCAGCACCATCACGGTGGCGGTGATGCCCGAGGCCGAAGAGGCCGACGTGACCATCAACCCGTCCGACATCGAGCTGCAGGTGATGCGCTCGACGGGCGCGGGTGGGCAGAGCGTCAACACCACTGACTCCGCGGTGCGCCTCATTCACAAGCCGACTGGCATCGTCGTGAAGTGCCAGCAGGAAAAGAGCCAGCTCAAGAACCGCGTGATGGCCATGAAGATGCTGCGCACGCGGCTCTACGAAGCCGAGCAAGAAAAGATCCGCAGCGAGCGCGACGCGCTTCGAAAAGGCCACGTGGGCAGCGGCGATCGCAGCGAGAAGATCCGCACCTACAACTTTCCTCAAGACCGGCTGACCGATCACCGCATCGGCTACACCCGGCACAACCTGCCCGCCGTGATGGCAGGCGAGCTGGAAGAGATGGTCTCGGCGCTGCGCACCTTCTTCCGCGCAGAGGCCCTCAAGCAGCAGGAAGAGAGCGGGCGTTGAGCGACCAGGCGTGGACGATTCGTCGCGTGCTGGAGTGGACGCGCGGTCACTTCGACAAGCAGGACATCGACGATCCGCGGCTGACCTCGGAGATCTTGCTGGGGCACGTGCTCTGCCTGCCCAGAGTGAAGCTGTACATGGATCTCGATCGGCCCCTCTCGAAAGAAGAGCTGGCCACGTACCGCGCGCTCATTCAGCGCCGCCTCGCCTTCGAGCCCACGCAGTACCTGGTGGGCTTCAAGGAATTCTACGGCCGACGTTTCGCGGTCGACCCACGCGTCTTGATCCCCCGCAGTGAGACCGAGCTGCTGGTTCAAGCGGTGCTGCACGACGTGAAGAAAGACGCGCCTTCGCGGGTGCTCGACGTCTGCACGGGCTCAGGCTGCATCGCGGTCACCATCGCGGCTGAACGGCCGCAGGCTTCGGTGTGGGCGACTGACCTCATGCCCGGTGCGCTCGAGGTCGCGAAGAAGAACGCCGAGGCCCATCAGGTCGACGGCCGGGTGACCTTCTTTCAGGGTGACCTGCTCGCGGCCGTGCCCGCCGGTACCCGGTTCGACGTCATCGTCTCGAACCCGCCGTACGTGAAGACGGGTGAACTCGCGACCTTGCAGAAAGAGGTGCGGCAAGAGCCGCGCGAGGCGCTCGATGGCGGGCCCGAAGGCGTGACGTTGATCGCGCGACTGGTCGAAGGCGCCCTGCCTCTCCTCAAGTCCGGCGGCCTCCTTGCAATGGAGATCGGCGAAGACGAAGGCACCGCGGTCAGGGAGCTGTTGACGCGGGCGGGCTACCACGACGTGAAGATTGAGAAAGACCTCGCCAGGCATGAGCGGTTGGCGCTCGGGCGAGCTCCTTCGAAGGAGTGAAATGGACGCGATTCTCATCAAGGGCAACGGGCCGCTGAAGGGCGAGACGTACGCCTCGGGCGCCAAGAACGCCGCGCTGCCGATTCTGGCCAGCTCGCTGCTCGCCGCGGGCGAACACACCTTCCGCAACGTGCCGGGTCTGGCCGACGTGAAGACCATGCTCCAGGTGCTCGACACCATGGGCTGCGAGACCGAGCGCCTGACGGGCAAGAAGTCAGACGTGGTCACCATCAAGGTGCCCAGCAAGGGCGTGACACCCGAAGCGCCCTACGAGCTGGTCAAGACCATGCGCGCGTCGGTGCTGGTGCTCGGCCCCCTGCTCGCCCGTTACGGCCGCGCGCGCGTGTCGATGCCCGGCGGTTGCGCGATCGGCGCCCGGCCGATCGATCAACACCTCAAGGGCCTGGCTGCGCTCGGCGCGGAGATCGAGCTGCAAGAAGGCTACGTGGAAGCGCGGGCCAAGCGGCTCAAGGGCGGCACGGTCACCTTCGACATGATCACCGTCACCGGCACCGAGAACGTGCTGATGGCCGCCGTGCTGGCCAAGGGCCGCAGCATCCTCGAGAACACCGCGCGTGAACCGGAGATCGAAGAGCTGGCCCGGGTGCTCAACAAGATGGGCGCGCAGATCAGCGGCGCGGGCAGCGACATCATCACGGTCGATGGCGTCGACGAGCTGAAGGCCGTCGATCACGCGATCATTCCGGACCGCATCGAAGCGGGCACCCTGCTGGTGGCGGCTGCGATCACCGGCGGCGACGTGCTGGTCAAACGCACCGCACCCGAACACCTCGAGCCGGTGATCCACAAGCTGCGTGAAGCGGGCTGTCAGATCACGGTCGAGGGTGACGGCGTGCGCTGCGTGGCCAAAGAGCGGCTGCGCGGGGTCGACATCAAGACCCGCGAACACCCAGGCTTCCCCACCGACATGCAGGCGCAGCTGATGGCGCTGCTCTGCACCGCCCAGGGGACCTCGGTCATCACCGAGAACATCTTCGAGAACCGCTTCATGCACGTAGCCGAGCTGCGTCGGATGGGCGCCGACATCACCGTCGACGGGCACACGGCGGTGGTGAGGGGTGTCTCCCGACTTTCGGGGGCTCCGGTGATGGCCACCGACCTGCGCGCCTCGGCTTCTCTGGTGTTGGCGGGGCTCTGCGCCGAGGGAAAGACCACCGTCGGCCGCGTGTACCACCTCGATCGTGGGTATGAACGGCTCGAAAAGAAGCTCCGTGGGCTGGGGGCCGACATCCGCCGGGTGAAAGAGCGTTGACACCCGCCCATCGGTCAGCTGGACGATTGAGCGACGACGCTGCTTGCGTTCGATGATCGTCGCTCGCTACGCTTTGACCTCAACCCAACAAGGAGCAGAGCAAAAAAATGATGTGCCCGAGCTGCGGCGTCGACATGGTCGATCTCGAAGGTGAAGATCAGACGTTCCGCAAGTGCAGTGAGTGCGGAGGCCTCTGGGCCGACGTCTCAGATCTGAACCGCATGTTGCTGCACCACAACCTTCCCGGCCTCGAGAGCATCGGCGGGAAGGTAGAGCCTGACGCGATGTGCGGTCAGTGCGCCGATTGCCTCGTGGACCTCGTTCGAGTGGTGGGCGGCGAGAAGGCCAACCCGCTCAGCTACGACACCTGTGAGTCCTGTGGCGGCATCTTCCTCGAGTCAGAGTTCGCTGAAGCCAGCGACTACGCATCCGCGAAGAAGGAGATCATCGGGTTCTTCACCCGCTTCTCCTCGCGCGGGAAGAAGAAGGCCGCCGCTCACGCCTGATTGACCTCACGACCCTTCTCCCTTCCGGAGAGGGTCGGGGTGGGGGCCCTGCCATCCACCAGCAATACTGGTGATATCACCACGATTGCTGGTGGTTGCTCAGGGCGCGCTGCGCCAATCGCCCTTCAGATCCTCAGGCAACTCGCCCTCGAACGTGAGGGTGTGCCCGGTCTTCTTGCCCGGGTCGCGGCTGAACTTCACGCCGTGCTTCTTGCCGCCGATCTCGAACACGATGCGTGAGCTCGACGCGTCGTACGTGCCCGTCACCAACTTCTCCTTGTTGCGCGTGGTGTCGAACGGCTCGTAGCTGTACCGGAACGTGCCATCGAAGTTGAGCGAGAGAAATCGATCAGGCGTACCGGCGAACCCGGCGTACCAGGTGCCCATCACCAGCGCGGTCGCCTTGTCGTACTTGAGCTTGGTGGTGAGCCACGGCCCGTTGAGCGCCTTGCCTTCCGAGATGAACACGATGTCGGTCACGCACACCGACGCGTCGGGATCTTCGGCCGGGTAGTGATCGAGGACCTCGATGGTGAAGCGGCTGCCCAGCATCGGCGGGTTGAGCGGCACGCTCTGCGCCCCGCGCACGTCTTCGATGGAGAGCGTCTGCGACTGCTTGCCGCTGCGAATGACGATCTTCCGCGCGCGCGAGTAGTCGTTCCAGGTGTTCGCGTCGAAGTTGTTGCCCGAGTTGATGCGCAGCTCATCGAGGCGCACCGGGCCATTGAAGCCGAAGGTGAGCAGCTCGTTGAGCGGGTCCGACGTGGCGCTGCACCACGCGGTGGCGTCACGCGCGTCGAGCAGGTTGAGGGGCTGATACAGCGTCGGCCGGGAGTCCTTCTTGAAGTAGTTGGTGGCCTGCGCGTAGCCGATGCTCCCGGCGTTCACGGGGGCAGCGACGAGCGCTGCGATCGCGCCGGTGACCAGTCTGAGAGTCGACATGACGCGCACTATGCCACGGAACATTTACGCCCTTGCGGTGTTCCGTCTGCGTGGCATGACGCCCCGCATGAATCGACGAGCGCTGTTGGTCCTCATCACGTTGGCGTTCCCGGGCTGCCAGACCTGCGGCGGAGCAGAAACCGTCGATGCCGGAGTCGACGCCGGGCCGCCGGTGCTCACTGAAAAGGAGCCCAACGACTCAGCCCCGACTGCTCTCGTGCTCGAGCGCAGCTCGATGGTCGAAGCCAACCTCGGCGCAGACCCCCAGAAGCCCGATGTCGACTGGTACGTGCTCAAGACCGCCCTGCCGCGCACGGTCGACTTTCAGGCCACGTGCCCCAACGGCGGCGACCTCAGCCTCGAGGTGGTCGACGAGAGCGGCGGCGTGCTCGCGCAGGTGAACGCCGGCGGCGTGGGGGCCAGCGAGCGGCTGCCCAACCTCGACGTCTCGTCGAAGACCTTCGTGCGCGTGGTGACCCTCAAGAAGGGCGTCGGCGGCGCCTACCAGGTGACCGCGAAGTTCGCCGAGCGCATGCCCGGCTACGAGCTCGAGCCCAACGAGCGGAAGGTCGACGCCACGCCGGTCGCGCTGGGCCAGGCGATCTCGGGCTCGATGGGCCACGGCGGCGACGTCGACTGGTTCCGCTACGAGCTACCGGTGGACGAGTCGGCGCCGCCTGCTCCGCTGGAAGAGCTCGACGCGGGTGTTCCCGATGCGGGCGTGGATGCCGGGATGATGGCCGAGAAGCGGCTCGCCTTGCGCGTCGACATCAGCGCGGTCGAAGGCGTCTCCACGGATCTTCAGATCCTCACGGAAGCCGAAGCGGTGCTCTTCACCGCGAAGTCCAAAGAGAACGGTCCCCTCTCGCTGCGCAACATCGGCGTGCGCGCGGCCGATCGGGTGATCTTCATCGCGGTGCGCAGCAGCTCGATCGGGGCTGGCAAAGACGCGAAGAAGGGCGCCAACGCCGAGGTCTCCTACACCCTGACCGTGGCCCCTGAAGACACCTCAGGCAACGCGGAGTTCGAGCCCAACGACGAGGCCTCGCGTGCCACCGACCTTCCCGCGAACAGCTACCGCGAGGGCTTCATCAGCCCCAAGGGTGACATTGACGTGTTCCGGCTGATCACCGACGGGCCCTCGATCGCCAAGCTGCAGCTCTCGGGCGTCGACAAGGTCGACCTGGTGCTCTCGGTGGTGAAGGCGGTCGACGGCAAGCCCGACGAGGTCGTACTGAAGGCCAACGAAGGCGTGGCGCGTGAGCCCGAGCAGCTCAACAACGTCGCGTGTGACGGCGTGTGCTTCATTCGCGTCGAGGCGGCGAGCAAGAAGGTCGACGGAAAGTGGGTGCGTGAAGACGAGAACGCCGACCAGTCGTACCGGCTCAACGCGGTGGTGGTGCCCGACGACGGCAGCGAAGAGAAAGAGAGCAACAACACCGCCGCGGCGGCCACTCCGGTGAAGCTGGGCAGGCCGATTCGCGGCACCGTGTACCCGAAGAAAGACCTCGACTACTTCTCCATCGATCTGCGCGACCGGCCCGTGAAGACGGCGATCCGCGCGACGGTGATCGGCGTCTTGAAGGTCGACGTGGGGCTCTACCTGCACCGCGTGGAAGAAGACGGAAAGCTGACCCTCGTGCAGACCAGCGATTCGGCCAAGGGTGACCGGCCCGAGACGGTGCGCTTCGCCGCCGAGCCCGGCCTGTACGTCATCGAGGTGCGCGACGCGAAGAACCGCGAAGCCAACTTCCAGGACAGCTACCAACTCAGCGTGGATGAAGGCGAAGAGTGAATTCTGAGCGTGGGGGCGCTACAGATGCGGTCCCATGGAGCAGAAGATCGCCCAGCTGAAGAAGGACCTCAACGCGGTCATCCTGGCGCACTACTACCAGGAGAGTGAGATCCAGGACGTCGCTGACTTCGTCGGCGATTCGCTCGCGCTCGCGCAGGTCGCCGAGAAGACCACCGCCGACGTGATCGTCTTCTGCGGTGTTCACTTCATGGCCGAGACCGCGAAGATCCTGAACCCCGACAAGCTGGTGCTGCTGCCCGATCTCGACGCGGGCTGCTCGCTGTCGGATCGCTGCCCGCCGGACAAGTTCAAGGCCTTCAAGGCGAAGTACCCCGATCACTTCGTCGCCACCTACGTGAACTCGTCGGCTGCGGTGAAGGCGATGAGCGACGTCATCGTCACCAGCTCGAACGCGGTGAAGATCATCTCGAAGGTGCCCGCCGACCGGAAGATCATCTTCGCGCCCGACCAGCACCTGGGCCGCTGGGTCACCCAGAAGACCGGCCGCGAGATGGTGTTGTGGCCGGGCAGCTGCATGGTTCACGAGATCTTCAGCGAGAAGCTCATCGTGCAGCTCAAGGTGCAGCACCCCACCGCCAAGGTGATCGCCCACCCCGAGTGTGAAGCCTCGGTGCTGCGCCAGGCCGACTACATCGGCTCGACCAAGCAACTGCTCGAGTTCAGCCAGAAAGACGACGCCACCAGCTTCATCGTGGTGACCGAGGCCGGCATCATTCACCAGATGCAGAAGGCCTCTCCGAACAAGACCTTCATTCCCGCGCCCCCGGACAACGGCTGCGCGTGCAACGAGTGCCCGCACATGCGGCTCAACACGCTGGAAAAGTTGTACCGCTGCATGCGCGACAAGACGCCCCGCCTCGAGCTGCCCCCCGGGCTCGGAGAGGCCGCGCTCAAGCCTTTGAAGCTGATGCTGGAGTGGAGCTGACCCGTGTTCAAATTCTACGCAGTGCCCGCCTGGAAGTTGCTCGACGAGAAGACCGCGCTGGCGATGGGGGCGAACGCGCCCGAAGTCGAACCGCTTCACTGCACCGCGTCGGATCCCGAGCTGATCGAGCTCGCCCTGGCCCAGGTGGAGTACCGCGGCTTCAAGGCCCGCGACCGCGCCCTCGAGCTGCTCTCGCAGAAGAACCCGGCGGTGTTTGCCAGCTCACCCAACGATCTCCCCGCGCTGTTGCGCACCGCCGATCAACTGCTCACCATCGCCAAGATGGATGCAGGTGAACGCGCGCGCGTGTGGCGTTGCCAGTGCGGCACCCGGTACGCCGTTCCCGTCGCGTTGGTGCGCCCGATTTCGCTGAACTGCGAACGCTGCGGGTCGACCATCGAGCTCGACCCCACGAACGCGGTCGGCGAGACGAGCGTGGCCGACACCAAGACCGCCAGCGTCAACGCGACCCGCCAGGCGCTCTCAGAGTTCTTCCGCGAAGCGATGGCCCGCGGCTGGCCGGTGCTCGTCACCAAAGCGGGATGAGACGAGAGACGCTCGAGCTGCTCCGCTGCCCCAAGTGCAGCGTGGGGGGCCTCATCCCCGAGGCCGATGTCGCCGGTACCGCCATGGCCTTCGGGCCCGCGCGGTGTGTCTCGTGTGGTGCGCGTTTTCCGGTTCACGACGGCCTCATCGACTTCGTGGGTGAGCGACCGAAGTTGAAGGCGCTTCAGCAGGCGATGGAGCTGCCGTGGGTCGCTCGATCCTGGGAGCGCTACGTGCGCCCCGCCGTCGACACCGTGCTCACCCGCGGCCGGCTGGATCACGAGAGCGAATACACGGTGCTGCGCAACCTCATCGGAGCCCCGCCCGGCCCCATCGTCGATCTCGGGTGTGGTGCGGGCCTGGTGCTGCGAAGGCTCTCGCGCGACTTCAGCAAGGTGCCGGTGATCGGCGTCGACATGTCGCGGCCCATGCTCGAAGAGGCGATGTCCCAGGTACGCGAGAACGCCGAGGCCGCCGACTTCGTGCGCGCGCAGGTGCCGCAGATGCCCTTCAACGACGGCACGCTCGGCGCGGTGGTGGCGGTGGGCTTCATTCACTTCATCGACGAGCTCGATGAGCTGCTGCGTGAGGTGGCTCGCACGCTCAAGCCGGGCGGCCGCTTCGTGGCCACCACCTACGAGGCCGGGAAGATGCTCGAGCCCATGCACCGGGGTGCGGGCTTGTCTCCGCGCAGCGAAGAGGCATTGCGGGCCTCGGCTGAGAAGGCAGGCCTGGTGGAGTTCGAGCGGGTGAGGGTCTCGCCCTTTCTGCTGTGGAAGGCCGAACGAGCGACTTAGATGAACACGCCGCCGCGAGCGTCGAGGCGAGCGGTGTCGGGGAGCTTGGTGGTCTCGTTGCTGCCCTTGAGCGCTTCGAAGACCTTCGCCTTGTTGCCGTTACCGCAGCTCTTGCACTTGCACTGGCCCTTGGCACACGTGCAGTCGCCCTTGCCCTTGCAGGAGCAAGTGGCCTGCGTGCCGAAGAAGGAGCGCTCGACTGAAGCGGCGCCCGCCGTGGAAGCGAGGAAGAGAAGTCCAACCGCGAGGCTCTTGAGGGTCTGCATGGTGTGGTCCTTTCCCCGACAACTGCTGCGGCCCTAGCCCAGATGAGCGCGCTTGCCAAGCGACCCCCGGGCCTTCATGGTCCGCGCCCTCGTGAGCCGTCTGCCCCTGGAGCGCCTGGCCTGGATCTTCGCGTTGATCTGCGGGGTTGCGCCGCTCTGGGCCACTCAGGCGCTGCCGCTGGTCGACCTGCCCCAGCACCTTCACCTGATCTCCGTGTTGCACCGCTTGAACGACGCTTCGACCCTCTACCCAGAGATCTTCGCGCGCCGCCCTGAGCTGACCCCCTACCTCGGGTACTACTATTCGGTCAGCTTGCTGAACTGGCTGATGCCGCTCGAGCTGGCCAACCGGGTGTTCCTCTCGGCGTACGTGATGGGGCTGCCGCTCTCTCTGGCGTTCCTGCTTCAGAGCCTGAAACGGCCGACGTGGCCCGCATTGCTCGCGCTGCCCTTTGCGTACGGCGACAGCTTCGCGTGGGGCTTCATCAACTACTGCGCGTCGTTGCCGCTCGCGTTGATCACCTGCGGCTTCTTCGTGCGCGCCATCGAAGACGCTCAGCGCCGCAGAACGTGGAGCATTGCGCTGGGTTTTGGCCTGGTGGCGGTGTTGCTGTTTCACGTGCAGGCCTTCGCGTGGCTCGGCGTGGCGTTGCCGTTTCTGCTGCTGAGCACCCCCGCGCCCGAGGGCACGTCGTGGCGCCTCCGCGTGCCCGCTGTGGTGGGCGTGATGCCCGGCGTGTTGCTCTTCGTGTTGTGGATCGGCCTGCGCGTGGGTCAGCCGCAAGAGATCGCTCCGGGGCAGCCGTGGCGATCGTGGGGCCCGATGCTCTCGAAGGAGAACCTCGGCTGGAAGTCGCTCGAGCAGAACGTGGGCGAGTTCATCTCGATGCCGCGCGCGCCCGATGGCTCTGCCCAGGTGACGGAGACGAGCTTTCCCATTCTCGCGGGCATGACGCCTGATGGATCTGATCAGCGCGCTGTGAAGCTGGTCTTCCTGATCGCGCTCGGCGCCATGCTCTTCGGGTTCTCCCGCTCGGTGGGCACCGCCGTCTTGAGCGCACGTGCGGTCAAAGAAAAGGGCCTCGTGCCGCAGCTGCTCGCGGGGCTGCGCGGACTCTTCACGTTGCCCGGTGAAGAAGGCCACTTCGCGCGGTGGCGCATCGTGGGGCTCGCGGCGCTGGCGGCAATCCTCTACCTCGCCCTGCCCTTCGATATTCGCGGGTACATGTATTACCTGAACACGCGCTACGCCCACCTCGCCGCGGCGCTGCTGGTGTGTTCGGTGCCTGCGCTCCCCACGCTCTGGGACAAGCGGCTGGTGTACCTCGCTGCGGCGGCGGCGTTGGTGTTGATGCTGCCGCTGCGCACGGCGTTTCAAGCGTTCGATGTCGAGTCGCGTTCGCTCACCGAGCTCGCGAAGAGCGCTGCACCGAAGGCCCGGGTGATGGGGCTCAACTACGCCACCGGCTCACGCGCGGTCACGCACCCGGTCTATCTGCACGCGGGCTGCGTGGTGGCGCGCGAGGCCGGCGGGTTGACCAACTTTTCCTTCGCGCTCACCCCGCACAGTCCGTTGATGTACCGCGCTGCGCCGCCCCCGACGATGGCCAGCGAGTGGCGGCCCGATCAGATGCGCTGGGAAGAACACGGGAAGTTCTACGATCACTTCGTGGTGCGCGGCGTGCGACCTGAGCAGATCTTCGGCCCGCGGCTGCAATCAGAACTCTTCGTCGCGGCGCAGTCGGGCGACTTCTTCCTCGTGCGCAAGCGCTGAGGTTGCGCAAGAGTCCGCCGCATGACGGACTTTCTCTCGATGACGGTGCAGCAGGTCGAAGGGCTCCCCGAAACGAAGGCGCAGGAGGTGCTCGAGGCGTGGGTGAAGGCGAAGAAGGCCGAGCTCCCCCTGGCCCTGGCGCAGTCGGCCTCGAAGGCGCACGCAAAGCTCGCCAAAAAGGCGCTCTACCGTCTGCAATCGAGCGGCGTCGAGGTGGTCAACGAGGCGCCCAAAGGTTCCGCGCCGGTCATCAATCTCACCCCGAAGAACGAGTTTCCTGGCGTGCTCTCGATGCAGTTGGGCACCGGAGAGCGCGCGTTTCTCTTTGCCGTACCCCTTCGCGAAGGTGGGCTCGAGGTCTTTCAGGGCATCATCAGTGATGAGTTCGGGCTGGCGCAGTTCGGCAGCGAGCGAGCCAATCGCAACCTGTACCGCAAGCGCATGGACCAGCTGAAGACCGAGCTCACCACGCGCGCGATGCTGGTGCCGATGGAGCGGCTCAAGCTCGAGCTGGGCCGCGCGATCACGCTCAACGAGCGCACCAAGACGCCTTACGGCGGCGAGATCGAGCAAGCGCTCAGCCGCATTGGCGTCGACAAGCAGGAACCCGATTTCCCCATTCCGGCCCTCGAGCCGGGTGATTCAGGCAATCGTGAAGGCGGGGCTGCGCTGCACGCGTTTCCTGAGGTGGAACAGTGGCTGCCGTCAGAGAAGGATCTGGTCACCTTGAGCGCACGCGTCGATGCGATCCGCAATGGGCCGCTGCCGCTGAGCGATGAGCAGAAAGAAGAGAAGGTCAAGAAGTTGGCGCACGAGCTGGCGGCCGAGGTGTTCACGCCTGAGCTGCGGATGCTCTATGCGCGGCGGCTCTGGTACTCGGCTGAGGTCATCGAGTTTCAGAAGCGTGATGCCGATGCGGCGATCGCTCGTGCCGAGGCGAGACGGCTTGCTCATGAGACAACGCCCAGCCGATTCCTCGAGCAACTGTTCGTCAAAGCGCTGCCGGCAAAGAAGTGACGAGGCGAGGTCCCCTCTCCCTCTGGGAGACTGTTGAAGTAGGCCCTCGACTTCGCTCGCAGGTTTTTTCGAAATAAGGAGCGCC
Organism: Archangium sp.; assembly: GCA_043773025.1. Lineage (GTDB taxonomy): Bacteria > Myxococcota > Myxococcia > Myxococcales > Myxococcaceae > Archangium_A. Next base: position 33,158 of record JAYVFP010000233.1, read on the forward strand.
CACCGTTCATCCCGAGCGGAGTCGAGGGATTACCTCGCCTTCGGGCGGTAAGTGCCCCCTCGACTGCGCTCGGGG
>JAYVFP010000234.1:0-3498 GCA_043773025.1 Archangium sp.
GCAGTCGAGGGGGCACTTGCCGCTCGAAGCCGAGGTAATCCCTCGACTCCGCTCGGGATGAACGGTGAGCGCTCCTTATTTCGATCAACCCTGCGAGCGAAGTCGAGGGATTACCTTTGCTCGCGCGGAAGGATGGTGGGGTCCTTCAAACCCTCAGCCAGGTTTCACGCCCAGCCGCACCAGCGCGCTCATCAACCGATCGAGATCGCCCTCATCATTGTAGACGTGAGTGCTGAGCCGCAGCCCACCGCCCCGAGCGGTCGTCGCCACCTTCGCCTCCCGCAGCAACGTGCGAACCACGTCCATCGGGTTGCCCTGCACGGGAACGACGCAGATGCCCGACAAGGTCGCCGCATCGTCCACGGTGGTGGGCACGAACCCCGCCGAACGCAGCCGCGCGCGCAACTTCGACTGCAACTCCACGACCCGAGCCAGCGTCACCTGCGCGGTCACCGCTTCATGAAGCGCGAGCGCCGCATTGACGCCGTAGAGCCCGACCCAGCCGCCACCACCGGCTTCCAGCGCTGAAGTCTCGCGGCGGAACTTCGTGCCCGTGGCCGTGAAGCCGGTCGAATCGGCGACCACCTGCGCGTTCACCCACGGCTTGAACTGTTCGTGCGGTTCGACCGACAGCCAGCCCCCGAACGGCAGTGGCACCTCGTCGAGCCAACTGCGCTCGATGAACAACATGCCGGTGCCGTACCCGGCCATGAACCACTTGTGACTGGTGGCGGCGAGGAAGTGCGCGCCCAGCGCGTGCACGTCGATCGGCACATGCCCCACGCCCTGCGCTGCGTTGATGATGAAGGTGAGCCCGCGCGACCGGCACAAGGCCGAGACCGCGTTCAGATCGATCCGGAAACCACTGGCGTACTGCACGGCCGACACCGCGATCGCCCCGGTCTTCGGGGTGAGGGCCGCCTCGAGATCGGTCAGTGTGTACGTGCCATCGGCCCGTACGCGCACGCCGCGCAAGGTGAGCCCGTCGTAGAGCATCGGCAGCGTGGTGCTGGGGAACTCGGTCTCCAGCGTGAGCACCTCGGTGATGCCGCGCGCCTGGAGCATCTGGGCGATGACGTGAAAGCCGAAGCTGGTGCTGGGCGTGAAGCCGACCTCCTGGGCACTTGCGCCGATGAACCGGGCCAGGCGTGCGCGAACCTCATCTTTCAGGCGGGCCCAGGCGGGGTAGCGCAGGTCGCCGCTCTCGAGGGTCTCCTGCAGGTAGCCGTTCATCGCCTCGTACACCTTTAGCGGAGTCGGCGACGACGCAGCCGCGTTGAGCCACGTGAAGTTCTGAAGAGTTGGGAACTGGGCGCGCAGCTCAGCGGGCGTCATGGGTGCGCAAGAATGGGGTCCGGGAATGCGAAACCGCCAGTTCGTGTTGCGCTCTTCGGAGCTCCCCGTGCAATCGCCTGAAACTCACCGCGTCTATTTGACACGATGTCACGTCATGACGCGTTCCCCAGACCGCTCCTGTCATCGGCGGTCAATCAACATCGTTTCGAAGCCCGCGGATTGTCTCGCGGTGACACCCGGTCTTCATGTTGCACGAGGGAAACAGGCATGAGCGCTCGCTTCTTCCTCATGATTTTGACGGTGCTGGTCGTTGCGGTGGGGTGTGCCGCGCAAGCCCCGGTGACGCGGGCGCCTGAGCAGCTGTACCTCGCGGTCGAGGTCCGCGAGCACGGGCAAACGGTCGCCCGTCCGAAGGTGGTGGGGTTCGAAGGAAAAAACATCACGGTTGAGCGCAGACAACCGAACTCGACCACTCCGGAATTCCGCCTCGTGTTGATGCCGAAGGAAGACGGGCAGGGCTACGGAGTGAAGCTGGACCTCCAGTTGCCCAGCGGGCGGCGGCTGGGTCACGTTGGCCTCTTGCACGGCGAAGAACGCCGCGTGGTGCTCGACCAGGACACGGAGCTCAAGGTGATGTTGATGCGGGTCGACTCGCCCGAGTTCAAGGCGCTGGTGCAGCGCACGCCTCGGCTGGCGAAGCCAGCGATCTGATGTCAGCTTGAGCGGATGTCGCGCCGTTCCCAACTGTTGAAGGCAGGTCTTCGAGGAGAGCGCGTGCGCGCCTCGAAGCAGCACGATGGCTCGGTCTTCAAGAACCCCAGCGGGCTGGGGCCTGGGCTGCAGGGCAATCCACTGCCCGTGCTCGGTGAGTATTTCTTCGGCGGTACCCAGCGCACGCCCGCCAAGCCGCTTGCCGTCGAACGTCCCCACGAGGCGTGGACGCAGAAGGTGTCGAGTGGTCTTCGCGTCACCTGGCTGGGTCACAGCACGGTGCTGCTCGAGCTCGATGGCCTTCGCGTGCTCACCGACCCCGTCGGTGTCATCGAATAAGGTGCCGGCCAACCAAGAGTTGAGCAACGGATCCTTCAGCTACTCAGCGGGTGCCCAAATGCTCTTGAGCTCCAGTTCAATCGCGTCGAACGGGGGCACGCGCACCCGGTCGTCTTCATCGCCGCCCCAGTTGCCGATCTCCCGGAACTCGGTCCCGTCATGGCGATACGCGGTCAGCACTCGCTCGACAGGTTCGACATACCAGAGAAAGCCGACCTTCTCGCGCGCATAGATTCGACGTTTCTGAATGCGATCATACGAAGCGGACTTCGGTGAGAGCACCTCGCAGACCCAATCAGGCGCCAGCGTGAGAAACGGAGTTGTCGCTGGCGGAAGGGTCGGCAGGCGCTCCTTGCGCCACGCGGCGAGATCCGGAACGAGCACATTCTTTTCGAAGTGCAGCTCGGGCTCATCCAGAAACCACCAGCCGCCGGGCCCCCCTCGACCTCGGCCAAACGGGGAACCCAAATCGTTACCGAGGTTGCTCGTGACAGTGGCGTGTCCGATGGAGGGGCGGGGCATGGCGATGAGCACGCCCTCGATCAGTTGACCCACCATGTTCTCGGGGAGTTCTTCGAGATCTGCGTACGTCGCTTCGTGCATCGGGTCACGCATCCCCGACAGTCTGCCGCAGGCGGCGCAGCAGCGCGACCCCCGCCTCGCCGGGTGACGTTGTGGCCCCGCCACACGAGAAAGAGTGTCGCCGCTCTGCCTGCCGTTCCGGTACCCACTCATCTGGAGAGCGAATGGTATCCACGTTCCCCAGGAGCGCGGCGGTCTGCGCTGCCACCAGGTCCGCGGCCGCCATGGCCGCCCACTTTGGGGCGACCGACGAGCCCGTTACGCTCGGCTCTCCCCTCGGGCCTTCCTGCCTCCTGCCGATTTCGCCGGGTTGTTCTTCCTTTTGTGAAGCGGCACCCCGATGTCAATACAGGTGTCCGTCGTCGGTCTTCGAGTTGGTCGTCAATCGCTGTGCCGTCCTCGAGATTGGTTCATCCTTCTGTTCGCGCTCGTCAGTGATGGCTTGCCATCGGCGCAGAGGGGGGTTCGATGGAGAAGAACAAGAAGAACAACCCGGGAAACCGAGAACCGGGCTTGGTGACTGCGGGCGACTGGAGGTGGACGACGAGGAGGAACACGAGCGTGGGGGGT